>JBJTOP010000220.1:0-1952 GCA_046074645.1 Planctomycetaceae bacterium | reverse complement strand
AGATGATTGCGACGAACGCAGCGACTGATGGTGTGGAACACCTGAACATCAGTTTCAGAAAAGATTTCACGCCGATTCACACGAGGCATAAACGACCTTTCAAACAACGTTTGCAACACTGTAAAAACCTTGTCGCCGTTTGTCGAGGTACATGGCACCTTTGGTGTGCCTTTGGAGGCAATTTCCTTGAAATCCTTCGCGAGCATTTGCAGCCGACTGCTCTGTTCACAATGTGAGAATCTCTTCAGGGGCTCCGTTCCACTTCGGGCGTCAGTGCGCTGGCGATCCAGCCGCGGTAACTGGCGGCGCGCGTCGGTCAGCGGCGAGGGTTCGTAGCTGTTTGAGCAGGCTGGGTGGCAGTCCGTGAACGTAGTGGAGATTGGGACGGCGCCAGCGTCGCACAACGGGGCGATCTGTTGCCAGCAGTACGGCGGACGTGCAAATCAGAACAATACCGGTCATCACCAGCAGTGCGGCGGTTGCGGGCTGAAAAAATCGCCCACCCCCAGGCGGCCCTGTGATGACGGGGGTGGTAAAAAGAGCCAGCCCGGCCAGAAGCAGCAGCCCCAGCCGAATTCCTCGCCGGAAATCCTTTTGCCGCTGTGACTTTGAGACGTAGCCGACCACCTCAATTGGTCGGGAATTGAAGCGAAAAGAGGCCTGTTCGATCCTGATTTGCACCTTCTGAAGGTCTTGTGTTGCTCCTGACTTCCAGCAGATTTGGGGGAGCACGAACAAGGGGCCACAGATGACAATGTCATCCTGCAGGATGAAATCGGAGGGATCGTTTGCGTCCAGCACGGGCAAAGGGACCGAGTCCACTTGCGGGGCGGCGAAGGGGTTGTGGGAGTCGTCGTGGGGCATGACTTTTGGGGGTTGAACCACCGCCGCACCACATAGCAGAAAAACCAACAACAACTACCGGAGGTGGGACTCGAACCCACACAGGTTTTTAGGCCTACCGGATTTTGAATCCGGCGCGTCTGCCATTTCGCCACTCCGGCATTGCGCGTGCAATGTATCGCGAGAAACGAGCTTCGCAAGTGGAAGCGGGGGTTTTTAGATGTGTTTGGGCGCAGCGGGAAGGAAACATCGGGGAGTGACGAGGGTTCAGAGTTGTGGGAATCTCCCGGAATTTCCGCTGTTCCTGACGACACCCATCGCCATTCCTGGGTTCGGATCCATTTCTGCGCTGGATTTGCCCCGTTTTTCTGTAGAATTCGTTTGTCGTGCCAACCTTTACTCTTCCCGCACCACTCTGCAGTAAGCACCCCGATCATGTCCAGGCAGGTTTATGTTGCTGGCAAACTGGTTCCTTCCGATCAGGCGGCGGTCAGCGTTTTTGACCACGGTCTGCTCTACGGCGACGGTGTCTTCGAAGGCATTCGGGTTTACGGTGGTCGAGTGTTTCTGCTGCAGGAACACATTGACCGGCTGTATGAGAGCGCGCTCGCCATCCGGCTCGTGATTCCCATCACGAATTCTGAAATGGTGCAGGCGGTTGAAGACACGGTCCGGGCCAACGGCATTGTGGACGGATACGTCCGTCTTGTGGTCACTCGCGGAGCCGGCTCACTGGGGCTCGACATCCGTCGCACCTCCAATCCGCAGGTCATCATTATCGCCGACACGATCTCCATGTACCCGGAAGAGCTCTACCGTACCGGCATGAAGCTCGTCACTGCGGCCACTATCCGCAACCACCCAGGAGCGCTCAGCCCGCGAATTAAATCGCTCAACTACCTCAACAACATCATGGCCAAGATCGAAGGTACGGACGCCGGCACTGTCGAAGCACTGATGCTCAATCACAACGGAGAAGTCGCCGAGTGCACTGGCGATAACATCTTCATTGTCAAGCGTGGGACGCTCAGGACACCGCAGCCCGATGCCGGAATTCTTGAAGGCATTACTCGGAACGCCGTCATGAAACTTGCTCGATCAGCGGACAT
>JBJTOP010000219.1:0-8239 GCA_046074645.1 Planctomycetaceae bacterium | reverse complement strand
GTTATCCTGGATGGCGAGGCGGGCGCAGCAGATCGGATAGCCGTGATTTCATTCAGCGGGACGATTGGGCCGCCGTTTACGGAGAGGTGGCTGCGATTGCTGAAGCGGGCGAAGGAGGACGAGACAGTTCGGGGGGTGGTGCTGGCGATTGACAGTCCGGGAGGGTTTGTGGCGGACAGCCATCAGCTGCATCGGCGAATACGGGAGCTGGCGGAGAAGAAACCGGTCTACGTTTCAATGAAGCGGATGGCAGCCTCCGGTGGCTATTACATCGCGGTGGCACCTGGTACGGAGGGCAGAATTTTTGCCGAGCCCACGACATGGACGGGGTCGATCGGGGTGATTGTGCCGCGTTACAACGTCGCAGAGCTGGCTGGGCGTGCGGGAATCAAAGTGGAGCCGCTGGTGACGGGACCTTTGAAGGATTCTCTGAGCCCTTTTCGCGATCTGACGCAGCAGGAAACGACGGTTTGGGATGCGATCCTGCAGGATGCCTTTGATCGGTTTGTGGGGGTGATTGACGAGGGTCGGAGCGACCTTGACGACGCTGCGGTCCGAAAACTGGCAACTGGTCAAATCTACACAGCCCGGCAGGCCCTCGAAAATCACCTGATCGATGAGATTGGCTATCAGGAGGACGCGGTGGCGGCTCTGGCGGCGCGACTTGGATTAAAGGTTTGGGAGACTTTTGAATACCGATCGACGCCGGGGCTGGTTGATGCGTTGCTGGGGGTTTGGCAGCGGGAGCCGTCGATTGCTGAGCAGTTGGCAGAATCTGCGATTCCACGAGCTCAATACCTGTGTTCGTGGCTTCCAGTGATTTCGAGGGAGTAGCGTCAAAATCAGACCGGCTGACAGATTGCCTGCAATTTGGACAGTGGCCGCTTGATTCGGCGCGGGTTGGTTGCGAGAATGGCGAATCACGGTGTGCATACCTGTCCGGCATTTTTTTTGAGAACCGAGGGGCGAAATGAAGTTTCTTGAAGGGCACACGGTCGGGATAGACCTTGGAACCACCTACAGTGCGATTGCGATGCTGGATAACGACGGGAATCCGATGGTGATTCCCAACGCAGACAACCGGCCGATTACGCCGTCTGTGGTATTACTGGACGAGGACCGTGTTGTTGTGGGTCCATCATTCGAACGCATCTCGGTGGCGGATCCAAAGTCGATCGTTGAGGCGATCAAGCGAGAGATGGAAACAAGGACTTCTACGTTGTTTACCAGGGCAAGAAGCTGTCACCGGAGTTTATTTCTGCGTTGATTCTGAAGAAGATGAAGCAGGATGCAGAGAAGGTGATCGGACCGATCGCGAACGCGGTGATCACGGTCCCCTATTACTTCAACGACGTCCGCCGCAAAGCGACTCAGGACGCCGGCAGAATCGCTGGTCTGAATGTCATTGACATCATCAACGAACCCACTGCGGCGACGCTGGCCTACGCGTGGCAACGTGGCGAATTCGGCCGGACGGATATCAGGGCTGACGAGAAGACGATCATGGTCTACGACCTCGGAGGTGGTACGTTTGACGTGACTGTTGTTCGATATACGCCAACCAGTTTCCGGGTTCTGGCTACCGACGGCGACGTGATGCTTGGGGGGCTCGACTGGAGTAAGCGACTGTCGGATCATCTGGTTGAGCAGTTTCGGCGGAAGTTTGGAGTGGATCCCTCCGAGGACCCCGAGACGATGCTGACGTTTCAGCAGGAGGCAGAAGACGCCAAGCGCGACTTGTCCTCAAAGACTCAGGTTCCGATCACCGTTTATTACAAGGGCAACACGTTGTCAGTGTCTGTTTCAAGAACTGACTATGAGCGTATGACTGCGGATCTGCTTCAGCGAACGAAGGACACCACTGAGCTGGTGCTGCAGCAGGCCGGAGTTGCACCGGGGTCGCTCGATGAAATCGTCCTCGTAGGTGGCTCGACGTACATGCCTGTGGTGGAGCAAATGCTTCGCGAGGTATGTAAGAAGGAACCATCCCGGGCATTGGCGCCGGAGCGAGCGGTGGCGGAGGGTGCAGCGATTCACGCGGCAATTCTGCAGGCTCGTCACGGCGTAAATTCCGGTGGCGTGGTGGAGGCTCTTCAGAAGCGTTTGCGAGCAGTGCGAACAACTGACGTCAATTCACATTCGCTCGGAATCAAGATCACCGACCCCCGCGACCGGACTCGCAAAATCAACCACATCATGATCCCTCGAAACACGCCGGTTCCGCACAATGTGAAGCAGAAGTTCGGAACCAACACTGACGGCCAGCAGCGAATCCATGTGGAGATTCTTGAGGGTGATGCAGTAGATCCGGCAGCCTGTGAACTCATCGGCGATTTTCGAATCACGGCCTTGCCGTCCAATCTGCCCAAAGGTTCTCCGATTGAGATCACCTACGCTTACGACTCAGCTGGCCGAATCAGTGCATCGGCCACTGAGTTAACCGGCAACAAGACTGCAAGTACTGAAATTGTTCGAGCTGGTGGCATGAACGAATCGCAGATTACTGATGCGTTCGACGTGCTGCAGAAGGACTACGAAGTGGAGTAGTCCCTTCAGGACTCTGCTTGTGAATCGTCGCCGCCCGCAGATTTTTCTGCGGGCGTTTTTATTGGTGAGGCGCAATGGCAGCGAGTTGGTCAAGTTCGGGCTGGAGTCGCCTGAGCCCTTCTTCCATGGTGACGTGGGTTTGATAGCCGAAATCGCGGACAGCGGCAGCGATGCTGTAGGCGTGTGAGCCGGCAAGTTGTGCTGCGACGAACCGCGTCATGGGTGGATCCGGCTTCAATTTCAGCAGAGTCCAGATCATTTCGAGGGCACTGCCGACGGTCCATGCGGTGCGCAGACTGACGTGACGACGAACCGGCGGCAATCCAGCGAGGCTCAGCAGCAGGTCAATCCAGTTCCAGAGGTTGACGGGGTCGGGTTCGTTGATGAAGTAGGCTCGCCCGGCCGGTTTCCCGGTGGTTCTCAGAGCGTGTTCGGCGGCCAGATGGGCTGTCGCGGCATTTTCGACGTAAGAGACGGAGACGATGTTCTGGCCGGAACCGACGCGACGCAAGCGACCGCTGCGAGCGGCCTGCAGCAGTTTTGGAATGAGGTGATTATCGCGGGGCCCCCAGATGAGATGGGGGCGAAGTGCGCAGGTGAGAAGTCCGTGGCGACCGGAGGCTGCGAGCACAGACTGTTCGGCGAGTGCTTTGGAGTGCGGGTAGTGGCAGAGCCAGCGTGTGGGGTACGGCAGTGATTCATCGGCGTTCAGGTGATCGGATCCATCGAAAACCACACTTGGGGAGCTGGTGTAGATCAGTCTGGCGACTTTCTGGCTGCGACAGGCATTGAGAACATTCAGAGTTCCCTGAAGATTGGTGCTGAAATACAGGTCTTTGGAGCCCCAGACGCCTGGGATGGCAGCGGTATGGAAGACGGCTTCGACGCCACGGCAGGCATTGAGCACCACATCGGGATCACGAATGTCTCCCTGGATGATTTCCGCGCCGGAATCTGCGACGGCCGGGTAATAACGTCTACAGAGTACTCGGACGGCGTGTCCTTGTTTTCGGAGTTGTTCGACGATGTAGAGACCGAGAAAGCCACCGCCTCCGGTAACGAGGAGCTGCATGGGGCTGGAATTCGTCTGCATGCCATATTCCAAACATCAAAAATTTATTTTTTCGTGGCGGATTTTGAGAAAAACGCGAAAACACAGGATTTTTTATCAATTGATTGTCATCTTGGACTGTTCTGGTTACTTTGCCGCGAACAAGCGTGTTCTCCTGTACACTCAGTAAATTCATTCTGTTGTTGTTTACCCCGCAATTTCTCTCAGATTTGCCGGAAAAATGCAGGTCAGAGGAATACCTGGTGGACAGAACGTCCTGGGAGGGGAAGAGTGATGTGAAAGGAGTTCGAAATGTCGATCAGTTTATTTTTGATTGATTTTTTGTAGACTTTGCCGGTGCGGGGATGAGAGCACCGGCGAGCAACGCTGAGTGGCAACAGGAATTTCCACGGGTGGCAGATGCATACGCGGTTGCGGCCTGGGCGGGTATAACAGAGACTGGCTGTGGTTTTGGGGTGGTTGTCGCGTCTTCATTTTGAATGTGTGCGGCATCTGCATTGAAGCTTTGGCAAAAGGGTTTTTAAACCATTTAACGGTGGCTCCGGAAGAGCCTCCTGCAGACACGAAGGGGATAATTCCATGGCGTATTCAGGCAAGCACAGCACGGGCGGAAAGACTTCTGCTCCAAAGAAGGCGGAAACTGCCGAGTCGGAAGCGACTTTGAAGGCGGAATTTGAGGAGTGGTGCAATCTTCGAGAGGAAGCGCGGGAGATTTTCGACCGTTTGTCACCTCGCGAGCAGGAGATCGCGGCGATGGCGGCGATTGGTATGTCTTCGCGAGAGTGTGCAGATCGTCTGGGGATCAGCGTGAAGACTGTCGAGAAGCACCGTTTGTCGGCCTACCGTCGTCTGGAAGTTGACGGTCTGGCGGGGTTGATTCGAATTTACCTGCAGACCGGCCTTCCGGATTACCCGGAAGAAGGTGAATAGTTCAGGACAGTCACTCGGGGTGTTCTGCACCCCGAGTTTTTTTTTGCGCTGTGGATAGTTGGAGGTGTTTTCTCTTGACGATCGTGAACATACCGATCGATATTCGCGAGGTGGCGGAAGCTCCGGAGCCGTGTGATGAGCTTCTGGGGGTTTACGAGCTTCAGGAATTGCGTCGCGTTTCGCCGTTCAGTGGTATGAAGCCCGGGCCGGAGAATTTTCCTGGGGCGATGATATTGCGGCGTTGTCGTCGTGGTCGGGTGTTGTGTCACCAGGGTGAAGCGGGCGGAACAGCCTTTCAGATACTCAGTCGGGAAGATGCCCTGAATGTGCTGCGGGCGCTTCGGCGAGCAGTGGACGCGGAGTCCAGAGCGGTGACTGAGGCGATTTCGGCGGGGCCGAGTGCAGAATGGAGCTCGGAGTTTCTGGAGGAGCTCAGAGAGCGGGAGCAGTTGGAGGGGCCGAATCGAATTCGCAGGGCTCAGCAGTTGGATCACGAGATTCTTCAGTTGAGTACGGAGCGAGAAAAGGCGATAGCTTCAGGGATCTCCGCGAGTATTCGTGAGGTTGCTCGGGCGCGAATTCTGACAGCCTCTGACCGCCCAACAAGGCGAGGAATCCGGGACCGTTTGCGTGGTTTGTTGTCGCGTGCTGCGGAATCACGTCGACGGCGCGGAGTGCCCGACTACATTCCCAATGATGGTCCTCAGGATCTGAGTGCCGGAACGCTCAGCGCGCCGATGTTTGAGGGGGATTTGTTTGGAGAGATGAGTTGTCTGAATCGTGCACCACGATCAGCAACCGTGATTACAACGGAGGGAACGACAGACGAGCCGGTATATGTGATCGAGATGGTGCGCAATGCATTGGACGCATTGAGGTCAAACGCTGACTATCGTCGCCGGATGGACGAAGTGTATCGGGCGCGGGTGATGGAGAACCAGGTTCGGAGTCTGCCGCTGTTTCGGATACTCAGCGACGACGATTACAAATGGCTGGCACCGCAACTGGAGTTAGTGGAATTCAAGGCAGGGGACGTTATTTTTGACGAGTTCGACGTGGTCGCGGACAGCTGTTACGTGATACGCAACGGCGTGGTCAAGGTTTCGCGGGGTCTTGGGTGTTTGCCTGGCCGAACGGAAATCACGAGCGGGGCAGCGCTGGCTGGGGAGTTGCAGTCGCTGGATGGGCGTTCCGGGATTGCCGGGGCAGTGTGGAACGAGTTCGCGCGTTTGTTGGCAGCCAATTTCCGTTCTCTCCCTCTGACATCACTGGATGAAAACGCTCTGGGGCGGCTGCTGCACTGCTGGATGCAGTCATCACAGCTGCATTTAACTCTGGGCCGCGACATTCCGCAGGTGCTTGAACAGTCGGGACTGGAGGAGCACGCGGCAGTTTTTCAGGACTTTCAGGATAAGCCAGCGGACTGGTGGCAGCTTGAAGTCCGGATTTTTAATCGTCTGCTCCTGGAACGACTCTGCCCCACCGGTCTGCACAAGCGATCAAGGGTGTTGACTGATCGAAGAACGCTGTCTTATGCGGGCCGCGGCGAGATTATTGGCGAAATCGCGGTGATCTGCAGTGAGCGGCGTTCCGCTACCTGCCTCGCATTTACTCATCCGTCATCCGGCCAGAAGCTGGCGACTCAGGCAAACATCGTCCCGCAGCGTGTTGAGGCCGTGAAGATCCGCGGGGAAGTACTGCGTCAACTCAAGGCTCGTTCAGCACCGTTCCGGGACCATGTCGAGCAGGTGATTGCTCAGAGACGACTGCACGATTTCTCCGTGCTCTCTTCAGCCGTGTCAGCTCGTGCCCCCAGTCAAACGGCGGACTTCGAGTCCCTTGGTCTTGCGTGGGGCCAGTCGCTGATGGTGATTGATCTCGACCGCTGCACTCGCTGTCAGGAATGTGTGAAAGCCTGTGTCGATGCGCACGAGGACGGCCGAACACGGCTGTACCTTGATGGTCCCCGATTCGAGGGGCGTTACCTGATTCCGGTTACCTGTCGTCAGTGTTATGACCCGGTCTGCATGATTGGCTGTCCAGTAGGGGCCATTAATCGGGGCGGGAGCGGAGAGATACGAATTTCTGATCACTGCATTGGCTGCAGTAAATGTGCCGATCAGTGTCCCTACGGTTCGATCCAGATGGATCTGCTCGATAAGCCGCTGGACGCCGACCCTGAACTGTTGAGGCTGCTCGGCCCCGGCTATGTCCTTCGATCCGTTCAGGAGCGGGCTGTGGTCTGTGACCAGTGTCGTTCAACAACCTCCGGCAGCCCGGCCTGTGTTTATGCCTGCCCGCATGACGCAGCGATTCGGGTTGAGGGCTTAAAGTTTTTTGACCGCTGAAACGGATTAAAGGAACCGTCCTGTGCTGCTTGACCGTTCCCACCGCAACTGGGCTCTGTTTTCGCTGATCAGCCTCATTGCGGCCACCATCAGCTGGATAATCTCGTTGGGTTCATCCACAGCGGGACCTTCAGGCGGCAGCTTCTCCGGATTAGTTTTCGGGATCATCGGCACCGCGATGATGCTCTTTGCGGGACTGCTTGGCGGCCGTCGCGCACTGCGTCATCTGCCGCTTGGCAGTGCCAGATTCTGGATGAAGGGTCACCTCTGGCTGGGAACGCTCTGCATCCCATTCATTCTCTTTCACTCCAATTTTTCCTGGGGTGGACTGCTTGAGCAGGCGCTCTGGTACAGCCTCGCCTGTGTTGCCATTTCCGGTTTTTTTGGACTTGCTGTGCACCAGTTTCTCCCAGGACTTCTCTGGAAAAGCGTTCCGCTGGAGACATTTGAACCGCAGGCTCCCTGGCTTTGCGACCGGCTGACGTTTTTGAGTGACGTCAGATTGTCTGCAATCTGCGAACGTCAGCTGAGTGCTCCTTCACCGCATCTTCGTGACTCTGCGGAACGGACCGTCGATGCTTACCACAGGCTGATGAACGGAGAGGGTGCCAGAGGCGAGAAAAATGCCCGAAAGCTGCTGTTGCTCCAGGAGATTTCGCCGCCAGCAGTTCGGGATTTCTTCTGGGCGATGGCGAAAATCAGCAAATCAGAACTGAAGGCTGTTGGATTCGAGGGTGATTTCCCTGAACTTCTTGCACGGATCTACTCTGAGCTTCCACAGGGAGCTCAGGAGCCTGGTAAGACAGCAGCCAGTAGTGGCTCAGCGAACGGCCCGGTAACAGCATCGCAAAACAATCCTGAGAACCTCGCGGCAGCCGGCAAAGCCGCTGCTGCCCCCCCTGCGTTGCCCTCAGTCCGCGTTGCTGAGGTGGGTACCCCACCACCGCCCGCTTCACCCCCGGCTGCGGCAGTGAAGCTCTCACCAATTGAGATCATGCGTCAGAAGGCGGCAGAAAAAGCCGCAGCGGCGGCAGGCGGAGCGACTGCTGCAACCCCTGCCCTATCCTCCGTCACCGCTGACGGAGCAGCAGAGTCATCACCACCGGCTTCACCCCCGGCTGCGGCAGTGAAGCTCTCACCAATCGAGATCATGCGTCAGAATGCCGCCGAGAAAGCCGCAGCGGCGGCAGGCGGAGCGACTGCTGCAACCCCCACTCTACCCTCCGTCACCGCTGACGGAACAGTCGAGCCACCACCGCCCGCTTCATCCCCGGCTGCGGCAGTGAAGCTCTCACCAATCGAGATCATGCGTCAGAAGGCCGCAGAAAAAGCCGCAGCGGCG
>JBJTOP010000218.1:0-8859 GCA_046074645.1 Planctomycetaceae bacterium | reverse complement strand
CGCCGCCTACTGCGCCAGTCGGGGACTGGAAGGGGAACCGCAGGGTGAGGGAATGGTGTGGGAGGCTGTTGTTTCGCATGTCAACGGAAAACCAATTCTGTTTTTGCCAGCAGTCGAAAAAATGCCGGGACGACCGGCAGGGCCTGTTGACGTGCAGTTGCCGGACGGCCAGTGCTGGGTCTTTCGCTGCGTGAAGGTGGCCTGCAACGTCGCAAGCCCCAAAGACACGTCCGGGAATCAGCTTCCGCAGTTGCTGAGATCGTGGTTCGGTCCGAATGCAGGCCTGCCAGGCACTCAGTTTCGTGTGCGATTTCGGAAGCAGACTGATGGATGGCTGGCAGAGCCTGTGGCAACAGAATCGCTGACGACAACCACCGCGGGCGCAAGAATGGTTTCCCCTGCAGCAGAACAGCCGCCGGGATTTCAACGCCAGGTGGCCGCAGCAGAACAATACAAGCGCTGGGTGCCAGTGTATGATCTTGGCATTGCGGCGGGATTCTGGGGCCCGGAATCCTCGCCGGAGATTCAGGGTTGGGTTCCGATTTCCGGCCGCGAGCTGCAACCCGGCATGTTTGTCGCTCAGGTGCATGGCCAGTCAATGCAGCCGCGAATCCCCAACGCCGCCTGGTGCCTCTTCCGCCCCTGTCCCGCCGGGAGTCGTCAGGGGCGACTGCTGCTGGTGCAGCTGCGAACAGAATCCTCAGCAGAAACAGGCGGGCGTTATACGGTCAAACGCTATCACTCGAAAAAAACGCAGACGGCCGATGGCTGGGAACACCAGACAATCGAGCTGCAACCGATCAACCCGGACTATCCCACCATCCCGCTCACAGCAGAAACCGCGACAGATGTCGTGATTAACGCGGAGTTCATAGACCTGATCCCCCCTCTTCCCCGCGGGGAGAGGGGACGGGGGTGAGGGGCTCTACACTCTGCCCAGACCCTGCCCACACCCAGACCTTGCGCACCCCCACGCCCTGCGCAGGATGAACGCGCGAACGCGTTCAACGCCAGCCACGACACGTCCCGTCCGCCACCGAAAAGCTCGGGCAGATTTTGAGGATTCTCGATGGCGCAGTCCTGCAACGCCTCAACCCTTCAGTTTGCCGTTTGGCCTGCATCCGAATTTCACCCCATCAGACCTGTTTGCAACGACAATCCGCGTACCCTGTACGGAATTGACACACTCAACGCACTGATTTACGACGGATCTTGACCCAGCGGCCATTTCATGGCATCTTCCGCATTCTTCAGGACCTCAGGCAGACCAAGCCATCGTTCCGTCTGTCCAGCGGTGACAAGAAAACCATCAGCACCGTCAAACCGAACGCGGAGCTGGTCATTCAGCAGAAACCAGACACGGCCTCGTTCACTGGATTCGTCGTTGTGGCTGATGGCATGCAGGCGAAGGCGAAAGTCAACGCCCCGAGATCGAAGGCCCTCATAAAGTCTCCATTCCGATGCTGTTTCAAGTGCAATCTCCGTTGAACTAATGGCTCGGTCGAGTGCCAGCCGTGTGGTCCATCGATCTCCACGAAACGATGTCTCTGTCGAATCCGTATGCAGGATGGGACGGGAAAGTCTGAGAATGGGACCGAGGCGATACAGGATCATGGTCTGATCAGAGGCGTGTCGTGAAGGCCAGGGTGTGTTGATTTCGCTGCGGCTTACTACGGTTGTGTCGAGCACATCGGCCGCGTAGCTGATTGCAGGTGTCTTCTCGATCGGACGCGGACAGTAGAAGGCGACTCGCGAGACACGAAAATGCCGATGGGGTCGTGTGGGCATTCTGACATAGCAACAGCGGTTGCTTTGCAGCCAGGCAAAGCGTTCCGTGCAGTCTTTGGAGTCGATCACCGAAATCAGCACAGGCTCCTGCGATGCCTTCTGCCAGTCTCGGTGTGAGGATTCTGTGGTGTGTGGAACCAGTCGCTCTGCGATTTCCCAGCCACTTTCGCGAAGAATCCTGTGCAGCCACTCTTCAAGCAATGAGCGATCGTGCGGGAGTGCGGGAATCGCGCCAATCCCCAAACGGTCAAGGGCAGCCCAGAGACGGCTCTGGCGAAACTCACGACAGACGTCCGGAGAGCCCGGAAAGATTGCTGCGGCATGGACGACGCTGCGTTTGGCTGTCCTTACTCCGTGCTCGTCCGGCAGCATTTCGAGCACTGCGTCACGGTAGCGATGCAGCACGTTGACAGCGTCTGAGGGTGGCCCTGCAGATCCGAACTGCCGCCGATATTCGGGTGAGTTTTCAAGTCGGTATTTCGCATCAAGAATAACTTGTACCGCGGGCCAGCCTGGCTGGGTCAGACGAATGAGTATGTCCGGGCGCTGTGGGATCAGCATCGCAGCTGGGTTGTGGAACTGTGGGTTGTAGATGACCTCGATTTTTCGCCCGTTTCCGGGATTGAAGCAGACCGAATTCTGCCGACCTTTCGCAAGTACCTGACTGACACCGATTCGACCCGGTGGCAGTACATCGATGCCGGTGGCAGGCTTCCCGACAAGGGATTGGATGATCCGGAGCACTTCGATGTAGACCCAGTTTTCATAGAGTGTGCTCAGATCCTTGACGCTGAGACGAAGCGAGTCGCCTTCAAGTGCGAGTCCCAAACGAAGTGCCCGGCACGCCTGCGATGCCTCTCGGTATCCGGGAGCCTGCTGAAGCTGAAGTGATTGCAGGTCAGCCATTTCGCTGCTGCGGGCAGCGGTCATCGGCTCAGTTCTGAGCATCCAGGCGACACGCTGGCGGAACGCAGCGAGTTCTGACCGAATAGCTGACTGTCGTTCAGATTCTGCAACTTCTGCGACAGCGTTGATCAGCCCTGTCAGCTGCCGCTGGATCTGCTCAAGCTGACATCGCAGCCAGCGGTGTTCGGGAGTATCGAGCGTGGCGATATGGGGCGCCGCCATGATTTTTTCTCGCATCCACAACCCACCAACTTCTGCTGACGTGCCGCTTCCCGCCCCCCGTCGTAACTGCTGTCGAACAACGGAATCCACCCGCCGAATGCGTTCGGCCCGAATCATCTGCTGCGTTTGCTCCAAACGTCGACGTGGCCGCTGGGCAATATATGCGATGGCTTTATCAAGCGATTCAATACATCCACGCAGAATCAACAGCCATTCGAGTTCTGATGGCTTCCTGGCTGCAATTTGCCTCCCATGCAGATAGGTCGCCCGAAGATACTCCAACGCAAGGCTCCTCGCGTGCACCTGAAGGTCACCGAGAATTTCAAGGAAATCGGTCTGGTAGTCGAGTTTCGTTGGAAAAACTTCGAGTTCCAGTATGAGGTGCGGGCGTTCATCCACGAGAACGGTGAATTCTGTTCGGCCGATTTGACCGCGAAAATTGAGCAGACCATGAACAACATGGTTCTGCTCCTGTGAGACCAGGTTCCGACGAATTTGTGGATCACGATGCAGAAGTTGCACTGACCGCGAGGTCCCGCGCGTTCGCAGGTAAATCTGGTATTCTGTCTCCTCCCTCAACGCCGGTCCGACAGCGATGCCAAACTGGGTCCTCAGTCCATCAGGAGCGGATTTCCATGAACCGTCCTCCAGACGACAGACGCGAGAAACCACTCGCACGGAAAAATGCGATGCGCGCACTTCTGAAGGCTCGCGCTGACTTCGAGTAATCTCGTGCCAGTCAAGCTGAAAAGACGAGGTTTGCAGGCAAAACAGTGCGGGCATATTACAACCAAAAGGAAGTGTACCCTTCCCGTTCCAGACGCTGATGCATCAAGCACAATCTGGCAAGGGTGTAGGGAAAGGCGGCACCTCGAAAGGCAGCCTGCTGGCCAAGAGATTCCCATCTCACGACTGTCGGGCTGGCATCCGTATCCGCATCAGCGGATATGCCTGTCTGAGCAAGGTCGATAAGACCAGCCAGTATCTGACGCATCAGCTGACTGCTGCCGACCAGACGCGGAAGGACCTTCATCATCAAAGCGAGGTCGAGTGGATCAACCGCTTCGCCGCCAAGTGTCCGGAAACTCTCCTGAACATCAGCGGCGTTGAGCATGAATAAGGCAATCTCATCACGAGTACGGTAACCCAGCTGCATCTGAGCGTGAATCAGCACCGTGTTGGCCAGCGTCAGGACTCGGATGACTCGATCCAGAATGCTGTCAAACCCGCGACACTCCTCAGAAACGTCGCTGATACGTCGATAGCGTGCAGTCCACCATGAAACTGGCCATCGCTGGAGCTCTGCGTCGCATTTCGCCGCATCGATCAGCCCCATCATCTGAAGGTCAATATCTGACAATTCGATGGTAAAGGCACGGTCAAGAACCTTGCGACTGAATGCCTGTGTCGTTTCATCCATGTTCACAGTGCCGACCACTGCGAAATTAGGTGGTAAAACCTGAGTCGCCCATTCAGCGTTATCTTCGCCAGCGATATGCGCCAGCAAGCTGGTTGACTGGAATCCACCTCCCGGGCACGGGACACATTCCTCCACAGCGCTCAAGTACTCAGCCAGATAGTGCTCAACACGGGCCAGATTCATTTCGTCCAAAATACACGTATGGAAGCTCATCACATCGCTGGATGCCCGCCGCAGCTGCTGCAGCACAAGTCCCGGTCTGAACTGGTGCTGCAGATCGACATAGCCGAGTATGTCTGAGCTGTCGGTCCAGTCGGGCCGTACAGCAACACGGACAGGTTCAGACGCTCCAGATAACGTGGCAATCAGGCGCGGAAGCTTCGTCTTTCCCGTTCCCGAAACTCCAGCCAGAATCACAAACGGTTTTGTGCGAAGTGCCGTCACATAGCAGGCAATCTGCCACGGCTGATAGACAAAACCGGTTCGACTGATCGAGTCAATCAGTTGACTTATGCCTTCCTGCAAAGTCCCCGATGACTCGAAGGTGCGTTCAGAATCAACGAAAACTCCGGCAATGTCGTGGAGAGTATTCGAGAGCTCCTGCCTGTCAGAAGACGAGCTTAGCACTGTCCACAGGACTGAATGGAGGATCACATTGGGCACAGCTGCCAGAAACAGGCTGCGAGTGCGCATGAACTCTGAAGCGTCTGCGTTCAGGTCGTTTTGGACGAAGAGCATGAGCCCGACGTCCGCGAGGTGTGCTACGGCCCTGACGATCTCATCGGGGCCCGCAACAACACCGCTCCGATTGCAAACGCGTTCGACCCATGTCAGAAGATCGGCGGGCGAGATTGAGTTTTCGGTTAGCTCCCTCGAATTCATCGCTTCAACGACAGCGAGTAATGTGCCGGCTCGCAAAATTTGTGGCTGGCAAACAATTTCAAGACGCCTCTGCAGATACTCCAGTGTGTCGGCCCTGCTCGAGAGCAAGCGAACACCAGCCCCTTGCGCGGCAGTCACGATCGAACTGCCCTGCATCATCATCATGTGAATCGCAACGGTCGCGTCCAGCTGCGATCGCCGTGCAAACGAACCGGACTTTTGCAGAGCTGCATATTTCTTCCTGTAGTTACTCCAGGTCAGCCGAGCGGGGTCGCCACCGACACGCTGAACCACACAACCTTTTTCATCTACACCCGACACCAAGTATCGTGCCCCCTTTTCAGGGCTTCGAAACACAACACGATCGCTATGATACCGCTGAGCGATGCTGATGATGTCAGCAGTTACTCCCGCGTCATCGTACCGGGTCCGTTCTGCCTGGTCCGCCTGAATCGCAGGCCGCAGCTGCGTCAGCTCGCCATCATTCCACGTCAGTCGTCGATACAGCGGCGTCAGGTCCGGCGAGTTGGTGAAACCCTCAAAGCGATTTCTGCCAGGCACAATTCGAACCATTCGATACTGACCATTCGCGGAAAGATTGAACGCCGAAAGCCCGTCGCGAATCATACTTCCCGGAATTGCCCAGACATGAAATTCTGCAGCCTCGGATGACCAGCACATCAGCACAAACGCTGCAGGATGCACTCCAGACAGCGTTTCCATGCGTTCCACGGTGGAGCTCGTCAGATTAGTCCAGAACTCTGTGTTGACGGCATGCCGCATGTTGACCAAACCGTCGCGCCAACGAATGGTGGTGCGTTCCACTAACTCCACTGCTCCCGCCGCACCCAGACGCTCACACAAAAGGTTCATCGTAAATCGCGCTGCATTGCGGGTAGTTCCGGGCTTCAGGGTTTGAGTTGCCGTCGATTCCGGACGTGCGGCCAGCGCGTTCAGCAGGTGCTGACAGTAAAGCCGTTCCTGTTCCTCAGTTTGCATGCGGCCGATACTCCACTGGACAAATCAATTCCAGAACGAGGTAAAACCTTCGCGCTCAAGGCGTTGATACATCGTGCTCAACCGAGCAAGCAGCATGGGAAATCGAGCCGGCGCAGCGTCCCCCGGCAGAAAATCGCTGAATCGACTTTGCAGCACATCATCAGGTTCGCCAGATACTTCAGCCAGCGTACCGTGTTGCGCGATCGCTGCGAGGGCGCCAAGGACCCAACGGATAGACTGACTACCGCCCGTGATTCGAGGGAGCACCTTCATACACACAGCCAGATCCAGTGGATCGACAGCAGATCCAGTCAGCGTACGAAACCCGTTCATCAGTTCTCTGGCGTTGTAAAGAAACAACCCGACTTCGTCGCGCACTCGATAACCCACCTGCAGTTGTGCACGCGTCAGCACTCGGTTAATCAGCGCCAGAATCTCAATAGCTGCAGAAATCTCGCCGGGGATTGGCAGGCCCGGCTGCAGGATGTCCGCAAGCCGCCGTTGTCCCGCCAACCAAAACGAAATGGGCCATGGACTGATTCGCGCAGGCTCCTCTGGCACGCGGCCATTTCTTCTTCTCGAAACTCTGGACAGATCAATCTCGGAAAGCTCAATCGTGAAAGCCCGGTCGAGCACCTTACGGCTGAAACTGTGGGTTGTTTCATCGACGTTGACCGTCCCCACCAACGCGAAGTTCGGCGGCAGACACACCCGAGCCCAATCGTCGTCGTGCTCCAGCATGTTGCCAGTGACTGGCGTTGACCAGTAGCCGCCCGTTGGCAGCCGCTGGATGTCTTCCATTGCGCTCAGCATTTCAGCGAAATAGTACTCCACTGGCGCCAAATTCATTTCATCCACGAGGCAGGTGTGGAAATGATTGCTCCTCAAACCTGCGTCATGCAGCTTCTGCAGAATCACGCCAGGCCGAAAGCGGCCCTGCAGATCCACGTGGCCGAGCACTTCGGAACTGTCATTCCAGTCCGGCCGGACGGCGATGCGCACCGTTTCTTCCATACCAGTTAACTCAGCGACCAGCGCTGGCAGCTTTGACTTGCCAGTTCCCGAGACTCCCGCAAGGATCACAAATGGTTTTGTGCGGAGCGCTGTGATGTAGGCCGCTATCTGCCATGGCTCGAACTGAAACCCCTTCCACTGGATTCGCTGCAGGAGCTCTTCAAACTGGGTCGCGGCATCGAACGTTCTGTTCTCCTGAACCGGCGGTGCGGATTTGTTTTCCCGGACGTCTCGACGCTGCAACCGCATCACGCGTCCCTGAATGGCCTGTTGCCATGCTGCCGGACAGTCTGCTCCCTTATCCGCCACGCTCCCCTCCTCCACCCGCCGCCGCAGCCACGAGGTTTCCACGATTTCCGCGTCGAGGATGGCCAGTTTCACCAGCAGATTCGGGATGGCTTCACCCGTTCCATCGGTGAATTCGCGCTCGTGCAGCTCTTCCAGCACACAGAGTCCCCCGAACCGCAGCACGCCGGGGCGTGTGCGGGTGAAGTGCAGGATGGGGGGACGTTGAGCTGGCGGGAGGGCGGCGATTTGTCTGAGCAGCTTGTTTCCTCGGGGCTCCCGCACACTGCCGCTGCGGGCGTCGCCCCAGTATTCGATGGTGCCGCTCGCTACATCCACGTGGTCGGTCCACGGGTTCGCTGACACCGTCTGCGCATGAGCCGTCATCAGGTACACCACCGCCAACTCACCGCCACCGCCAGACACTCGCTGACCCCGAATCCCACCCGCATTTGGTACCGACGGGCCGTTCTCCGGCGTCACCCATCGCGAAAATTCATCCGCCGGATGATGCCGATTCGCTCGGTCGATATAGTCGTGGTGAAGGTGGAAGTGCATTTGGGGGGGGTGTGGTGGTTGTTGTTTGTGGTGGCGGGGCGTATAGCCAGCGGCGGCCGGGGAGTTGCTGACCAGTGGAACAGTTGGCTGGTGAAAAGCCAGTTTACCGCTTTTCCCTTTCCGGGCCAGTGTGACAGGGGACTCACGCCCAGCTCAACGGTGGCGGCTTTCTGCCAGAGTGTGTTGCCGGGAGGGCGGCTCGCCTGCTGAGCCGCATCTTTGTCGCGAACACTCGGCCGATCGGTGCCGATCCACAAAACAGAAATCCCACGGTCAATGGCAACGGCACAAACCTGATCGGCTGATGAGGAACCTCACAGGAATTTCGGTGACGCCCGGCCGGGACGTGATGGGACGAATGGGACGCATGGGACCGATGAGAAGCGGAAATCCCAAGTCCATGGGACCCAACCGGTCCCCGTGGCCGTACAACGGACTTCCAGTCCGTCGCCCGCGTTATGCGGTCGATGTCAATCGGCCGGTTTCGGGAACGCTTCAGTTCCCATGCACCACAGCACCCCAATCGCAATGAAATTCCCCCCAAAAAACCGCCGCAAAACACCCCTGCCGAGCCGCGACCGTCAGGGAGTGGAATCACCACAAAATCGCATCCCCGGAAGTCGCAAGGTACATGGCACCTGCACGGTCGTTCCAATCGATCGGTGACAAATCTGCCACAAACGTCGGCCCCGGGCTCGCCAGGATGTTATGGGACGCATGGGACGAACAGGACCCATGAGAAGCGGAAATCCGAGCGTCGCCGTCCCCCAACCGGTCCCCATATC
>JBJTOP010000217.1:0-14597 GCA_046074645.1 Planctomycetaceae bacterium | reverse complement strand
AAACGCGGACCCACACTGCAACTGCAATCACCAGCGATAATCCGCATCGAAAATGCAGTCCCAAAGCCAGACTTGACTTTCTGGCAGGATGGGGTGCGGGAAGGGCGAAGCTGGGATGACGAAACGATGTGAATTCGGGCGAATTGGGATGTTTTCAGTTCTGCTTACCAGTTGACAGCTCTCACCGCGATCCCTTGTGCAGGGACTGTTGGTCTCTCGCAAAGGCGCAAAGGAAGGACAGAAGGTTCAAATTTCCAACATTTCGAGCTTTGCGCCTTGGCGCCTTTGCGTGAGGTAAGAGCGGCGACAGCAAGATGCGAGGCGGCGCGTCTGCATGAAATCCGATAGACGATCTCAAGTGTCCTTAGCACCGTTTCGTCATACCAGCGTCGCCCTCCCGGGTCTTCACAGGATTCCAGTGAACTTCAACGCCATTGGCCGGGCGCTCGGTGGAAACTTCGCTATCGAGAAACCACACAACGGAACCCCACAGCGTCATCCGCAGTTGCGGCCGGAACAACCCGCCGTGAACTGCTCGTCAGTCGCGAGTGGTGGTCCTTCCATGAACCGCTGCGAAGAATGACCGATCCTGCAGCAACCGCCGGCAGGCGGGAATCGGGCGAGACAAATTCCCAGAGATAGCCGTGCACGTCGTACAGACCCCATGCGTTTGGTTTCAGAGCACCCACGGGGGGATCATTGCCAGCAGCGTTGCCGGTGTGCCATGCCCACGGATCAAGGAGCGTGGCTTTCGGCGACTGATCTCCATCAGCGGTTGCGGAATCCCCGAAACAGTAACGAGTCTTTGTGCCGGCGCGACAGCAATATTCCCACTCCGCTTCCGTAGGAAGCCGCACGGATTCACTCTCTTCAATCAGCTTCTGCTGGCGAAGCAGACCGGTCAGCTTCTTACAGAACGTTTCAGCGTCAGCCAGCGTCATCATTTCAACGGAGTTGCGAGGGCCTTTCCAGCGGCTCGGGTTCGCGCCCATCACCAGCTCGTACAGCTCCTGCGTCATCTCGTAACGCGAAATCCGAAACGCTGACGTGAATTCGACCTGAACAGCAGCAAGCTCGTCCTTCGGACTGGTCACTCCCAGAGCGACCTTGCCGCCTGGAAACTTTTCCCTGCCGGGTTCGATGGAGAGCAGTTCGCCGACGAAACCTTTAAGCAGTTTCTCTGCGGCGGCAGCCTGAGGCTGTTTTTCCTGAGCCACCACTGATGGACGTCCGATCAGGAGCAGGACGGCGGCAACGAGGAACTCCGCTGCACACACGTTCAGGGAGCGGGACATGGTCTGGCTTTCAATGGTTATGTGAATGAACTCGACCGGGACCTGCCCACAACTCAGGCCTGTACAGCTTCTGTCACTTCAAACCCGCTGCGATAGGATTTCGTGAGCAGCTTGTCGGCAGCCGGGAGATTTGTTTTGAAAGCTGCGGCATCCCACATAATCGACTGGCCAGGCAGCCTTGCAGCCACATTGCCCAGCTGCACGGTTTCTGTGAGCGGACCAGCGTAGTCGAAGCCATCAGTTGTCTTCTTTCCGGCCAGCACCGCATCGACCCAGTCGTGCCAGTGGCTGGTGCCCTGCACTTTGGGCATGGCGAAGCTGGCAAACTTGTCGGCAGGGTAGAGCTGCGGCGTGCCAACGTGCGGCAACACCATCGTGCCACCTTCTCCGATGAACAGAGATCCTCCGCCGGGGAGTTCTTTGCCTTCGGGCAGACCAGCCAGCTCCTTCGGGGGCTTCAGACCGCCGTCTCGCCACGTCACGGTGATCGCTCCCGCAGTGAATTCCGTTCCCGGAAACTCGAAAACCACGGTTTCAGGGCCCGGCCAGACTTCGCTGGTGGTGCCGTCGTTGGTGGCCTGGATCCGCTGCGGGTGGCGAATTCCAAGTGCCGTGAAGACGGGGTCCAGAATGTGGCAGCCAAAGTCTCCGAGAGCACCCGAACCGAAGTCCTGCCAGTCGCGCCATTTGAAGGGATGGTAAACCTCAGGAGCAAAGGGCCGCTCCGGGGCCGCTCCAAGCCACAAATCCCAGTTCACGCCAGCAGGAACAGCAGCAGAAGCCGGGCGGTCGGTGCGGTTGCAGTACTGACGGCCCTGAACGCCAACCCACGAATGCACCTCGCGAACCTTCCCGATCGCACCTTCACGGATCAGTCGCACGCCAAGTCGATATTCGGCTGCCGAATGAATCTGATTGCCCATCTGAGTTGTCACGCCGGACTTTTCAGCCTGCAATCGCAGCTGTCGGGCCTCCCAAACCGTGTGTGTGAGAGGCTTCTGACAGTAGACATGCTTGCCAGCCCGCATCGCCGACATCGCAACCGGTGCGTGCATGTGATCCGGCGTCGAAACGATGACGGCATCCAGTCCACCGCCGAGGTCCGCGAGCAGTTCCCGGTAGTCCTGCCAGTGTCTCACACCGGGATAAGCAGCATCAGCTTTGTCGAATCGGCTGGTATCGATGTCACAGAAACCCACGAATTTCACAGCCGCGTGACTGCCAATATTGGACAGGTCAGCCCATCCCATGCCGTTCACACCAATCGCAGCCACATTCAGCTGCTTATGGCGATTGGCTGCTGTGAGCACTGCCGGGACAGCAGCGGCGGCAGCGAGAAGGGAACCGGACTGCTGCAGGAATTGACGACGGCTGGCAAGAAATGAACGGGCCATGCGGGGGGCTCCAGTAACGGCGGAGGGAAACGCTGGGGGAATAGTAGATATGGCAAGCCGCTGATGTCAAACAGGCACAGCAGCACGTGCGAGGCTGGCGAGGAGCGCAGCAAATGACAGACCGCCGTAAAAGAATTCAGCGGTTGATGACATTAACGATCAACCCGTTTACGACACCGCTTGCCGAACCAGTCAGTGAGGCAGGCGTCGCACTGACGCCTATTCCAATCATTGCGTCCCGTATCGCAACTTTAAGCGCCTGAGCATGAGGGGCACTGAGTGCCGATGCTGTTGCAGACGCGACGCGGATTGTTCCACTGTGATTCAGGCCTCGAGGCATGATCCGCTCCAGATCTCTGGTCGTCGCGCCTGCTTCACGGAGTGCTTCCGCGAGTGTGCGCCGCCCGGCTTCCGTCTTTTGAAGTTCCGCGATTTCCTCGGTAATGACTGCCGCCCGCTGTGCCCGAGACATTCCTCGAACAGCACTCTCAGACAGACGCCGACTGTTTCGCTGCAGAACCGCAAGAAATCTGACACCCTGAAGCCCGGCGGTTGCAACACCGGAAGTGATACCCAGCAGATCAACAATGTTCACCGCGCGCTGCACGTTCGGATCAGCATCAGTACGTCTCAGCGAATCATCGTCGGGATTCGTGTGAATTTCGGTCAGCCTTGCAATTCCGTAGGCACATTGGGCGGCGGAGGTCAGAAATCCCGTCCATGCGAAAACGGTGACTGCAACCGACGTTCCGCCGGTCACCGGTGCCCCCATGACGCCGCCAACCGCTCCAAGCCCCGACGCTACGGCCACACCACAGCTGAGCCCCGCGCCAAGAAGCTCCGGAAACAGTCGGCCACGGTTTGTCGTGTCTTCTGCCGGTCGCCTGGTTTCCCCGGCTCCGGATGAACGGGCTGCTGATGGAATCGGCGGCGTTTCTGCAGCCGACGCAGGGGCTTCTTCGATGATCACTATAGCCCGACCGAAATTGACAGACCCCGCACTGCCGGGAGACAGCAGTCGAGAACTGTTGTCGCCGTGATAGCCTATAATGCAACCGTTCAGAGATTCCAATGAATAAACAGCGCGAACCAACGCTGCTTCCTGATCCCGAGTTAACATAATGACCTTTCTGATAAATGATCCCGGAAACGCCAGAACGGATGACTGTCGATATCGAAAAAAGCAAAAACTCTCAGCAAACACTCTCCAGAGATCCTGTTTGCGCTTCGGGCGCTGCCAAAGACAGTCGTGGACACACAACCTCAACTCATCCCGGCAACAGCCCCTCAATCACCACACTCGGACTCTCACCAGCCTGCTCGCGAATTTCTCCCAGCACCATCGCGGGATACTCCGGTGTCGAACTGGCGGCAACCACTGCAGCCACATCAGCAGGTGGCACCGCCAGAATCAGCCCAAGACCCATGTTGAATACAGAAAACATCTCACGGTCGGCGATATTTCCCAGTCGCTGCAGCCATTCAAACACCGGGTGCGGCTGCCAGGCGCGACGATCAATCACGGCAGTCACGTGACTGGGCAGCACACGCTCAAAATTGTCCGCAATCCCGCCACCAGTAATGTGCGCGATTGCGTGCAGGCCCGTCTGGCCAACAGCGCTGCGAACGGCGGCCAGGGTGGAGGCATAGATGCGAGTCGGTCGGATCAGAGCCTCACCAACTGTGCAGCCCAGTCCTTCAGCCGTATCGCTGACCTTCAGACCCGCATGCTCAAACACCACCTTGCGAACAAGGCTGTAGCCGTTCGAATGAAAACCCGATGACGGGACGCCCACCAGCACATCACCCGGACGCACTCGAAAACGCCCGTCCACAAGCTCCTCACGCTCAGCAACGCCAACGCAGAAACCAGCCATATCGAAGTCACCCGGAGCGTACAAGTCGGGCATAATGGCGGTCTCGCCCCCAAGCAACGCAGCCCCCGCCTGAATGCAGCCATCGCTGACCCCGGAAACCAACTGCTCAAGCAGCGCAGGGTCGTCCTTTCCCAGAGCGATGTAGTCGAGGAAGAAGAGCGGCTCAGCACCAAGGCAAAGACAGTCGTTGACGCACATGGCCACAAGGTCAATGCCCACCGTGTTGTAGATTCCCGCATGAATCGCGACCTTGATCTTCGTCCCCACGCCATCGGTACCTGAAACAAGAACCGGGTCCTTCCACTGCCGACCAGCGTTCAAGCGGAACAGACCCGCGAAGCCACCAGGCAAATCCATCACACCCGGGGTAAAGGTGCGGCGCATGAGTTTCGGCAGTTTCTGCATCGCCTGCTCGTAGAGTTCAAGGTCGACGCCAGCGGAACGATAAGTGAGTTCTGACATGATTGCGGGAATTTTCGGTTTCTGCTGATTTGACGGGCGTGATTCTGCCGACTGTGACGGTCGGAAGGGGCCAGATGGGCTCCAGCACCTCAGGATTGCAGTATGTTTGGGCAGAAAACTCAACCGACCTGGTTTTTTCGCAACTCCGGGCACGTGGAAGCCGTCAGTCGGCTGATGTACCTCGTGGAATCCCGCGAACCCGTTGGCGTTATCACCGGCCCCGACGGCAGCGGCCGCAGTCGAGTCCTCGAACGCACTGCTCTCGAACTGCAGCGAACCGGAGAATCCGTCGTTTTGATGAATCTCGGCGGCATGGAAGACAACGCCGCCCTGTGGCAACTCGCCGGTCTCCTCTGCTGCCATGTTCGCAGTTCTCTTCAACGACATGAACTGCTCACCGCACTTCGCGATGAACTTGCAGGCCGCGGGCAGTGCGGACAGCACACCACTCTCCTGCTCGACGACCTGCATCGCTCAGAACTGGATAACAGCGTGTTCCTGCGGTTTCTGATGGGAATCGCCCTGAGCGGCTCGTGCCCCCTCACAGTAATCGCCGCGGGTCGCCACGAAATCCCGGCTGAACTGGCTGATCACGTGTACGTTCCCATTCGCCTGCACAGACTTAATCACGCTGAATCAGCCGTATTCGCCCGCGAACTTCTGCAGCGGCTGGGACTCCCTCCAGGAGCCTGTGACGACGATTCAATTCGTGAAACGGCTGCTCAGGGTGGAGGACTTCCAGCGCGGCTGTTCCGCATCTGCGATCTGATTCAGGTCTACGCACTCGCGTGGCCTGGCTACCCGATCTCCGCGGAAATTGTGAGATCCCTCGCTGCCGAACTCGCACCCGCTGCTGATGACAGCAGACTCCTGCGACCTGTCCTCAAAATGGCATGAACACCACGCCCGCCGAAGTACGCCTCGATGTACTCACCGGACGATACGTTATCCTCGTTCCCAGCCGAGCAAACAGACCTGGATCAAAACATCAGGATCCGCCGCTGTACTCCGAAACGGATCCCTTCGCCGAAGGTGCCGAATCCGAAACTCCTGATGAATGCTTTGCCGTACGCGCCGCTGACAGCGCGCCAAATGGCCCCGGCTGGCTGCTGCGAGTAGTTCCTAATCGGTATCCGATTGCAGCCCCCGCCGATCACCTGCTCACGACATCCGCGCAGGACCCCTCGCTGAATGCTGCAAACTGCCTGTTCCCGTCTGCTCCGTTCAACGGCCGCCACGAAGTCGTCATTGAATGCCCCGACAGCCGCAGCCGACTCCTCGATCTCTCAAACACCGAAATCCTGCAGGTTCTGAAAGCCTGGCGAGAACGCTCACGAATACTCATCGCAGAACGCCGCTACCGCACCCTCGCTGTCTATCGAAACGAAGGTTTCAGTGCCGGCGCCTCACTCCCACACTGCCACTCGCAGATCCTCGCAACGTACAGACTTTCACAACTGGATCAGATACGCACGAATCGAGCGGACGCATATCGAAGACAATATCAACGGGAACTCCTCGCTGATCTGCTGGCAGCCGAACAGCACTCTGAAACTCGCCTGATCACACAAACAAATCACCTGACCGTCCTCTGCCCCTTCGCTCCCCGCGCCGCCTGGCACGTCCGCTTCGCCCCGCGTCCATCCCGCCCTGCCTTCCTCGATACCGCTGAAGACGATCTGCTGCAGGAAATCGCAACACTCCTGCCAGGAGTACTCCACGCTATTGAAGCCGCGTGCGGTGGCCACATCGCCATGAACATCGTCGTCTCCCAGCCACCCATCGATCGCCCCCCCGCATGGTCGTGGCTGCTTGAACTCCTCCCACGCCTCACAAAACAGGCCGGCTGGGAACTGCTGACGGATGAGGACTCCTTCCCCGGCCAGCCTGAAATCTGGGCCAAATTCATTCGACAACAATTGTCAGCCGCGCAGACACTCACAGGCAATCACACCGGAAACCGCTGAGCAGAAACCGCATCTGATACACCACAGACTCCCGCCCAATGGCCTTGAAGTTCTCTGGAATCCTGTGAACAGACGGGTGAAGACCCGGGAGGGTGAGGCTGGGATGGTGAAACGGTGTTAAGGACACTTGAGATCGTCTCTCGGATTTCATGCAGACGCAGCGGCGGGTATCTTGCTGTACCGACTCTTACCTCACGCAAAGGCGCAAAGCTGGAATGGTTGAAAATTTGAACCTTCTGTCCTTCCTTTGCGCCTTGGCGCCTTTGCGTGAGACCAACAGTTCTGACAACAACCGGCAGCGACACGCGTTCAGGTGCCATGCACCAAAGGCGAAGATCTCCAGTACTTTTCCGCCATTCCCAGCACAGTCCTGTGCTGCTTTTCGACTTGTGTCGCGAACGTGTCCGCGATCATCTTCCGCCGGGAATCCACAGCCCCGCGGACGTCAAACCGCCAGCGGCTTCTTCGGGGGAACGGTGGCGGCGACGGGCCTTGATTCGGACGTATGGCGGAACAAATCGGCCACGATAGCCAAAGTGCGAAACGTCCGCAGCGGGATCCGCTCGTGGTGGTTCCCGCAGGTCTTCGATTACAAATCCAGACAAACACAAATCCCCGACAATTTCTTCCATGCGATGCAGATACTCGGTCGTCCCCGATTCACGATACGCCGTGTCCTGCATCCTCGGCAGAGGGCCTCGGTGATAATATTCAAGTCCAATCACAAACTGGTGCCGTTCCGTGCGATGACTGATCTGGAGACTCACCGGCTGCTTGTGCTGTGAAATATACAGGCCATCATCCCGCAGAACCCGGGCAATTTCGCGATAGACCGGCTTGAGCGACGGCACATAGCAGGTGCTCACCGGCTGATGCACGAGGTCGAAGGTCTGATCCCCAAGCATGCTCAGGTCTTCCATCGATGTCCGAACGATCTGTACACTGAGCCCTCGCCGACGACACTCGCGTTCATCCAGTTTCAGCATCGAATCGCTCAGGTCAGCCACAGTGACTCGTGCCCCGGCAGTCGCATAGAGAACCGACTGCCAGCCACCACCACCTGCCAGACAAAGCACGTCCAGACCCGCCACGGACGAGGGCAGCCAGCCACGACTGTCCAGTGTCTTGAGTGGCTCCCGACATTCTTCGTCGGTTGCCGTATGTGCGAATACGCTGCCGGAATCCGCCAGATGATTCCATGCGGATCTGTTGTGGGGAAGATGTTCCACCGAATGACGTCCTGTATGCAGAAATAAAGAAGCAGACTGGATATTCTCCGGGAAACGCTGGAAAGTGCAACATGCCCCAGAACTCTTCACTCATTGTGGTTCGCGTCGGCGGCAGCCTGCTGGATCTGCCCAACCTGCACGCTCATCTGCAAGAGCTGTGTGCCCTGCTCCGCCCCGCACCGCTGCTGCTGATCACCGGCGGTGGCCGCGCCGCCGATGTCATTCGAGAACTCGATACCCGCTGCAGGCTGCCTTCAGGAAAATCTCATTGGGATGCGATTGCGGCCATGAGCCTGAACGCTCAGGTCCTTGTTCGCACAGGGACTGACCTCCAGCTGGCCACGGATCAGGACACCGCTCTTTCCATCCACGCGTCGGGCCGCATACCCGTGCTCGACACATTCACCCACCTTCGCACCACCGGTGTCTCCACCGCTGACCGACTCCCGGAATCGTGGGATGTCACCAGCGATTCCATCGCCGCCGCCATACTCCGAGACTGGCAGGGCTCAAAACTCATCCTCGTCAAATCCTGTCAACCACCCGCAGGTGACATCCCCGGACTGGCAGCGGCAGGTGCCGTGGATCAGTACTTCCCCACTGTCAGCGATGAACTGGATGTGGAGTGGTGCTGGCTGAGAGAGGCAGGGCTGCCAGCCATGCCACATTCCGGCAGCAAATGTTCATTTCAATGTACTACGTTTTTCAAATCTCAGTTCAACAGTGGGGTTGAGCCTCGTCCCCTGCACTTCTGAACTTCCTGATCAGAAACCAAAAAAGCATGTGGTTCCCTTCAAGTGCGGTTGCTCCTGTTTCGAACGAGGAGAGTTGACGTGGCAGCAGACGACAGAAATCTAAGATTGATTGAAGTCGCCAGCGCTGTGCTTCATGCTGCCCCAGGGCATTCTCTGAATGCGGTGGTACTGAACAAGGTGCTCTTCTACATTGACCTGGCGACACTGAGAGACCGAGGTGAAACGCTGACACAAAATCCTTATGTGGCCCTGCAGAACGGACCAGTGATCGCAAAGTACCAGAATCGGTTGATCGATCGCCTTAACGAATTAGGAATAGCTCGACAAATCAGTCAGTGGGATGGATCAAAGCCTATTGTTCTGGAGGTGTTCCCAACACAATTTCAGTTTCTTAACTCAGAGGACATGATTAAAGTCTCTGATGTAACCAGTTTCTTTGCAGATTCCACCTCACGCATCGCCTCGGAATTCTCTCACAGAAACCCGGGCTGGCAACTAGCACGGAATCAGTATCAGCGTGATCGAAAACCAGTAGCTGTCAATATGAGGATTGCACTTCAGCAAATCATCGAGGCCGATCCATGGATGCTGAGGCCAATTTCTGACGGCAACCAAATGCTCTCAAACGCGGATGCAGCAATCGGAGAAGACTGGTGATACATTACAAACGTAGCGATGGGAAGTGGCAGTTGGGGCCCCAGGCAAAACTGTTGTTTGAACTACGGCAGCAAATGAATCCTGAAGATTACAGTGCCGAAAAAGAGGCCCTACAGGACTTTCTCTGCGGATACTTTTCCTCTCGCAAGTATACGAATTCACAGGGTGACTCCATCTCGCCGCTCAAGGCAACACATCCTGGAGGAAAAGTTTTAAAGGTGCGATGGGGACTCCCAGGTGGTGGAAAGAGTGGAAGCCTGCGGCTCGTTGTTGTGGCTTACTGTGAAGAGAGGCGAGTTTACATCGCGCAGGAATTTGCACGACGCGACAACCCCACTGGTGAAGATTTTCAGAGCGCAGTCGATGATCTATAATCCGCTTGTATCACCCTCATGACTCCGCCGGACGAATGCAGTCTGAGTCCGTCTGGAAAGTCGCAGCTTCCAGGGGATCGCACCAGAGTCGCGGCGCGGTGCCAGTGAGCGGCGCGCAGATGCTGTCGGGGCCAGCCTCTGCGGTCCCAGAGCCGGACGAGGGCGTGTCGCAGAATGGCGTCGGGGGCGGTTATCAGCTCTGCTGTGCTCAGCCGACAACTGACGGCATCCTCCTGCAGCACTGCCTTTCGCAACAGTTCATCAGCAAGTCCATCAGCGATGTCGAGCAGTTCGATGGACTGTTCAGCAAGCCTCAGCAGAGCGTCGTCAATAGCTGGATTGAACTGCTCCCGCAGCCCAGGCAGCAATTCATGACGAATGCGATTGCGAGTGAACCGCTGGTCTGAATTCGTTTCATCCTCACCGAACACAATCGCGTGCGTCTGCGCAAAACTCTGCAGGTCCCGTTTTGCCACACCAAGCAGCGGTCGCAGTACACGAATTCCGGGTGACATTGGCCTTGTTTCGGGGATGCCTCTGAGCCCTTTCAGGCCGGTGCCTCGTAGAATGTTGTGCAGAATGGTTTCCACCTGATCAGCCGAATGATGGGCCGTGAGCACCACTGGAAAGTGATGCTCTTCAGCCGTACGAATCAGAAATTTCAGCCGTGCTCGCCGTGCGGACTCTTCGAGACTGCCGATGGAATCCGCCTCAAGTTCTCCGGGCGTCAGGCAGGCAGTGAACAGCGGCACTCCCAGCTGCTCCGTCGCAAGCCGCACCAGCTCAGCATCCCGGGCACTCGCGGCGCCCCGCAGATTGTGATTCAAATGAGCTGCTGCAATCGGTCGCCCGGCGCGGCTGGCAAAATCTGCCGTCACGCGGAGCAGCACCATGCTGTCGATTCCGCCCGATACGGCCACCAGCAGGCCTTCATCAGCAGCGGTTCCCGACAGCAGACAGGACTCGAAAGCCCTCTCCGCCACCAATCCCGCTTGTCCACTCGGGTCTCCCATGAAATCACCAGTTCAGCGATGGTCGCCGTTGGAAGATTCCTATGCCGCCGCTGCAGCAGCTCCGTTAAGCACCTGCAGCGGAAGTGTCGCTGTGCCGGAGTGATGTACGAAGACATCCCGGGAAGGAAACGGTATCGTCAAACCACGTTCGTCAAATCCGAGCTTGATACGTTCGGTCAGAGCAAACCTGACGGCATGAAAATCAGCCCCGACGACCCACGGTCGGACAACAAAGTTCACGCTGCTCTCGGCCATTTCTGACACCGCTATCACCGGGACCGGATCCTTCAGAATTCGTGGTTCAGCCGCGATGATCTCTTCCAGAAGTGCGCGCACTTCACGCAGCGGATCGTTGTAGCTGCAGCCCACCACGAGGTCGATGCGGCGAATTGGTTCCGCTGACAGATTACGAATGGTTCCACCCGTAATTGTCGAATTCGGCAGGATAATTCGAACGTTGTCCGGGCTCAGCAAAATAGTATTGAAGATCTGAATTTCAACGACCTTCCCAGGCGATCCAGCCACTTCGATAAAATCGCCAACGCGGAACGGTCGGAAGAACACCAGCAACACGCCCGAAGCCACATTTCCCAGCGACCCCTGGAGTGCCATGCCAATTGCGAAACCTGACGCCACAAGCACAGCGCTCAGCGACGTCGTGTCTACTCCAAGGCAGCTCAAAGATGCAATCACCACAACCAGAAGCATAATGATTGACGACAGACTGCCGATGAAACGGACCACGGTCTCGTCCATCCGGGCTTTCCGAGCAGCTCGATCGATCATCCGCCCAATCACCCGGCTGGCCAGCCGCCCAAGGACAAACACCGCCAGAGCAGCAGCAATTGACGGCAGCCAGCGGACAGCCAGTCGGATGAGCATGGCCTTGTCCAGATCGGTCTGAATGATCTCCTGAATCTGCTGAACCACGTCCGGTATCACAGGTACCGGGGCGATTTCATTTCCTGCAGCAGTGGCGGACGGAGTCGGAGCGGGAGCATTCAGCGCTTCCGCAGCGGCTGGTGCTTCCACCACAGCTTCGGGCTCACTGAACGACGGAAACTCATCTGCTGCCAGCAGCAGCAGCAGGATTTTGAGGAATACCGGCATCCCTGCCATGGCTGAACTCCTGAGTAAATCGATGGCGGTTTAGACCGCGGACCCGGAGCTTACCACACTCTTTAAAATCAGGTAAATCCCGCTTCGCAGCGGTGCGAGAAATGGTCAAAAGAGAAACTGCTGGCCCTGTGCGGTTCGTGGCGGCCGAAACAGGTCCGTTTTCAATTGCGGCAGCTGCGACGCAAGACCGCACCGCTTCCGCCACAGCGAAAACAAAGCCCCCACATGGTCGGCATACTGCCCCGATCCCCGCATCCGATCATGAAATTCGCTCTGGCTGAGCTTGCCGCCTCGTACCAGTCGCAGTCGTGATTCGACTTTTTCTGCTTCCAGTGGACGATGGATCCGCAACCACTCCAGAAACAGGGGCTCCACGGTGAGCGGCAAACGCACCATGATGTATCCTGCAGACGCTGCGCCCGCTGCAGCAGCCGCCTGCAGCACTTTCGGCAGTTCAGAATCGTTCAGTCCCGGAATCACCGGCGCCGCCATTACGTGCACGGGCACACCCGCAGCAGACAGTGTACGAATTGCTTCCAGTCGTGCGGCCGGAGCAGAGCACGCCGGTTCCATGACTCGGGTCAGCGACTGGTCAAGAGAATTCAGGCTTAGAGCAGCACGGCAGAGTCCCTGCTGTGCGAGTTCGGCAAGCAGATCGACATCCCGGGAGATCAGCGCGTTTTTTGTGATCAGGGACACGGGCTGTCGAGCTTCGAGGGCCACTTCCAGACATTGCCGGGTCAGCCGCAGCTGACGCTCGATCGGCTGATAACAGTCCGTTACACCCGACAACATGATCGGCTCACACACCCAGTCTGACCTCGCCAGAAAATCCCTGAACAGATCGGGGGCCTTCCGTTTGACAAAGATTCGCGTTTCGAAATCAAGCCCCGCGCTGAGTCCAAGGTATTCGTGAGTCGGCCTCGCGTAGCAGTAACTGCAGCCGTGCAGGCAGCCACGATAGGGATTGAGACTGTAGCGAAAAGGTATGTCGGGGCTGTCGTTTTCTGAAATAATCGATTTCGAGCAATCGTCGAGATAGACGGTTTTGGGACGCTGCAATTCTTCAGGAAAATCGTCATCGAACTCGAAGTGTTCAAAGTCGTCTTCCCGAATAATCTGCAGAAATCGGCCTTGTGGGTTCGATGCGGCTCCCCGACCCACGACGCGCGGCCCGTTGTTGTCCGCCTCTGAGTTCACACATCGCCCCCTGAGATCTTTTTTACATGCAACACTGTGCAGCCTTTGCCGTACTATACACCTGCACGGCAGAATCCGCCGAATCCTCCCATACGGATTCCCCCTCGAAATCGAAAACTCTCTGCAAACGTGTTGCAGAATCTTGCCGCCGAGCGCCGAATATATCAGAGAATAGCTTGCATTGTCCTGCTCTATTGTTCCTGCCCAGCCAGCACGTGACCATCCGAGGAATCCACGATGAAAAGACACTCTCTGCTGAACAAGATTGTCAGCCTTGCCGTCTGCTGCGGCGCCCTGCTTTCTCATTCCGCCGTTGCTTTCGAAGGACCAGGCAGCCAGATCGCCAGAGACGTCGAACTGTCCGGCGCCGGCCATTTGACAGGTGCAGTCTGCACGCCTGAAGGGCTGCCTCTCACGGGCAGGAACGTCCAATTGAAGTATCAGGGAGCAGTGGTTGCTGAAACCACAAGCGGTCGTGATGGCCAATTTGCCTTTTCCGGCGTCCGCGGCGGCGTACACGAACTGAGTGTGGATTCCACGTCATCTCAGGTTCGGCTTTGGAAACACGGTACCGCTCCAGTCGGTGCCAACCGTCAGGTCGCAGTCACCGTCGGTGACAGTCTGGTTCGCGGTCAGATGGGTCCGGGCTTCGTTCCGTTCGCTCCCGGGTTCGGCTTCATGACAGCCGTGAGCATCGCATCAGTCGCTGTTGCCACAACATCAGTCGTGGTGGCCGTCGATGCTCAGAACGAAGCTGATGACCTCCGTGCCCAACTGTCGTCGCCCTGACAGTACTCTGATGACACTACGATTGATATAGCACGCCCGCGAGTGACGCTCGCGGGCTTTTTTCGTTGATGGGTTCGCCCTGGAAGAGCAGTTCTTAGCCACTCCCCGGCGACGCGCCGCGTTCGCGCACGCGAAGTGCGGACGTCGCGACCGGAACCAGCGGCGGAATCCGAATTCAAATCGCAATCGCGGCACATGTGCATCGACGGAGGCCCACGCAGTGCCCCCCCGGCCTTCCCCAGCGAACACTGCAACACTGGCTGATAACCCCGCCTTCAGGGACTGTCCCCGGCGTCACACCGAGTGACGCGGATGCCAATAAATTCTCTGGATTTTTCCTTCAAGGTGCCATGCACCTTGAGGCAGTGACCAGCACCGTTTGCCGGCCACCTCACAGCCCGCTTTCCCCCCGGCAACAGCGACTGCGAGCCCCCCCCGACGACCGCGCAGGCGCTGCGGATTCTGG
>JBJTOP010000216.1:0-15260 GCA_046074645.1 Planctomycetaceae bacterium | reverse complement strand
TTGTGACGATTCTACCGTCCAGCCAACCGCCGCTGTTGCACGCCCGCCGCCGTGTCCGCCGCCGTGCCCGCGGGGACTGTCCCCGGTGCCGCACCAAGTGATGCGGATGCTTGTAAATTCTCTGGGATTTTCGCTAAAGGTGCCATGCACCTTTGGGCCGTATGCACCTTTGGGCCGTACCTTGGCAGGACCCTTTGCCCGCAGGCTGCCGCCATGCGGCTGACCAGCGGTTGGGCGCGAGCCCCCGGCTGTGTTTTGCACGGGAGGTGCGCACGCTGGTGAGGGTGTTGGTGGGGTGTTTGCGGGCGCCTTTGCCCGCAGGCTGCCGCCATGCGGCTGATCAGCGGTTGGGCGCGAGCCGCCGGCTGTGTTTTGCACGGGAGGTGCGCGCTGGCGAGGGGCGTCGGCAGCGCGGTGGCAGGGACGTTTGCCCGCGGACTGCCGTCCGGCGGCTCAGCGGTTGGGCAGGAGCCACGGCTGCGTATCGCACCGGAGGTGCGTGGGTGATGGTGTTGGTGGGGTGTTGGCAGGGCAAGGCCGCACCGGCAGATCGATATTGTTCTGTCGGTGTTTTGGATTTTCCGTCGCACATAAAACATTACGGGGGCAACGTTACCATGTGAGCTGCACCTGGAATCTGAGTAGCTGCCCTTCAAACTGCTGGTAGGATCGGGTGTTGGCTGAACTGATCGCGGAGGTGTTGGTGCGGTCGGTGATGGTGTACATGGAGACGAGTTCGAGGCTTTTTGAAAACTGCCATTCAAATCCCAGTTCCCATTCGCGGATATCCACGTACGGTGCGTTTCGTTCGGTTTTGTAACCGCCGGTGTAGTAGTTCCAGCGTGCGAAGGGCCAGAGTTCCCCTTTTCGGAGTTTGTGACGAGCCATCAGCATGGCGTAGCCACCTGTCAGTGAATCGACTTCGACGGCGGTCTGGGTGCCGTTGAGGGTTGGACCGCGGCCGATATTCCATTCCGTCTGAAACCCGACAGGTTCCGGCCAGGCGACGAACGTCCATGCGAGGCGTTCATCTCTGAGCGATGTGGTGCCGTCGCCTTCGATGGTCCCCAGCGGTCGCAGGGCGGGGCCTGTGCCGAGCGGGCTGATGGGGCTGGCAAGCACGGCATAGCGTCCGATGTATCCCTGCATGCCGATCTCAGCATGTTTTTGGTCGCCGTACTCGAACGGGATGGTCAGGCGAGCAATGGTGTGCAGATTGTCATTCTGCTCCCGAAATGATCCCCCCTGCCCGTTGTATACCCCAAGACCGAGCATGCCGTAGTTGCCGGAACCCTTGAGACCCTCGTCGTTAACAAACTTAAAAAATTCCTGCACTTCCACCGGCGTCCAGTAGAAGAAGATTCCAAGGTCTCGCTCGTTTCGACAGGCGCTGTTCAACGCATCATTTCGATCCAGTGGCAATCGATTCGAGCTGGACTGCAGATTTTCCCAGCCATACGGAATTTTTGATTGTCCGATGCGAAAGCGGAACTCTTTTTTGTCGTCGAGGTGGACATCGGCATACGCGTCGCGAATCTGGGCGAACTGGTTGGAATCCGGGCTGCCGGGAACAGCGACTGCGAAATCCGGCTGAAAGTAGAGTGAAACATGTTCCGAGACGTCTCCCTGAATGATCATTCGGACCCGTCGCAGGAGGAATGATTGCCGATCCCCGATGGAGCTGTCACCGACGGCCTGTGCATTTGCGGGGCCGTCGCGGTCGAGCACATCGTTGGCTCGCAGCTGCACGTAACCGCGTACCGTGTATTTCTCGAACCACTTCTTTTCCTTCGGTACAGTCGGTTTTTCGGGTTCTGCTGCCTTCGCTGCCTCGGCGGCTTCCTGAGCGAATGTTGTGAGGGATGCGGAGGGCTCCAGGAATCCCGGAACTCCGGAGTCATCGATCGCTGGCACAGGAATTTCGACTTTGGCTGCGAGAGAGGCATCGAACTGCTGTCGGAGCCGTTCGTTTTCCTCTTCCAGCGATTGCAGACGCTGTTCAAGTTCCAGGAGCGTTGATTCGAAACGATCTGCGGAAGCTGGTGCAGAGGCGGTGAGTACTGGCTCATCTGCGAAGCTGCCTGTCGCAGCGAGGCTGCAGCGGGTCAGGACGAGCAACAGCAGCAGTCGGCAAGTCATGCAGGATACCGTCATTTCAGAAGTTGAGGCTCAGGAGCCATGAAGATGAATTTTTCATGAAACACCTGGGGTGCAATCGTCAGAACTGCTACGACCGCTTCCGCGTGAATTGTTAAGAACAGCCGGCATGCTGTGACATTCCCCTTAAGAAGGGGTGTTGAGCCTGCCGCTTCGGCACAAGCTGCTGGTGCACGACCTTGGAAGGCTGCCAGCCTGTATTGGAAGCCCCTGTGAAGATTTTGCTCCTGATTTGGAGTGGTGATTTCATTGGCGATGCGTAGGATTGGGGGTTCGGCCCGGGACCGTGAACCGGCGTGAAAATGGGTAAAGGAAGAACGGAAGGTTCTGATTTTCAGCATTTCATTTTGGCACTCTGGCCCACTGGCGTGAGTAGAAACGCCGAAGCAGCAAGATTTGCAGACCCCATGCAGCATTTCTCAAAACTCTGTGAAGAGCTCGACAGTTCAACTCGGACCAGCGACCACATTGAGGCGCTGGTGCGGTACTTTCAGGCTGTGGAGCCGGCGGATGCTGCGTGGGCGGTTTGGTTTTTGTGTGGTAACAGACCGCGGCGGGTGGTGACGGTCCGCCAGTTGCAGCAGTGGTGTGCGGACCTCTGCGGACTGCCGGAATGGCTGCTGGAAACCTGCCGTGAATTCGTTGGGGACCTTGCTGAAACACTGGCGCTGCTGCTCCCGGTTCCCACCAGTCCCGCACCTGAATCGCTGCGATTCTGGGTTGAGGAACGCCTGCTGCCACTGGCAAAAGCCACGGACGAGGAGCGTCAACGAATCATCTGCGGAGCGTGGCTGGCACTCACTCAGCGGCAGCGATTTCTCTTCAACAAGCTGCTTACGGGCGGTTTTCGGATGGGGGTCTCCCGAAAGCTGGTGGTCCGTGCTCTGAGCCGTTCGTCCGGAGTCTCCACGGATGTGCTCACGCACCGCCTGATGGGTTCGTGGCAGCCCACCGGGGAGTTCTTCAGCGCGCTGCTGTCGGCTGAAACCACCGACACTGACATCAGTCGTCCATACCCATTCTGCCTTGCTAATCCGCTCCCGCCGGACGTGGTCGCTGAACTGCAGACGCTGACGGCAGCGGATGAATCAGCGCGTCTGGGAGTTGTGGGGCGGTGGATGGTGGAATGGAAATGGGACGGGATCCGAGCGCAGCTTATTCGGCGCGGCGGCCGAACTTTCATCTGGTCCCGCGGTGAGGAACTTTTGGAGGGGCGTTTTCCGGAAATCGAGGCGGCAGCGTCCGGCCTGCCCGACGGCACCGTACTTGACGGCGAAGTACTGGCGTGGAAAGCCGGGCAGGTGTTGCCGTTCACCGAACTGCAGAAGCGAATTAATCGGCGAACAGTCAGCCGAAGTCTGCTGGACCAGGTGCCTGTGCAGTTTCTGGCATTTGACCTGCTGGAGGAAGGTGGTCGGGACATTCGGGAGCTTGGTACGTCTGAACGTCGCGAACGGCTGGAGTCCCTGACAGCCGTTCTGCCGTCGGACACGGCGATCCGCACGGCTCCGGTGCTGCAGTGCAGTACATGGGCAACCTGCGTGGAGCTGTTCCGGTCGGCCCGCGACCGCCGTGTGGAAGGGCTGATGCTGAAACGTGTGGATGCCGCCTGTGAACCTGGTCGACCGACGGGGTTGTGGTGGAAATGGAAATCTGATCCGCTGCACTGTGATGCGGTGCTCCTGTACGCCCAGCGGGGACACGGGCGGCGAGCGGGGCGTTTCAGCGACTTCACATTTGCCGTGCGGGACGGCGAACAGCTGGTGCCGTTTGCAAAGGCCTACAGCGGACTCACGAATGAAGAAATCGAGGAGGTGGATCGGTTCATCAGGGGGCACACTGTGGAACGCTTCGGGCCGGTGACCAGCGTTGAGCCGGTGCTGGTTTTTGAACTGGCATTTGAGGGACTGCAGTTGTCTTCGAGGCACCGTTCTGGAATTGCCGTGCGGTTCCCCCGAATTGCTCGGTGGCGACGCGACAAGACCGTGGACCAGATCGACACGCTTGACACCCTGAAGGCGCTGGCTGCCGGACTTCGACATACTGAAGAACACGCAACGCCACCCAAAGCAACGAAAATCCGGGGGAAAAAAACGCCCTCTGCTGCGGAATCCGCGTCAGAGCGTCTGGGGGGGCTGTTTGCGGGGCTGGAAGATGATGAGTGAGTGAATTCGTGCGGGAGCGGGCTGCTGAATTTGCAATTTCGCGGTCTGCAGCCTCGCTCAGAACTTCCCCTGTGGTACCTATTTCGGGTAATTTCCGGGTTTTGATCGATTTTCCGTTGGTTTTTTGTGTCTCACAGGCCGTTCTCTGATCAGTCTCGGATTGACAGCGGGGGCTTTCTCTGTATCCTTCGGCTTCGCAGAGTGCTTGTTTATTCGTCAGAAAGGTTGTTTGTTCCCATGGGACGTACAGAAAGACAAAGGGAAATCGCTCGCCGTCGCAAACGCAAAACCGGGCTGACCAAGCTCCGGACAAAATTCGCAGCGACGACAAACGAAGGCGAAAAGGCCGCAATTCTGGCCAAGGCTCGCCGTATGAGCCCCTTCGTCGAGCTCGAATAGGTTCTTCTCAGGTATTTGAACAGTACCAGAACTTTTGAATACAAGTCGGTGCTTCGATTTCCGATCGAAGCACCGTTTTTTCGCGCCCTGGGTGCACGGATTCAGGCAACTCCCGTTGCAACGCGACTGTCCATAACTTGTTCAGACCGTGGCAACAATGTGTGCGCTACTGGGCGAGCTTTACCGGCTGATTGCGTTTTACTGGCTGAAACCCGTCACATTTGTGTGAGCCGAGAACACCAGTCCGGCAGGAAGTTGCGGGTACTGACAGGCATGAGCTGGCAGAATGCTGCCGATCCTTCCTGTAGCCGCGGGCGGATACTGCCAGGGCGAGGGTACAGCGATGATCATCGCGGGGGGCACCTGAAGCAGGTCGGCCGCGTTTTCGGTTGGGATGGCGACGGGCCTTGCGGGAGCGAGGGCGAGGGTTTGATGTACGAGTTCCAGCAGTTCGGTGGCGGTTCGGCACCGGGCGGGGGCTGACAGAAGGTGCCATTCTCCATCCGGGGTACCGACGGCGAAGCATGGCTGTTCGTCATTGAGTGCTGAGAGCTCGATGGCATCAGCGGAGGCTTCGGCTTCGTTTCCCGAGAAGCGGCAGACCATTCCCAGGACCTGTTCGGCCTGCGTGCGCAGTTCTGCTCCGGTTTCGGGGTATCCGGGTGGGAACTGGAAGACGGCTGGCTGGAGAGGCATTCCGGGGTCATCGGCACCAGTAATGCAGATCAGGGCGCAGGTGGCGGGATCGCGTGGGCTGGGGGGTTGTTCGGACGTGGCGAGCAGTTGCTGTTGTCGGAGAGCGGCAAGCAGCTGTTCTGCGCCGGCAATTGCGAGGATCTGAGACTGGGCGAGGTGCTGATGAATTCGCGAGACTGCGGGGCTGTCGGTGACGGGCCAGATTCTCCAGCGAACGCCGTCATCGTTCCAGCATTCCAGTGGGGTCTGCTGGCGGACAAGTTGTTGCAGGAGTTCGGTGAGTGAGAGCCCTGAGCCGGGGTTGCGCTGGACTGCGACGGCGGAGACGGGGATCACGTCGCATTCAGCCGCCAGTCGGAGTTGAAGAGACTGCTGGATTTTTGTTTCGGAGGCATCGGCCGAGTACGCGGGGGTGATGACACCGGCGGGGGAGACTTCGGGTCGGACGAGTCCGACTACGCTCCAGCGTTCGTAGTCACCTGCGGGGCCGGAATGCAGCAGTTGGATGGCGTAGAAGGCATCGTCGTGTTCGCGGACGAGAATACCTTCGCGTCTCCAGAGTCTGAAGAGAGCTGCGGCGCGTCGCTGGCATTCCAGCTCATCAGGATCACCGGGCTCTGGCTGAATATCGACGAGTCTGACAGCGTTGCAGGGATGGCGACGACAGAGGGCCTGATGAAGCTGGGGGCTGAGTGGTGAGGCGGGGGGAGCGATCACATCTGTGAGGGCTCCGATCTGGCTGAGATCGTAGCGCCAGCCACAGAAGGGTAGGATCTGAGCCACTGCGGGGTCCTGTTTAGTGGTTGATGTCGGGTGAGTCGGCGAGCAGGCCGAGTTGTTGCAGTTTGCGGCGACATTCATCGCGTTCGCGGCTGCGGCTGAGCGTTGACCATGCAGGGTCCTGGGCGGCGAGGAATTCAGCGTCGGACCATGGAGGAGCGGAGCCGGCCGCGGCCGCGGCCGCAGAGAGTCGCTGGATGACGCCGGTGTCAAGCCGCGTCAGCGTTGTGGACTGCATGCGGTAGTCGAGAAAGGCTTCCCAGACGACGGGAAAGAGCGGAGCGACGATGCGTTCTCCGATGGTGGTGGCGTAGTTGCGAATTTCCAGCTGGGCATGGCTGTCCATGCGGAGAGCGAGGAAGTGCAGGAGGTTGTGGAGATCGATTTTCCAGTAGGCTTCGGTGTAGGTTGACAGTGGAAGATCCTTACGTGCCTGTTCGCGGGCGACGCCGGAATCGATGCGATGCTGGTAGTGATCGCGAAGCTGATCGTGGAGGCGGCGTTCGTCTTCTGTGAGCTGTCGGCCGAGTTCTGTTGAGAGCAGTTCGCCGCTGCCCTGACGGTTGTGTTCCGCCTGACTGCGCCACTGGTCTGCCGGAGTCGTCTGGGCGGCGTCGATGGCGAGCGAATAGCGAGTGCTGTATTCGTTGATACTGGCCATGCGATGCCGCACCCACTGACGCCAGCAGTCCATGGGAACTCGGACGAGAAACTTGATTTCCGCCATTTCGAACGGGGTGGTGTGACGGTGTCTGAGCAGGTAGCGGATGAGTGTGCGATCGTCGCTGACTTTGCGGGTGCCTTCGCCGTAGCTGACGCGAGCTGCCTGAACAACGCTGCTGTCGTCGCCCATGACATCCACAAGGCAGACGAATCCTTCGTCGAGTACTGGGAATTTGTGCCAGCGGAGACTTTCGACGGAGGCGGCTCGGGCTGCGGTGTCAGACGAATCAGCGGAACTTTCAGTGGCGGACATGGAACGCGGCAGCCTGCGAAAAAACGATTGGTCGGAGATTCGGAAGAGCATAGAAGGAAGTTGCCCGGGACCCTGTATTGTGCCGTGGCTTTCGTGGAAAGGCAACTATCGGGGACTTGTGGACTCAAAATAAAACAGGTGGCCTCATGGAATCTCCGAACCTTCTGTCCTTCCATTGCGGTTTTGCGTAAGATCAATGGTCCGCCCAACGACTGATCGGGGGCGAATATCGACTGGCAGGAAGAGCTGAAACGGCTCGGTTTGCAGTTGTTCGACCTGGCTGCTGCGATGGATGGTCTGTCGAAAGAGTACTGAGATGCTGATCAATTCAATACAATCGAAACAATCGCATGTCGGGGAGAGCGGACGACGGAGGAATGTCGGACAGTCACCTGTCGATGGCGTCCCTGCCCTTTCGTGGGCCATTCTTCCAGAGAGCCCGGTTGGACCGCTGCGTCTGATTGGTACCCGCACCTGCCTTCACCGCCTGGAATTCTCATCACGGAACGGTGTGGCAGCTTTTCCGGCGCTTCCGATCGACTGCATCCATTGCGAGTCGGACTTTGACGAGCCACTGCGGCAGCTGGGAGAGTTCTTCAGCGGCCAGCTGCGGCATTTCACAGTGTCGCTGGCGCCACTGGGCACGGTTTTTCAGCAGAAGGTCTGGCAGCAGCTTCAGCAGGTGCCGTGGGGCACAACGGCCAGCTACGGTGAAATCGCTGCAGCTATCGGTCAGCCCACTGCCAGTCGTGCTGTCGGTCTGGCCAATTCCCGCAACCCGCTGCCGATTCTGATTCCCTGTCACAGGATCATTGGTCGTCAGCGATCGCTGACGGGCTATAACGGCGGCCTGGAGCGCAAACGCATCCTGCTTCAGCTGGAGGGTTTCGGATCGGGCTGAATCGAGATTCTGTACGGATGTGCCGGACCGCCGCGATCATGCGCATCCTGAAGCACGATCAGAAACTTCCCGGCTGGCAGTTCTGTTGTGATTCGGGCATCGCGTCCCTCGTGACTGTCGTCGTTGCTCAGCAGAATTGCCCCGTCCTGAGTCAGCAGCGTGAGCATGGGATCAAGTCCTGAACCCAAAGCAGCCGCTTCGACGCTGATCTGCAGCCGTGTTGGCAGTGTGAGTTCGAACGCAAAGACATCGACGTTGCCGTCCGCGTGGATGCTGCCGGAAATCGTTTGAGGAACTGATATTTGCTGAGCCTGTCGAAAACCATCATTGGGCTCTGTTTCCAGCAGCAGCGGCAGTTCACTCCCCAGATACAGCCGATGTGGTGATGACTGCCCGGATTTGGATTGAACGGTGACCTGAGTTGTCCCGACTGGAGTCCCTGCGGGCACCGTCACATCGACTTCCAGCTGTTCATTGCCAATCTGATCGGCCTTCTGTTTGCCGGGAACAGGTGCAGCGGCGTTAGACACGATGCTGATCTGCACATCCTGGCGGTCGCAGGTCACGGCGGTCGCGTCTTTCAGCGTCCAGCCGCGGAGGGTGAGGCGTGTGGTTTGACCGACAGGGGCACCAGAGGGTGCGAGCATGGCAATGCGCGGCGGTTTGGCTGGCGGCGGATCTTCCGCGGTCGCTCTGCAGAGATTTGCGGCGGCACTGAGAATACAGGCGATTACCACAGATGTTCGCAGCCGCTCTGGCTGCACAGAAGAATCAGCCATAGAGAGCCTCGATCGGTCGACCTTCCTGCAGAATGGGAACCGGGCGACCATCCGGAGTGAAGAGGTGTTTGTGGGGATCGATACCGAGGGCTTTGTAAATGGTGAAGGCCACATCAGCAGGTCCGACTGGTGAATCCACAACCTGAGCACCGTCGCGGTCGGTCTGTCCGAGTACTCGTCCGGGCACAACGCCAGCCCCGGCGAACAGCAGCGAGGCGGCCGGTCCCCAATGATCGCGACCGACGTCCTTGTTGATCTTCGGTGTTCGTCCGAATTCGCCCATTGCAACCACCAGTACATCCTGCAGGAGTCCGCGTTGCTGCATATCGGTCACCAGAGCAGAAAAGCCGCGGTCGAAGTCCGGCAGTTTCTTTTCGAGTCCCTCCCAGATTCTGGCATGATGGTCCCAGCCGCCGAAGTTGACGGTGACAAACCCCACACCGCGTTCGACGAGGCGACGTGCCAGCAGGCAGCTTTGGCCGAATGTGGTGCGACCGTAACGGTCTCGCAGTTCGATTTTTTCGGCGTCGATTGCGAAGGCGTCGCGGGCTTCGCCGGAGAGCACCATTTCGGCTGCTCGTTTCTGGAACTGACCGAAAGCCGCAAGCTGATCGTTGGCTTCGATGGTTGCTGCGAGATTATCAACGGCTGCCAGCATGGACTGTCGTCGCTGCACTCGGACATCGGGCAAGGGTTCTGCGCGCGCGACGTCCCGAACTCGATAGTTCTGTTCGTTGGGGTCTCCGGCGCGAAACGATTCGTAGCGACCTCCAAGAAACGCACTTTTTCCAAGTTCCCAGGTGAACGACGGATTCCGGGGGATGGAAACGTAGGGCGGCAGGGTACCGGGGAAGCCGCTTTCGTGAGCAGCCACGGCTCCCATAGCAGGCCAGTCTCCGAACGGGGATCCAAATCGGCCCGACATGACCCAGTTGGTAGCGGTTTCGTGGTGATCATTGTTATGAGCTCCGCCACGATGCAGGCAGACCGTGTTCATGCACTGGGCCATGAGCGGCAAATGTTCACAGATTTGCAGTCCGGGCGTTACGGTATCGATCGGCAGGTACTTGCCGCGAACTTCCGCTGCGGCTTCGGGCTTCATATCAAAGCTGTCGTGATGCGAAAGTCCTCCGCCGAGATACACAAGTATCACGGCCCTGGCACGGCGACTGGGAACGACAGTGCCGTCCTGTGCTGCCGCTGCTGCTGCTTCGTCGTCGGCAGCAGCACGAAGCAAAGCCGTCTGGCTGAGCCCGAAAGTGGACAAACCCCCGACCTGCAGAAAACTGCGTCGACAGGACGGTGTGAATTCAAAGTTGAACATGGCCGAATCTCATTCAGTTAGTGCTGGAACGCAAATTCTCTGGTATTCAGCAACACCCAGAACAGGTCCTGAAAGACTTCTGTGCGTTCTGTTGCCGTGGTGGCGGTCAGCTGAGCGACGATGGCCGCGCGTTCATCGTCGCGGGGCAGTCGGCACAGCGTGGCCTGGAAGAGTTCGCTGATGATGTCGGTGTCAGACGCGTTGCCGGCGAGGAGTCTCTGCAGGCGTCCCTCGGGGGCGCGAATTCGGGCAGTCAGGCTGTCGCTGTTCTGCAGATGCAGGAGCTGGGGCAAAGTCACGTCGCCGGATCGTTCGCAGGCGCAGGCTGTCACGCGTTCAGAGCGACCAAACATGGCAAGGAAGTAAGAATCCAGTCCAGGATCGGGCACCTGAATCGCCCGGATCCCCAGCGGATAACCGTTGAAGCTTTCGGGCTCACCCGTTGCCGCACCGATAGCATCCAGAAGCACTTCTGCCGGAAGTCGCCGCGCTTGTGCGTGGGAATGGAATCGCTGGTCATACTGATTCTCGGGCAAAGTCGCCGATGAACGCCGGTATGTTTCTGAATTCATGATCAGCCGCATTACGTGCCGGAGATCAAAATCGGACTGCACAAACTGTTCGTTGAGGTATTCCCAGAGCTTTGCATTCGATGGCGGATTGGTTGCGCGGAGATCATCGACGGGTTCAATCAGCCCGGTTCCAAGAAAGTGCCTCCAGAGTCGATTGACCATGGCGCCGGAAAAGTGACGGTTAGTGGGAGACGTCATCCATGCGACGAGCTGCTGGCGGGGATCTGTGCCCGGTGGGATATCGACGGGACTGCGATCCAGATGTCGCGGGGTCAGCATGGAGCCGGTTCGCGGCTGTCGCACGGCGATTGTGGCCTGCAGATTTCGTTCGATCTCCTTTTCGAGTTCTGAAATCCGCTGCAGAATCCGAGTCCGCTCGTCCTCTGCCGGCGGCTGCGGCTGCTGGAGCTTTGACTGCTGTTCTGACAGTTGCTGTCGCAGATTGAGTACATGCCGGGTGGCGATATGCAGGCTGGTTTCACCTTCGTCCGGATTGCGCCGCTGCAGAGCGAGTCGGCTGAAGAATGCGGCGAAGTGATAGAAGTCGTCCTGGGTGTAGCGTTCGAGCGGATGATTGTGGCAGCGAGCGCAGCCGATGCGGGTGCCAAGAAAGGCCTGAGCGGCGGAGTCGGCGATGTCTGATTCTTCGGATGACTTTTCTCCGATGGTAACGATGTAGTAACCCACGGCAGGATTTTGCACGGCGCTGCCATTGGCAAGCAGCACATCTGTGGTGATCTGTCTCCAGTTACGGCCCGTGAGAAGCTGCTGGCGGATCCACTGATGAAAGCTGCGAACACCTTTGCGGCCGCGGACATCGTGGTCGCGTTCGACGCGATTCTGCAGCAGATCACCCAGCTGAAGTGCCCAGTAATCGTGGAACTCGGGACGCTGCAGAAGGCTGTCAATCAGCCTGGCTCGCCTGTCTGGTCGGGTATCTGCCAGAAACGCCTGCTGCTCGGCCGGTGTTGGCAGGGTTCCGATTGCATCCAGCATACTGCGGCGAAGAAAGTTGGCATCATCTGTCGCTGGAGAAGGCGGAATCCCCAGTCGCTGCAGCTGACCGAAGACGTGCTGATCAATCGGATGTGTACCCACAGCAAACAGCTGGGCCGGCTGCTGTTCGTCTCTCGGTATTGTGAAGGTGACCACTTCCACAAGTCCCTGAAACGTCACACGCACAACATGTTCACCGTGGCGGAGAGCCTGCACGAGCCCGGTGGAGTCCACATCGAGCAGTGACGGGTCACCGGACGCGAAGCGGGCCAGCCATGTCACGTCGCGTTGCTGGCCATCGCTGTAATGTGCCGCGACAGTGATCCGGATTTCCTGGCCGGGACGCAGCACGGCCGAGGCTGGGGAGATGTCAAGCCGCTGCAGGGAGGGGGTGGAGGGATCGGGCCCGGGCATTCCGCCGCGAATCCAGTCGATGAGCAGCTTTTCGCCGGCACTTCCAGGCTGAATGCGTCGCCCGCCGGCATGTGCAGTTGATCCGTTGGCCTTGGCCACGAGGAGACTGGATGCTGGTGCGGCCGGGTTGACGCGCCGTCCCCGGGATTCCCGCGTCAATGATTCAAAGTCGGCCTCAGGAGCATAGCCGCGCAGCGACAGGCGAAACCCATTCTGGCCGGCCAGCTTTCCGTGACAGCCTCCCGAGTTGCAGTCGTGGCGTGTGAGCAGGGGCAGAATGTCATTGATAAATGAAGGAATTTGCGGGGGCTGGGGAGGCTGTAGAAAGAGAGCAGTCAGCAGTGAAATTGAAAGTGCGAGCATAGAGGTGGGGCCTGCGGTGGTGCCAGCAGTCGGTTGATAAGCCTCTCTTGTAATGGGTGGTTTACGGCAGGGCAACAGGAAAACGCGGAAGAATCGCGAGGAATGCGGAGTTAGAATTCCCCGAGCGATTCACCACCTGAACGCGTTCCGGCCCCGCGCCAGAGCGACTGCGCGATGCTGGAACTGAAAGTACGTACGGAACCGTCACACAGAGCCGACTGAACGATGCCGGTGTGATAGCTGCGAGAAGTCAGCACGGAGTAGCTGACTGATGTCGTATGACTGCCTTCCTGTCGCGAGGCGTAGTCGGTGTTGCGATAAGTAACTCCGTTGTCCACGAAGACGACATCGGTGTTGGGAGTGAGTGTTGTGGTGAAGCCACTGTGATGGGAGTGTCCGTTGGCCCATTCGGTGTGACCGGTGCCGTCTTTTGTCGCTGGCAGAATGCGGTCTTTGAGGCCGGTCGCGGCGTAGGCTGCGACGGTTGTGGCGTCGTTGGGAACTGCCGTGGACGGAGGACCGCCGTTTCGAGTGTAGGCGGTCCAGGCATGGACTTCAGAGGCGAGGAGGGTGTTGCTGGTACCATCGGTGATGTCAGCCATACGGATTCGGGAATTTGGAAAACAGATTCCGTCGCCGCCTTCGCCGGTAGCGGGGTTGTAGACCAGCCAGGTGCCGAAATTGAATGCGTAGCAGGTTGGGAGCAGAAAGATGCCGTTGGTGCCGGTATCTCGAGCCCTGTCAGATTTGGGGTCGGATGGGCACGCGTACACGGGAACTCGAAAATTGCTGATGATCGGAAAATTTCCCCATGCGCGGCTGAGGTCAAGCTGAGAATACAGATTTGCCTGCTCCATGTATGGGAGCAGGCGGCCATGGATGGACCAGGATGCGTTTGTGGTGATGGTGGGGATCACTGCCATACTGGGCGGCAGGGTGCCGAAGGTGGAATCATAATTGTGGACTGCCAGTGCGATCTGTTTCAGATGGTTGCGGCACTGGGTTCGTCTGGCGGCTTCGCGCGCCTGCTGGACGGCGGGCAGAAGGAGAGCGACGAGCACGGCGATGATGGCGATGACGACAAGCAGTTCAATCAGGGTGAACGCGCGGCGAACGGGCGAAGACATCTTTGGCGAGGCCTGAGCAGTCGGGAGTTGAACAGCGGAGGGCAGCGGTCTGCGGATTTGGGGGAGGGAAACCGGCCGACTTTGAGTTAGCAAGAATTGTGCCGGTGTCAGAGTGCAGTTTTTTTGGGACAGACAGGAATTTCTGGCGCGATTGGTGGTGAAGAAATCACCGCGCCTGAGGAAAAGCGTATCGCAGCGTGTCAGTCTGGCCGGCAGCGACTTGAGACGACGGCAGGAAATGCTCTAGAATTCCGCAGCGATCAAAGTCACCGACCTGCGAAACTCCGCCCTGGTCCTCGGTTCTCAGAACATCCATGCTGCAAATCACTGTCCCGGAACCGCTGCGAAACTGCTGCCTGACGCTTGGGAACTTCGACGGCGTGCACCGGGGGCACCTGCAGATTTTATCGGCTGTGCGGCGTCTGGCGGATGAGCTTCTGGTTCCGGCGGTGGCAGTGACATTTTCGCCACACCCGCTGGCGCTGCTGCGTCCGGGCGCTGCACCTTCTGTGATCACCAGCATTGCAGAGCGGACGCGGCTGCTGCTGGCGTCGGGTGTGGATCAGGTGTTTGTGCTGCCGGTGACACCTCAGTTGCTGCAGATGACGGCGGTGGAGTTTTTTGATTCCGTACTGCTACGGGGATTTTCTGCACGTGGGATAGTGGAGGGGCCCAATTTTCATTTTGGGCGAGGTCGAGACGGCAACACGGCACTGTTAACGACGCTGTGTCAGCGATCCGGTGTGACGTTCGTCGAAGTCCCTTCGCTGGATGATATGATGGGGATGATTTCTTCCAGTCGGATTCGGGAATTGCTGGGAGCTGGTGTGTTGAGTGAAGCGGTGCATCAGCTGGGGCATCCGCTGCGTGTGACGGGTGAGGTCACGAGCGGTGCTCAGCGGGGGCGGACGCTGGGATTTCCGACCGCGAATCTGACGGGGATCGAGGGATTGCTTCCGGCAAACGGGGTGTATGGGGGTCGATGTGAAGTTGCGGGTCGGCGATTTGCGGTAGCTGTCAGTATCGGTCCGAATCCGACATTTGCGGATGAGCGTCAGAAGGTGGAGTGTCACATTGTGAATTTCAGCGGAGACTTGTACGGCCAGCGGCTTGCGGTGGACTTGCTGACTGAGATCCGTCCGCTGAAGTCTTTTGTATCGGTGGACGAGTTGCGAGCGCAGATTGCGGCCGACGTCGAGGCGTTGATTCGGCGAGTGGATCTGGGGGGCTGAGGCCTGGGGCATTGACTTTCTGGCAGGAGGCGGTGCCGGGAGGGCGAAGCTCCTGCTGAGCCGCATCCCTGTCGCGAAGACTGCAGAACTTCAACGCCATAGGGCGGCAGCCACGCGACTGAGCGGTTGGGCGGAAGCCCCCGGCTGTGTTTCGCACCGGAGGTGCGCGCGTTGGCTAGGGCGCTGGCGGGGCCGTTTGCCCGCAGGCTGCCGCCATGCGGCTGGTATCACTGGCAATCGCTCACAGCGCGGACCAGCGTTCGGTGGCTCGGCAGGAGCATCGCTCTCCCGAGTCTTCACCCGTCTGTGCACAGGATTCCAGAGAACTTCAACGCAATTGGGCTGCTGCGGGGCAGCTCCGGGCCCTGGATGTTCAGGG
>JBJTOP010000215.1:0-7060 GCA_046074645.1 Planctomycetaceae bacterium | reverse complement strand
GCAGTTTCCAGGTGACTTCACCACGGACACGATCCAATCTGACGCGACGTTCTATCCAAATAGTGGAGGAACGGCCTGGATTTACGGCTCGATCGCAGGTGTCAACGCGATTCTGGCTGACCTGGAGTACGTGCCGAAACGTGGTTTTTCCGCACCGGATGGCGTCACGCTCAACGTCAGCTCCTGGCTGTACTCTGGCATCGGAGTCAATATCGACACCGTGCATGGATCGCTCAGCGTCAAAGTCGCTGAGCCGGACCTTGCCCCCCAGGCCGTGGACGATTTCTTCTCGGTTCGGACCAGTCTTGAGTCCACACTGCTGGACGTGTTAGGCAATGATCAGTCCGGCATCGCAGACGGTACCATGGAGATTGTAGATTCGCACCTGGGCGGACATTCTCAGGCCAGCCTGACTATCGATCCGCAAACCCAGCAACTGGTCTACCAGCCACCTGTCGGATTTATGGGAACTGACGTGATTGCGTACACCGTGCGAAACGCGGCGGGGGTAGAAGCTCAGGGACGCGTCGAAGTAAATGTCATGCCCCCAATTCTGGCGATCCTCAGTACCACTCCGAACAGCACAAATCTTGAAGTAATTAACGCAGAAACCATGGGGCAGATTTCCCAGTTTGAGGTGTTCCGGAGGGCTGCCGCTGACTCCATCGTCGAAGTCGCCGACCTCGACAAAGACGGTTTCATGGAAATCGTGGTACTCCAGACCGGCGGTGAACGTCGTATGCGGTCCTTCAACGCCTGGGGAGGAATGCTGACCGATACCGTGATGCAACCCTTCGGCAGTCGCTTCTCCGGGTCGCTCGATCTGAGCATCGGTGATCTTGATGACGACGGCAAGGCTGAGATGGTAGTCGCGGCCAGCACCCCGCGTGGCTACGAAATTAAAGCTGTGGACAGCAGCACCGGTGTGACTGAAATGACTTTGACGATGCGCGGCATGACCGGCGCCCCTCAGATTGCGGTGAACGAAGACACTGACGAGATCGTCGTGCTGGGACGCACCCCCGGTGGTGGCGTTGCTATGGCCATGGTGGACACCGACGCTGGCGGGCCGATGAAAGTCACGCGGCGAACCCTCGTCAGCGACCGCGACGCCCGGACCCTCCAGCGACAAAATGGCACATTGACCAGCATGACCTTGTCCACTGCCGATCTGAATGGTGATGGCGTGACAGAAGCAGTCGTCGCGCTGACATTCCGCAGCGGTGCGGCACGAGTTATGACAGCGGGGGCGACAGGAAATCCGCAGGTCATGATGAGTACAAAAGTGAACAGCAGCACCCGCAGCATGTTGCTGCCAGCCCCAGGCTTGCTCAGCGACAACACAAGCATGGTGGGCTGGTGGTCCGGCACCAGTGTAGGCATGCTGGATTCTGTCGCCACCCCGCTGCAGCGTCGTCGTCTCATTGGCGTTGCCCTCGGCTGAGACCCAGTGGCGTTAAAGTTCTCGCGGAAAGAGCATCTGGCTCCTCTCTCCCCGGACCGGGGAGAAGGGGTCGGGGGTCAGGGGTGCTACGCTTCTGCCACACGCAGCACGGACAGTGCAGAAGGATGCTGGATTCACAGTGTCGAGGAAGTGTTGGCGAGGGGACTGGCAGTGTTCTTTGACCCCTCACCCCCGTCCTCTCTCCCCTCGAAGGGGAGAGGGGGGATTGAGGCTGATTTTCGCCCGGATGGAGAGAACTTCAACGCCCCTGGGCCGCCCCCCGGTGGCTCATACTGCCTTCGCAGGCTTTGCCCCGGATGTCGGCTGTTCCACCGGCGCGAACCAGATGATCACCATGCCAACGGCGTAAATCAGTCCGGTAAAAAAACCAATCCGGGCGTAGTCAACAGCGAGGTTCTGGATCCACAGGGCAATGGTCAGAGTGACAGCAGCCGCTGCAATTCGACCTGAGTTGAAGGCGATGCCGCTGCCGGCCGCACGCACCCGCGTCGGGAATAACTCCGGAAGAAACAAAGGCAGCCAGCCAAAATAAGTGACGCCGAACATTCCCAGAAGAAATGAGGCCGTGTTGAACCACGGATCTCCGGGCGTCAGTTGAGTAAACAGGACTGTGCTGCTGAGCAGGGAAGCGAGGCTGATCAGAAAGTAGGAGAGTCTGCGTCCGGCCAGAGTGGCGGCGATGCCACCCACAAGACTGCCAAGTACTCCGCCACCTGAGCGCGACATCTGCGTCAAGGCTTTGCTGCGGGAGACGTCAGCCGGATTTTTTGATGCGGGCTTCTTTGCCAGCTGCTGCCCGACAGCACCTGCAGCCGCAGGATCGGACGCATCGGCGGCTGCAGGCTTTTCAGCAGCCCGTTGTGCTGCCACCTGGTCGGACCATGGGACAATCCAGTTTCCGTTGGCGGCCGTACCGATGACGGGAACCGAACCCAGCGCAATTCCCAGCAGTGTGCGCTGCAGCAGTGGGGGGCGAAACAGCTCACCAAACGTTCCAGAACGCGGCTCGGTCGCGGTCCCGGCTGTTGCTGTCTCGGTGACTGCCGGATTGCCGCCCGACGCAGCGGTCAGGCTGCGTTCGTGCAGCCACCGCCGTGACTCGGGGACGCGCCACAGAATCCAGACGCCAATCACTGCCGGTGACGATGCAGCCAGCAGTGTCCAGCGCCAGTCGGTGTCCGTGACTGGCTTCAACCAGCCGATCGCTCCTGTCAGCACCATGCCAACATTGGCGGCCGTTCCCAGAAGTCCGGCCAGAAAGGGACGCGACGCGCCGGGCCATGCTTCGGCCACCAGTGACACCGCATTCGGCCATGTGCCGCCAAACCCCAGCATGGCGAGAAAGCGGACGCACCACATCAGCCACGGGTCATGCACGAACCACGCCGCCAGCGTAAGCAGTGAGTAGCAGAGCACGCTGCAGCCAAGCGCCCTCGTGCGGCCGGCGCGATCACCAAGCCAGCCAAACAGCCAGCCACCTGCCGCCGCACCCAGCATGAATGCCGCCTGATTCCATGCCAGCCACTGCACAATCAGACTTTCCGCAGCCGCTGCTCCCAGCAACTCCCGCATCATCTGACGATGGATCAGCACAAACAGGCCGTTTTCCAGACCGGCAAACATCCACGCAACAAAGGCCGCAGCAAGCACTTCACGACGGGCACCGACCGACAATTCACCCGCTTGATTCATCGATCGGACCTTTCAGAAAACCTGCTATTCACGGCCAAGCAGTTTTTTTAACTGACCGTTCACAGCTTTGTCGACCTCGTTCTGGAGCTTTTTCTGAAGTTGCTGACTGCCCACAGCCTGAAGGAAACCTGCCGCATCCGGCTGCGGCGATGTTATCGTGCCTCGAAGTGCCACCGGCACGGCTCGGCCGCCAGCCGACTGCTTCTCCAGTGGCACGTTCAGTGTCAGCTGCAGCTGCCTGTTCAGCCCCACAGCCCCGCTGGATGTCAGACGATAGCCCGCCAGCTCCACCGCCAGGTTCTCATGACTGACCCAGCCACGCTCCAGACGCACCGGTACCGTCTGCTGCGGCAGCACCAGAGAACGTGCCGCCCACGGAGCCGCGTCTCCGCCACGACTGCGAACCAGATCCACGATCTCAAGCAGCGTCGTCAGTGAACCGCCCGGGGCCGCCGAGGCCTGATGAATCGTCACCTGTCCGCGTGCCGTACAGTTTTCGACCGCCCAGAAGTCCCAGACACACTGCTCCACTCGAGCCGATAAGTGGCCCTGAACATCCACCGCCGTCGCCAGCAGCGGACTGACGTAGCCCAGCCAGCTCCGACAGAATTCTTCCGTGAGCTGCAGATTCTCCACGCGACTGCCGGATCCCAGTGCCAGCAGGCCCCGAGTGATGTCGTATTGCCAAAGCAGATTCGCGTCTCCGCCGTTGATGGAACACTCCACCGGACCAGATCGCACAAGGTCGTCCAGTATCTCCAGCGTCATCGAGCCCGGACCGGCAGAAAGTCCCTGGAATTCCGCGGCCTCCCACCCAACAGCTCCCGCAACCGTGAATCGCGGACCCGCCGCGGACCGAGTCCCGGACGCGTTCACTGCAGGAGCCACTCCAAAAGCCGCCGGATCCCCCGAAAGTTTGAAAACGTCTTCTCCAGACCCGGAAAAACTCAGACCTGAAAGTGGATCAAACATGCGTTTGCTGAGCAGCGAGAGGTCGTAACGGGTCGCCGCGACAACGTTCAGGCTGACCCAGCCGTCTTCAACTCGCAGATCTCCGCTGAGCTTCGAATGCAGTCCGGGAAGAGTCAGCTGACCGTTCTGAATTTCATAGGTCCTGCCATCGCCACCCGCTCGCAGCGACAGCTGCAGGTCACCTTCATCAATCAGCAGAGCCCGTTCCGACAGCAGATTGCCCGACCACACTTCAGAAGTCGGCTGACTCCGCGAAATTGCTCGTACCCGGTCCGCTGCGGCAGTTGCCCGAGGCTCCGGCCGAATTCGCACCGCTGTTTCAAAACCCGCCGTTCGGCGACCCTGAAGCCTGCCTTCCACCGTACTGGTCTCTGCCAGCCACCACGCGTCATGCCACGGTGCTGTCAGCGTTTTAACAGCAGCAGCAGAACCCTGGAACTCAAGTTGACCATCGACGTTCTGTGGAAACAGTTCCGCGGGATACAGGCCCAGTGCAACGCTTGATACCTTCAGGTCGGTCGATGTCAGTGTCAGATCCGTCAACTGCAGACCATTCTCAACAGTCGCCGCACGGCACTGAAACGAAAGCGGTGCCGTGAGCCCCGGTTGCGGAATGTCCGTCAGCTGCCGCAGCTGCTGCCAAAGCTGCTCGGGTTCAAACCGCCCGGCAACCTTCCAGGCCGCCCCGTCCGGGACACAGTCCAGCACCCCGAAACCCGCTGTCAATCGCGCCTGTCGAAGCTGAGGCAGACCGTCCGCAACCGCACCGATCGCCTCCAGCTGCAATCCCGCTGAATTTTCAAGCAGTGTGCGATCACGGCGAATTCGCAGCTGCTCCGTAAGGGCCGACAGATGCCATTTCGCAGCCAGTCCCGTCAGCTCGCTGCGCTCCATCGCCACGCGGTCACTCTCCGCTCGAACTGTCACCCGCAGAATCCCCGATTCCACCTCCACATCCTCCGCCAGTCCCAGCGTACGACGAAGAGACTTCGTGAGTTGTGGCAACTGCATTTCAGCTGTCAGTTCGGCCTGACCACTGCCCGAGGCCGCTGACCTGGAATTGCGGACTTCGCCGCTCCCGCTGATCTTCAATACATCTGTCTCAACGCTGAGCTCATCCAGCAGCAATCCGTCAGCCGCAAGCGCCGCTGCGCCTGCTGCCTGAACGTCGCCAAGCTGCAGCCACTCGTCGGCGGACCAGCTGGCGCTGCGGAGACGAATACCACTGCCATCCAGCAGCACTCGCGCTGCAATGCCGTCGTCAAACAATGGACCAGCCACCCGCGCGTCCACACCGCCACTGAGCCGGCCTTCGAGACTGCCACGGAAACCTGCTGACTGCAGCAGAGGACGCAGCAGGGACAGATCCAGATCCCGAGCACCCAGCTGAATCTGCTGACGACCCGATTCATCGATTCGCGGCCTGAGTATCAATCGCAGCAGACCCGTACCAGCCTCCTGCGAAGCGGAATCGCCCGCCAGCCTGTCCAGCGGTACAGCCGGGAAGTCCTTCGTCAGGTCATCCAGATCAGCGGCCAGACGGTCCAGTCTTCGCCGACCGGACAAACTGCTCTGAGACTGCGATGTGACCTCGCGAACCACAGCAGCAAGCTCCACGTGCGGCAGTGCCGCTGCCGTATCAAGCGTCGAAATATGGGCATCCAGCTGCTCAAGATTTGCCAGATGCTGCAGCCCGGCAGGCACCACGGCAAAACACTCCACCACGCCACCCGTGATGCGAGTTTCCAGGGGAAACAGAGGACTCGTGGCAGCGTTGTCAGAATCACCCGCCAGCTCGAACAGCGTTTCCTGAAGATTCGTGCGTTCGCTCGCCGCAATCAGCCGAAGTCTCGGCTCCAATACCTCGATCTCGACTCCGCGGCCCCGATTCAGCACTAATTGCCAGAGTGGCTGCTTCGTCGCTGCACGCAGCACTTCCGCCAGCACCGGCCCAGCTCCGTTGGCTTCCACCTGACCTGCTGATCTCGAAACTTCGCTGAGGTCCCGCAGCCGCAAGTTTGAAATCGCCGCAGGACTCCACCAGTGCAGCTGCACCGCATCGAACTGTACGGCCGCTGCATACTTCGGAGCGATGAGCCCCAGCAACTGCCCGGCTGTACCGGTCATCGTGATCAAACTCGGAGCGACTGCCACAAAAATGGTCGCCAACAGCAGCAATTTCAACAGACCATAGCGGCGCCGTGGCGGCGCAGGGACAGCGACCACGGGATTGACCGGCTGAGAAGTCCCGGAAACAGCCCCGGCCTCCGAAGGCACCGGCTCAATCTCGTCTGGCTGATGAATGGCGACCTTCACCATACAAGGCTCCGTCCCACAATTCCCAATCATCCCCGCTCGTCTGTAACGGCATCCATACCAACCAGACGCGCAGCAGCTTTCCGGATGGCTGATCGTCCGGAAGACCCCCGCTTACTCACTCCGAACCCCCCGGTCCCGACGTCTGTTAATCAAGTGGCAACGATCAGGCAGTCTGGGAAGAAAATGCAGCCCCATTTGCAGTGTCCCCTCGCCCGCAGGCTGCCACCATGCGTCTGAGCTTGGGAGCGGCTGGGCGGCAGCCCCCGGCTGTGTTTCGCACCGAAGGTGCCCGCGCTGGCAAAGGGCATTGGCAGCGCGTTAGCAGCGCCCTTTGCCCGCAGGCTGCCGCCATGCGGCTGACATTGCGGTTGGACCCAGCGGTTGGGCGGAAGCCCCCGGCTGTGTTTCGCACCGAAGGTGCCCGCGCTGTCAACTGCCTTGGCAGGTCGTTTGCAGGGGCCTTTGCCCGCAGGCTGCCGCCCAATGGCCTTGACTTTCTGGCAGGAGGGGGTGCCGGGAGGGCGAAGCTCCTGCTGAGCCGCATCCCTGCCGCGAGGACTGCGGCGATCCCCGCTGCTTCGCAAAATCGCGGGCAATCGCTTACAGCGCGGA
>JBJTOP010000214.1:0-10397 GCA_046074645.1 Planctomycetaceae bacterium | reverse complement strand
CCGGCATTCTTCAGACTCTGCGACAGCCTGCAGATTTGAAAAAGCCACGTCGGTCTGGAAACAGATCGACAAAAGAGCGGCAGGTCAGGATGCCTGCAGCAACCCGACGCCAATAGCACACTTACCAAATAGATGTCGGCTTATGCAGAATAGACAACATCGGAATGACTCCGCGGCAAGCCGCGGAAGGGCCGCCGCGCACGCACGCGACGCGTCAACAACGTCAAAAGGTTCGCTTGTTTGAGGTCTAGCCTGTTGGTTCCTCGGCTGCCTGACGCTTGCTGCTTCGGCACTTTGCCTGCTCAAAATTCCGCTCGCGCTGTATGCTTTGATGCCGTCGCTGATTACGGTCTTCTCTGCGATCATTTTTGCCCGGCTGAAGAATCTGGGTTACAGCGCGTTATGGACAGTGGCACTGCTGGTCCCTGTTTTCCATCCCACGCTCTGGGTTGAATTGCTGTTCGCTTCCGCAGGCTATGCTCAGCACAAAACACTGGATCTTCCAGGCAGGGTGTGCGTGGTGGCCGTCATTGGCGCGATCCTGTTGACGTGTGCCCTGATAATTCGGTGACCTGACCTGCTGTTTGCAGGGACGTCGCGGCAAGGCCGGTTAAGGTCAGGTCAAGCAGGCTCCACTTCGGTCGACGGGGACTTATTCCAGTTCGTGGTGGCTTCATTGCGAAGCTGCGTGAGGATCCCAGCACCGAATTTCTTTTCGATGGCGGCCGTCATGACCGCATTCCACGCTTGCACCTGAGCCATAAATTCCGTCTCCGAGACGCCTGCCGGAAGAGCAGGCACCTGATAGTCCACACCGCAGCGTTGCTTCAGAAGTGCGACATACAGTGAATGGCCCGGAGGTGAAGGCAGAGGCGGGTATTCCTTCAGCAACAGTTTACCAGCAGCCGCGGCAGCTGTGGCTTTTGCCGCCCCATCGCTGGATCCCTCGGGTGCGACCACCGAGTTGAGCTGCGAAGTCGTTGCCTGCCGCATGCCATCGGCGGTATCCTCGCTGGGTTCACAACCGGGCACGGCCAGCAAGATCAGAAGCGTGAAATAACAGACCGATGAAATTGGAGTCCGCATGTGTTTTGAACCTGTCGATTTTTTGGGGAGGGATGATGCACGATCAGTCCTGCTGTTCTCATGAAATTGAGACAGCAGCGAACGCCTGCGAGTTCCCGAATTCCGGATCGAAACAGATCCCCGGCACCGATTCGTACCCGCGCAGCCACGGCCACAGCGGCCGAATGACATCGGTGGCACTCAGAGGGTGTCCAGTTCCATGGCACCAGCGATCTTCATGAACGCCGATCTGCCCGGACAGGTCTCTTTGCTTCAGGGATTCAGGTGCCTGGCACTTTTGTGGAGGTCTTATGCCCCCTCCAGATTCAGCAGTGGCAGCGAGTCGCGGTGGATCATGCGTTCGATGGCGTCCGGGTTGAGTCGGGGGAGGGCGGTGCCGGCCAGCATGTCATTCAGGCGACGGATGCCATTGATGGAATCGTTGACGGTGGTGAAGGGGTAGTCGGTGCCGAAAAGTACCTTGTCCCACACACCGTATTCCTGCACGAGCATCAGCGAGTGATACAGCTGGAAAGGGCGGTAGTGGAGAGCGGAGACGTCGGAGTAGACGTGGGGGTGCTTGCGAATCACGGCGACGCATTCGCCTTCCCACGGATGTCCGAGGTGTGCAAGGATCAGGCGTTGTTCGGGATAGCGTGCGGCGACGGTATCAAGATGCCGGGGCAGGGTGCATTCAATGGGGGCCTGAGAAATAAAGGTGGTGCCTGTGTGCAGCAGGACGGGCAGGCCATGTTTGGACGTGTACTGCCAGAAGCTGTCCCACGCGGGGTCGTCGGGGCGGAAACCGGCGTACATGGAAAGCAGCTTCACGCCTTTCAACCCCAGCACCTGATGTCCGTGGATCAGTTCGTCCATCCATCCGGGCTGAGTCAGATCGACAGAGAGAAAACCGATGAGTTGTTGCGGATGAGCGGCGACGTAGGCGGCGACGGCAGCGTCGTCCACCCAGAGTCCGCTGAGGCGTGCCTTACCGCCGAAGACGATGGTTCGAGTCTCTGCCGGGGCTGTTGCGCGGTAATCTTCGAAACGCACTGTCAGGTCCACTTCAACACCCGCACGAGCCCTCCGCGCCTGCTGACGAAAGGATTCATTGAAGTGAGCCGGATACTCCCAGAAATGACTGTGGACGTCGATGATCATGTGGCTGTCCCGGAGCGGATCGGTAAAGGCTCAGAAGCTGACACGGCAAGGCGGCCTGAGTGTCCCGTAGTCAGTGCTGAAATGCAAGTTCGGGCGGACAGGGGAGGCGAATCTGTCCAACGACCTCCCACGCTCTGCTTGTGCATTCCCGCCTTTGCTGCCATCATTTCCGCACCACCAGACCAGCCTCGCCCCGTTATTCGAGAAAGACAACGATGAACCTTCGATCCTGCGTGCGTGCAGTCCCCGATTTCCCCAGGCCGGGCATTATGTTTCGAGACATCACGCCAATTCTTGCAAGCGCCACAGCGATGCGAGAGACAATTCGGCAGCTGGCTGAACCGTGGCGCGCTGCGGGAATCACCAAAGTTGTAGCAGCTGAAGCCCGAGGCTTTGTCTTCGGAGCGCCGCTGGCTCTGGAACTCAATGCCGGCTTCATTCCCGTGCGCAAGCCTGGGAAACTGCCGTGGAAAACTGAGCGGTTCAGCTATGACCTCGAATATGGTTCAGATTCGCTCGAAATCCACACCGATGCGATCACTGCGGGTGACCGCGTGCTGCTGGTGGATGACCTGCTGGCAACAGGTGGCACGATGGAAGCCTGCGTGAAACTTGCGAGGCAGCAGCAGGCTGACATTGCCGGTGCTGCATTCGTGATTGAACTGACGTTCTTAAATGGCCGAGCCCGCCTCGCTCCCGTGCCCGTTGTCAGTCTGCTGACTTACAACACGGAAGAAGCGGATGAGTGATGAATGCGAGTCAGATCGCCGGAGTCAGCTCGGGAATCGGGCTTGCAGCAGCGATCTGCTGCATGATTTCGCGGGGAATTCCCGGAGCCAGTCGCAGGACGCCCACATCAAATACGTTGTGCAGGATTGTCGATATCAGTGACGGTATCGTGATCGGGCTGGACGCGGGTTCACCGGCGTCCCGCGAAGACTGTCCAATCACCTGGCCACCCGGATAGCCACCACCGGCCACCAGCAGCGGAGCAAGTCCACCCCAGTGATCGCGGCCACCGTTGGCATTGATTCGGGGAGTGCGTCCCATTTCACCGCAGGCCACCAGCAGAATGCGATCATCAAGCCCCCGCTGATGAATGTCGTCAAGGAACGCTGAAAGAGCGTGATCGAGCGGTCCGCCCATGTAACGCATGCCTTCAGCAACACCAGCGTTGTTGGCGTCGGCGTGCATGTCCCAGACGAAGTTGGTTGTCACGGTCACAAAGCCGCAGCCCGCTTCACACAGACGTCTGGCCAGCAGCAGCAGTCGGCCAAGGCTCTGCACGTTGTCCACGTAGTTCCGGTGGTTATTCCAGCGGCGACTGATATCGTCAGGACGCAGCAGTGATGATGTGTTGTATTGTGCGACCAGCGCCGGGTCCTCCTGACTCAAATCAAACGCCCGCGCCGCACCACCAACAAGCGTCTCAAAGGCCTGCTGACGAACCCGGTCCATGCCAGCCAGCGTCCCGCTCCGGTCAACGCTGCGGCGGAGCTGATCCAGCTGATCCAGCAGCGCGCGGCGATCATCAAGGCGCGTTCGGTCCAGATACAGCTGCATGTTCTCCTGAGCTTCGCCGGCGCCGCCAGGTACGAACGGCCGATAGCCTCCGCCAAGCTTGCCAGCCGACGTAAAGTCGCCGAAGGATTTGACGAATGGCTGAGCATCCGGCTGGACGGCCTGGGGGAACAAGGCGATGTTCGTCGGGATCCCCGTTCCGGAACGGTTCGTGCCCGCCACACGCGAATAGAGCGACCCGAGATTGGCATCCAGCGAATGCCGGCCAAGGATGGGCTTGATGTCGTGATTGCCGTCCCCCGTGACGAACGAACGCACAACGGTGAATCGATCGGCTCGCTCCGCCAGCAACGGAAATGTGCCACCGAACGTCACACCCGGAATCTTCGTCTGCAGCTCCCCCGTGGCACTCTGAATGCCCACCGGAGCTGTCATTTTGGGGTCGAAGGTTTCCGTCTGGCTGGGGCCACCATGAAGAAACAGAAAAATTACCGAACGATCGCGAAGCACTGATGGCTGGGACGCCGCCGCCTGCAGCAGTGAAGGCAGGCCAAAACCGCTGCCGGCAAGTGCTCCGGCCTGCAGAAAACAGCGGCGTCCGAGCTGCGGGTCACGGTCGCAGAAGGAAAGCATGGGAATGGTCCGGGAGGGGAGGTGGGAACGCGGCAACAAACGTCTGCTCTGCTCCCCCGGCGGCAGCCAGCGGGCAAAGGGTCCTGACAACGCTCAGGAAAGCGGGCGTGGGAAGCGGGAAATGGGAATCCCCGTGGAAAGAGTGTTGCATATTGGTGGGCTCGGGGAAAGTGGGAATCCGGGCAGGGCAGGCGGAAATCTGAATTCACAGGCAATCCAGCGATTCCGCAATTCCATGCGGGCCGGGGGCCGATTAGAGTAGCAGGTGGCAGTTCGGCGCCCAGTCGGACTGCGTCTGCCCACTGCTTTGCCATCCCCCTCCGCGGCCCAAGGATCTGCAAATGGCTGCTCCGACCCTTCCCTCAGCATTCCTGCCCTGTGCTCGCTATCTCTCCCGCCGCGATCTGCTGCGCGTTGGCGCCCTGTCCATCGGAGCATCGCTGTCGCCTGCGAATGCCACCGCAGCGACTCTTCGCGGCAAGCTCACAGCAACCGCTGATTCTGTGATTTTTCTATGGATGGGCGGCGGCGTTACCCATATTGACTCCTTCGATCCCAAACCCGAGGCTCCGGAGGAAATTCGCGGGACACTGGGAGCGATCCAGACGGCGTTGCCCGGCGTGCATTTCGGTTCGCCGATGGCACGACTGGCCGAAGTGGCCGACGAACTGTGCCTGGTCCGCAGCTTTTCGCACGACAGTAATGATCATCTCCTTAGCCAGGTTTACACCCTTTCCGGCCGCAAAGTCACCCCCGCTCAGCTCTTTTCAGAACCTAATATCGGAGCGATCGTCAACTACCTGCAAGGCCCGCGAAATGGGCTTCCCGGCTACATCGCAGTCCCAGGTATCACTCGCCCAGGCCCTCCCCCGCACAATCTTTTTGTCGGCGGCTGGCTGGGCAACAGCCACGCACCGTTCTGCACTGGCGGCATTCCTGAACAACCGGACTTTACTGTCGGTCAAAAATCCCCCAATCCCACCGCGGAATCCATGGAAGACCTCGCCCCCCGGGACCTCCTGCCTCTGGAGGGGCTCAGCAACGCGCGGCTCAACAGTCGAAGTCTTCTCCAGCAGCAACTGGATCAGACCCGGCGAGACCTCGAAACCAGCCTGACCACCACCGGCCGCCAGCGACAGCTGGAAGGAGCCCTCCACCTGCTCACATCCACCGCCGTTCGCAGCGCCTTCGATATCGCTCTGGAATCAACAGCCACTCAGGACGATTACGGCCGCACAAAGATCGGCCGCCGCTGCCTGCTGGCCCGCCGACTCGTCGAAGCAGGTGCTCGTTTTGTCATGGTGGACTACGGCTACGACCCGGACTACGGCAACCTCTGGGACAACCACAACGCGGCTGGCCAGAACTTCCCGCACGTGTCTGAACTTTGCCAGCGAGGGTACCACCTCGCAGGCACCGACCGCGCCTGCGCTGCGTTGCTGAAAGATCTGCGCACACGCGGACTTCTCCAGCGAACGCTCGTTGTATTCCTCACCGAATTCGGTCGTACCCCCAAAATCAACTCCGCCGGTGGCCGCGATCACTGGGGCATGTGCGGTTCCATGTTCTTCGCCGGCGGTGGAACTCGCCCAGGCACCGTGATCGGCTCTTCAGATGAACAGGCCGCCTGGCCCACAACGCCACCCTGGGGCCCCGCAGACATTGCTGCCACCGTCTATCAGGCTCTGGGGATCGACCACGAGACTCGCATCCCTGATCAGTTTGGTCGCCCCCTGCCAGTGCTTGACCATGGCCGCGTGATTGACGGAGTGTTCTAACAACTGCAGCGCCAGAACTGCGGAAACGCAATTGATGCTCTGCGTCGTGTTCACCCTCCTACCACTGCTCAACAGGTCCCTTCGGAACCGGGATTTCGGTTTCTGTCAATACCCCCGTGCGATTTCCGTCAACTGGCCCTTCTTCACGAATCCGGGCGATGCAGTCGCGAAGTTCGCTGGCCGTGGCTGCATATTGGAAATCGCCCCGGAGCTTGCGGCGAACTCGCATGCCCTTCAGATACCAGTGAGCCATTTTGCGAAACAGAACCACAGCCCGATCCGGAGGAAAACGCTCTTCCAGAAACGAAAACTGCAGCAGCATCAGCTGCAGGCGTTCGTCAAACGTGCCGGCTGGCTGGAATGAACCCGTCTGCTCCCACTCGGCCAGCTGTCGAAAAATCCACGGGTTTGCCAGCGCCGCCCGGCCAATTGACACAGCGTGGCAGCCAGTCTCGCGAAGCATTCGCGCGGCATCGGCCACGGTTCGCACATCACCGTTCCCAACCACCGGAATCCTCTGCACCGACTCGACCACCGCGCGGATGCCAGGCAGCGACACCGTTCCCGAAAAACCCTGCTCTCGAGTTCGGCCGTGGATCGCTACAGCGGCGATCCCCAGCTGCTCGAATTCGCGAGCGAAAAACGGGGCGGTCAGATGGGCCGCATCCCAGCCCAGACGCATCTTGATGGTGACCGGGACACGCACAGCCTCAACGACGGTGCGGGCCAGCTTTAATGTACTGTCCGCGTTGCACATCATCCCGGCACCTGCGCCCTGACCGGCTATGCGGTTCACCGGGCAACCCATGTTGATGTCGATGGTGTCAACACCCAGCTCCACCAGAAATCGTGCGGCATCGGCCATCACGTCAGCTTCGCTGCCGAAAATCTGCACGGCAAACGGCCGGTCTTCACCATGCGTTTCCACCATCTGCATCGTCCGCTCACCACGGTTGAGCAGCGCACGGGCGTTGACGAGGTCTGTTGTCGCCAGTCCCACACCGCCAAGGCGACGCACGATACGACGAAAGGGCAACGTTGTGAAACCGGCCAGTGGCGAAAGCAGATAGCGGCTGGACAGCAGCAGCCTGCCGTAGTGCACCGGGCCACGAAAAACCGGACGGGAAACCGCTTCTGGTTCCCCTGGGCTTTCGCAGGCAGACAAGGATGTTACAGAATTCGCATCAGTCGAATCAGGAATCGCACGGCGAATAGGGATCACTCCGAAAAATGCAGCATGGCCAGGCAAGCAGACCGCATCCTCCGCTGCAGGAGCCGACTTTGCAACACCGCCTGCGACTAATTCCAACGCGCGGGGGTGGTCGGCTTTGTCACGAAAGTGGCGAGTTCCCGGAGGAAACTGGCATCAGTCACTTCCTGAACGACTGCCAGGCACTGGAAATCTGCAGGTGAGTTCTGAATTCAGCTTATTCAAACACCAGTTCACCCAGCTGACCGGGATCATCCATCGACGCGTCGCTGCGCGAGGCAGACCAGAGGGCGCGATCGGTCATGCCGCGCGGGAGTGCGTGAGTTCGACCAAAATTTGCCTTCCAGACAATTCCCCGCGTCGGTGGTTCGACACCAAGAGTCGAGAAGGGAATCACCAGCAGCAGCTGCCAGCGACGCGTCTCAGAATCGACGTGCACCTCCCGCTGCCACTCGCCATTCCAGTCTGGATCGTCTCTGCCAAATCGCGGGTCCAGCGGATTTGTGACCTCCCCGTTGAGTGCATCGAATGAGGATGCGGCTGCCGGTCCCTGAGCAAAGCGGTAGAGCAGTGGTTCGGCAGGTTTGGGGGCAAGCAGGACATCGATGGCCTCCTGATCGCGGAGACTGCCATCGCGTTCACGGGCGGCAAACTCTGTCTGCTCTCCCAGTTCAGATTCAGTCCTGATCAGGAGGGCATCAGGGGTACAGAGTATCTGCAGGGTGGTTTTTCGCGGCAGCGACTGCAGTGGCAGGAGCAGTGTAAGTTCCTGCGAGGGCACCATTTTCCACTCGGGACTGTCCAAAGTCAGTTGCACCCCGACTCGTGCCACGTTGAGTCTGCGAACGGCCGCCGTCGGCGTCTTTCGCATGGCGACCGTGTCCCAGTTGAAGCAGGTGTTTGCATAGGGTTCCTGATAGCCGTCGTAGCCCAGTCGAAGATGCCTCGCGTCGTGCCCGGGGAAGGGAAAAAGCACGTGATTCCATTCCTGCTGATGCCCTTTCACAAACAGACCTTCGATGAATGTGTTCCTCGCATCGATCGCCTCCAGAAGCCTCTCGAGGGACGGGGCATCCGGGAAGATCTGCCAGGCCTGGTGCAGATGTACGACGCGAGCAAAATGTCGGAGGTACTCGAATTCAGTGCGGATCAGTGCGAGTCGCGTTTTGACCTTTGCAGCCGTCGCCAGCTTTTCGGACTGAGCGAGGTGTGCCTCCATGGCAAAGAGGACCCCTGGAGAATAGAGGAAGCCGATCAGCTGGAACGGGTCGGTAACCGTTTTTCGGGCACGGACATCCGTTGGCAGTGGTTTAAAGGTCCATAAATCGCTGCGGGTTCCCAGATGATCCGAATACAGCGCAATCGCCTGGTACAGCTCGTCATAGAAGGCGCGCATGTGAAAGGCGATGCTCCTGTTCAGAAATGCGGCTTCGCAGAATTCAGCAATCAGATCGCCGGCGTGATTGCGTTGTGGGTCATCGAACATCCGGCCCATCGTGTAATACACGGGGCCTTCCAGACCGTAGAGCTGTCCCGGCCCGTCGCGATAGAGCGACTGGATATGGTTTGCGGCCAGTCTCTGCACCTGCAGTTCGATGTGGCCCGGCGTTCGCATTGGTGTATAGCGGGTCCCCAGATTGGGGCACCAGTTGTAGACGTAACCGGTGAATCCACGCGGTACCTGCACCCCACGCCACGGTGCAATATCTTCCTCATTCGTGCCCGTCAGCATGATGCAGGTGTTGTCCGGGAAAAGCTGAAAACTTCGCGGTGGACTGGCCGTCAGAATATAACTCATCATCGTGATCTGGCGACCAGGATGGGACTGCTGCAGCCGCTCCGCGACATTCCGATTGAAAATCCAGATTTTCTCGGACCAGTCATTTCCGGTGTCGTAGAGCTGCCTGCAGTGTTCGCACTGACATTCCCGAAATCCATCGGGCTGTCCCAGATCAACGCTGGCGAATCCCCTGTCAAAATGTGATGCCAGATCAAGGTAAATTCGTTCCTGCACATCGGTATTCGAGAGACAGTACTGAGCATTCCCTTCGGGCCGCAGACGCCGACCATCGATCAGCGCGAAGTACTCCGGATGCTCTGCAAACAACTCTGCAGGCACCGCTCGCTCCCACGTGTGCCCTCCGAACTGCTCGTCCACCCGCGGGAAACGATTGTGGGCAAGGTCGTAAAAACAACCGCCGGCCGGATGGGACGTATTGACGCGAAGCAACGGTGTTTTGCTGATGTCAAGGGAATCCGGAACCGTAATGGACGGCAGCCGCAGATACTCAATCGCCGGCGAATTCAGCAGATCAAGACGGGCCGCACCGCTCACCGGCACGTAGCCCGGGAGCTCCGGATAGAGAAATCGAACTCCCATAAACTGCCTCGCAAAATCCACCACTGCTTTTGCCGTTCCAACACGATCCCAGTTGGGTCGCCGCGGATTGTCTGCCGGGGCCTTCGAAGCATGGTCATGGCCAGCAAGGATCACATCGCGACCGACAGCCCGCAGGATGTAGCTCCAGTCACGCAGACGAGTCACGTCAATGCCGTGCTGCTGTGCAAAACGCGTGTTACCCAGCAGCAACGCGGGCCTCCCGAGATCACGCTCGGATTCCCGGACGATTAAAACCTCAGCCCCGCAGGCACCAAATGCCGTCTGCAACAGGCGAGCTGTCTGCTGCAGCGAGTCCTGCAGAGACTGCGAAGGCTGCTGATCGGGAATCACAATCTCGTAGTCCGATCGCCCCTGATCCAGCAGCACAAGCTCACCTGCTGAAACCATCGTGCCCCACGCGAACACCACAGCGGTGAAGACAGCTGAGTTGATTGTCGTGCATTTCATCCTGAAGGCTCCATTCACTGGCTAAGGTGAGCACTCGACGCGTCGCTGTGATTGATTGACTCATCACAGGTCAATTTGGCTGCCACTCCATCCGCGCGATATCCGGGAGCGGTTCCCAGAGGATTCTGAGGCCGTTCAGTACCACCAGCACTGTGCTGCCTTCATGCCCCAGAACCCCCAG
>JBJTOP010000213.1:0-5519 GCA_046074645.1 Planctomycetaceae bacterium | reverse complement strand
CCCCTGATGAACGCCTGGCCGTGGTACGCGTTCGTCTGCCCCCGGCGGAAGATGTACGATGGATCAGCAAACTGGCACGGGTCGCCCGGGGCTTCGATGGCGTTGAGCCGTGCGATCAGCTGCTGGTCAAAGTCGCCGCGTCTGGTCAGAGGCCAGCCACCGATGCGGTCGAAGATCTCACGGCGGAAAGCCAGACTGGCGTGGAACCGACCGGTGGCATCCTCCTGCTCCAGACGTCCGGTGTAACTGCTGAGCACAAATGATGGCTTCGACCAAAGCCGCCCTTCCATCGCTCGCACATGCGTACGGCCTTGAGGTGCATGGCACCTCAAGCGAAAATCCCAGAGAATTTACTGGCATCCGCATCATTTGGTGCGACACCGGGGACAGTCCCCGCGGGCACGGTGGAGGGCGTGCAACAGCGGCGGTTGGCCGGACGGTAGAATCGTCACAAACCTAAGAGTCCGCCAAATCCGCAACAGGTGGGCCGTTGCCGGGGACAGTCCCCGCAGCCGCAGACACCGGGGAAATGAGGTGGGAAGGTGGCCGGCAAAACGGGCTCGTTACGGCCCAAAGGTGCATGGCACTTATTAAGAAAAACCCAGAGATTTTATTGGTATCCGCATCATTTGGTGCGGCACCGGGGACAGTCCCCGCGGACACGGCGGCAGGTGTGCAACAGCGGCGGTTGGCCGGGTGGTAGAATCGTCACAATCCGAAGAGTTCGCAGAAACCGCAACGACGGTGCCGTTGCTGGGGACAGTCCCTGCAGTCGCAGACACAGGGGGGAGTGAGGTCGGGCGGTCGATGGCAAAAAGGGCCTGTTACGGCGCTCGGGTGCATGGCACCTGCAGTGGCACCCCATGGCACCTGCAGTGGCACCCCCCTGCAGCGGCACCGCACCTGCAGCGGCACCTCAATCCCCCGGGAACGGTGCGTGCGACCGCGGCCAGAACCGCATCAGGAACGCACCAAAGCGTCACCGGCCGATTGACATCGACCGCAGGCCACACTTCGTTTTTGTGACTCAATCGAGCTGCGGCATGTCAACTGGCAGGCAGCACTGAAAACATCCCAATTTGTCTGGCTTGACATTTTTTTCAGCATCCGACGGCGAAGTTCCTGCTGCGCTACACCGGCAGCGCGAACGGGGCGATCTCACAGGGGTGATGTGAGCGTTCTTTGCCCGCGGACTGCCGTCCGGCGGCTCATTGCACAGCATCAGATACCATCCACCATTCCGGTACGTCATCGCGGATGATGAAGGTGAAAAAAAGTGTGCCCCAGCCGGAAGAGCGAAGTTGGGATGGTGAAACGCCAGCGTGCGAGGAGTATTTTTCTTAAACACAGAGGACACAGAGGACACAGAGTTTTAGGGCGAAACGCAGTGAATTCAGCATTATTGGCGAATGGATTGGTGATCAAGGTACGGCCCTGAGGTGCATGGCACCTGCAGCGCTGGCGTTTGACGGCACCTGCCGTCGAAGAATAGAGAGGAGAAAGGAGACAGGAGAGTTTAGTGCAGGGTGGCCAGCCAGGCGAGCAGATCGGCGAGTTGTTCGGGTGTGAGATTACCGACGATTCCCTGCGGCATCATGGAGATTTCCTGTTTGACTCGATCTTCGATCTGTTCGCGAATCAGGTCTTTTGCGACGCCGGTGGCGTCGCGGAGCGTGACAGTTTCTGCGCTTTCGAGAACGACAAAACCGGTATGGATCTTTCCGTCCTGCATGGCGATGGCCCAGGTCTCGAATCCCTGAGCGATTCTGCGTCCGGGCTGAACGATGGACTCGACCAATTCGGCAGGTTTGTAGCGTTTGCCGATATCCACGAGATGTGGACCGCGGGGTTGTTGTCCGTTGGCGTAGGTGTGGCAGTTGATGCAGGCCTGCTGTCGGAACAATTCGGCGCCGCGAGCCGGATCAGGATTGCTCACGGCAAGCGTGCGCTGCAGGACGAGATCATAGGCGAGGTTTGCAATCAGGCTGGGATTTCCGGGGTCGGCCTGTGGCACTTTGATGGCCTGCTGAGTTTCGTTCATTACCGGTGCGGTGCCGGTGCCATCGATATTAACGCCATGTTTCCTGAGCAGTTCCTGGAGACTTTCGCGGAGCTGCGGGCTGCCTTCCTGAAGGGCAACTTTGACGGCCTGAGCAATTCGCTCGGATTCTTCCCACGTCTGTCGGTGATAAACGGGTCCGGTGGTATCGGGACGTGTGCCCCACCATCCGGGGCTTTCGGGAGTAAAGTCACCTTCGCGGTGGTAGAGTCGGATGAGAGCAGCCCAGAGGTCGCTGCGATCGCTGTCATTCCAGGTGGTTGCCAGTTTAGCGAACAGTCCATCGACGGTACGGGGATCGTGAATTCGACGCAGTGCGGCGAGTGCGGCAGCGCGGTGTGGTCCATCCAGTGCCTGCAGGCAGGGATCGACGGCGCGAAGATCGACGAGGGCCTGAATAGCGAGGTGCGGGAGAACGCGTCCGGGATCTGCCTGTCGCCACGCGTCGCCATTTTCGGGTGGTGCGGGTTCGGTGCGTTCGGTGAGTGCCAGAAGTTGTTTGGCAGCGCGGGTATCTCCGGTGCGGGCGATTGCAACGACGGCGGCGGCGCGAACGCGCGGGTTGGCGTCATCGAGTCGGGAATAGATGGGTCCGAGCAGACTCTTATCAACCTGGTTTCTGCGATCCGCGGCAGCGCGGAGCATGTGTTCCTGAAGTTCCGGCCGCATCATGAGGGGGATGAACGCGGCACGGAATGCAGCGTTGTCTTTTTGTCGCAGTGTCCAGAGTGCGGCGACGCGGCCTGTGAGCGGCAGAGAGTTGTTCAGGGCCATAGTACGAAGCAGGTCAGCGGAGAGTGCGGGTCGGCGAAGGATTTCGCGCTGCACGTGGAGTCGCATGGCATCTGCGGGATGTGCGAGCTGCAGCACGAGTGCTTCGTCGGCGAGTTCCGCTGGAATCAGTGGCGGTCGTGGAATGAAGCCACGCGGTGTGATCATGGCCACGAAGCCCACGTCTGGCCGTTCGAATGCAAAGCCACCATTCTTCCAGCTGGAGACAAACAGCCTGCCGAAGGCATCAGCATCGGCATCTGTGGGACGCGGAATCTGCAGGAAGCTGTCCTGTTGAGCATCGAAGGTGGCACCATGAGCAGGCAGGCGATGACTGAAGACTTCGCTGCGTCCCCAGTCACAGGTGAGCAGCATATCCTGGTACGGTGACGGCCAGCGTGCGTCCTGAAAATAGAGTGTTCCGCAACCGGATCCACCACCATAGTCTGCCAGTGGCGGCATAATTTCTTCTGTGAAGTTGATATATTGCGACGGATATCCATAGTTGGCGGTGGGCATCACGTGTGACAGGCGAATATCCCAGCCGCCGCCGTCGTTGGTATTGTCGCGTGTGAAGACATTCAGGAACGGATCGACGGCGATATCGACGATATTTCGCTGGCCCCAGCTGAAGACTTCCATCTCGGTTCCATCCGGGCGCACACGTACAACACCGCCGCCGCGGCGGCTGAGTACTGTGCCGTCCCGACCGACAGCTTTGTGAAAGCCAAAGTCGCCGACTGCGATATAGATCCAGCCATCAATTCCCATGCGAATGCCATTGGTGGTGTGATCAGCACCTCGGCGATTGACTTCGTCGGTACTGATGCCTTCGATCAGCACTTCACTTTCGTCTGCAGTGCCGTCGCCATTAGTATCGCGAAAGACGGAAAGCAGTGGCGGATGCAGGACCCAGAGAGAGCCATTGTCGTAGACGAGTCCGCGGGGGTGATCCATTTTGGCAAAGTCATTAAATTGATCAGCGCGGCCGTCACCGTCAGTGTCAACGCAGCGGACGACGCGGCCGCGGCCTGGATCCTTGCCCAGCGAGCCCTGTTCATCGACTCCCACGAACACTTCACCGTGTACGGACGTTGTGAGACACACCGGATAAGTGACCTCGGGTGGCGCGGCGAACATTGTCACATCAAAGTCAGGTGGGGTTTTGACATCTTCAACGGTGGCTGCGGGGGCACCGGTGCCGAGACCTTCAGGAAGCGTCGGCAGATCTCCGGGAACAGCTTCGACTTCCCGGATGCTGCCCCAGCCGCCGCCGGATCCCAGAAACGTAATCTTCAGATAACGCACGCCATCCGCTTTTACGGCATCCACGGAGAGTCCGTTGCGTTCGCGATTTTCGGAGCGGTCGGCGAGGAGCTGCCATTCGGCGTTATCGGCAGATGCTTCCACTTTGTAGCGATAGGCGGTGTTGCGTTGTTCCCAGTGGATACGGACATTTCGGAGAGACTGTGGCGTTTCCATATCGAGCACGAGTGATTCGCCGCTGCTGGGTCCGGCGGCGCACCAGCGAGTATCGAGCCGACCATCGACGGCGTTGGGGGCAAAGTTCTTCTTGCCCGTTTCTTCACTGGAGGCTTTGGCAGGTTTGTTGAACACGAGATTTCCGTCCCCGCAGCAGCCCTGAGCCAGTACGGGAGAGGAGCCTTCAATGGGGGCACTGACAAGCGCCCGGACAGCTTCGTCCTGTTGTGGAGTGGCCGGAGCGAAGTGCAGGTTGGGATCGCGACCGGTTGCCCAGAGCAAACCTCGGGAGACCATATCGAGCCACACTGGTTCGGCCATGGTTTCGTTGTAGTGCCCCACTGTGGTGGCGAAGACTCGCGTTCCCCGGTAATCGTTGGTCCAGACACATACCTGGGGTTCGTCGTTGTCCATGCGACGTGCGTGAGCGAGCGGAGTGGCGGTGTCGAAAATGCGCACCGTGTGGTAGAGCTCGCCCTTCGGCACCATGAAACGTTCGCCGAAGCCTTCCATGATCGGATGTTCGGGCTTGAGATTTTCGATGGCGTAGGCGTAGTGGGGACCGTGACCGGGTGACTGAACGCCGCAGAATTCGAACCAGCGATCGTCACCAACGCGATAGCAGTGCATGGCACAATGAATGAGGACTGCGGGCACACCTTTCTGATGAGCTTTGAGGATGCCATCCACGAAATCCCGATCGACAACGCCGGCGAAGCATTCATTATGCACGACCACATCAAATCCGTCTGCCCAGCCGGGGTCGTTGTAGAAGGGGATTTTTGTGTCGGTCGTGCTTCCGCCCTGATGAACAACGGTCCACTGAATATCAGCGCGGGCACTGAGGCCTCGGGTGAGAATTCGTTTCTGGCGTTCGTAGTCGTGGCAGCAGCCGCCGGTAATCAGCAGAGCGCGGAGAGGGCGAATTTTTTTGGTGGCCGTTGTGGTGGCCAGCGGTTCGTCGGTGATGGTGCCGGCAATTCCTGCGTCAGCGGGCGCGGGTCTGGACGCGGTCTGAAGGGCCAGAGCGGGAGCCACCAGTGGCCCTTGATCGGCCGCAGCAGTGAGACTGAGAAGGACCAAAAGAACCATCATCACCCGACGTTGCATGACGCAGTCCGCATTCAGGAAATCTGAGAAAAAAAACAGGAACAGGCTCCTGCTACGGAGCCGGGTTCGCCAGACTATCGGGAATTCGGCGGAATGC
>JBJTOP010000212.1:0-6045 GCA_046074645.1 Planctomycetaceae bacterium | reverse complement strand
CCTGGTGCGGCGCTCCCGTGCAACCAGAAGGTGTGCATGAAGCCGCAGACGCTCGTATCCCAGTTGACGGAATGCCGCCGTTCACCATCGACCGCCGCAAAGCCCAGGAAAATCTCGCCAACTGGGTCCGCTCCCGCTGGTTCGCCCCTTCAAAGTTCCGTCGTGACGGAGTGGAAGGGAAGTTTCAGGGAGTCTTTCTGCCGTATTTTACCTTTGACGCGATGACCGCCACCGCCTGGACAGGTCAGCGAGGCGATCACTATTACGTCACGGTCGGCAGCGGCAAAGACGAACGACGCGAACGACGCACCAGCTGGACCTGGGTCTCCGGGCGCTTCCAGCGGTTCTTCGACGACATCTGCGTGCTGGCCGCAAAACGGCTCCGCCGAGACCTCATCCAGGCACTCGAACCCTGGCCTCTTGCCAAAATCATCCCCTTTAATCCCCAACTTATGGCCGGCATCACGGCGCGAACATACGACATCGAACTGGATGAGTGTTTTGCGGAAGGCAAAAAGCGAATCGATGATGCCCTTCACGCAGATGTGCAGCAGCGAATCGGTGGTGATGAACAGATCGTGAGTAGTCTGAAAACGCAGTACGCCGGTATTACCTTCAAGCACCTGCTGCTGCCCGCATGGCTGATGACCTACCGCTGGAACGACAAACCCTGGCAGGTATTTATCAATGCGACCACCGGGGAAGTTCAGGGCGAACGTCCCTGGAGCATCATCAAGATCTCTTTCACAGTTCTTGCTGTAATCGCCATCATCGCCGCCGCCGTGCTTTGGGCACAACACAACCCCTCAACCCACTGAGAGAACGTCAATGCAATTGAGCCGCACTCTGCGGGCCTCGCCTGTTTCACGGGACTCGCAGGACTCACAGGACTCGCATTTCTCTCACCGATCGCGCATACTTCCGCAGGACATCGTCCGCACTGCCCGGACGCACTCCCACCTGTTCGAAAGGCCCCCCCGACATGCTCCGTTCGCTGCTCCCCGTTCTGCTCCTGCTCTGTTCCGTTGCCACGCTCCCCGCTCAGGACGCGCCGGCAGAAGCCCCTGCCATGATGAAGATCTTCAACGGCACAAATCTTGATGGCTGGGATGGTGATCCGCGGTTGTGGTCGGTGCGTGATGGAGTGATTCATGGTGAGACGACGGAAGAAAACAAGGCCGATGGCAACACCTTTCTGATCTGGAAAGGGGGCCGGACCGGAAACTTTGAAATGCGGTTGTCGTTCCGCTGCAATGCCACCAACAATTCCGGCATCCAGTATCGTTCGAAACACATTGTCGAGGGCAACCCTCGCAACAAGTGGGTGGTACGCGGTTACCAGCATGAGCTTCGCAACGAACTGACGTTTCCCAACGTCTCGGGCTTCATCTACGACGAGGGTGGCAAACGCGGTCGCATCATTCTGGTCGGCGAAAAGGCGTCGTGGGAACCCACTGGAAAAAAGGTCGAGTCCACTGGACTGATCGATCAGGATGGCTGGAAGAAACTCTTCCGACTCGATGACTGGAACGACGTCGTCATTCGGGCTGAAGGCAACCACATTCAGCACTTCATGAATGGGAAGCAGATCATTGATTTTCACGACAATGCTCAGGAACTGGCGCTCAGCGAAGGAGTCCTTGCACTTCAGCTGCACGCAGGAAAGCCAATGTGGGCAGAATTTCGCGACATTCGCATCATCGAGCTGAAGTGAGCTGACTGTTCAGACCACAAACGGCAGCGGCTGGCCGGTGCTGGCGGGCTGCGTGAATCCGTCAGGGCTCAGCCGAGTTGCAGGATCGATTCCCAGCGCTGCCAGAATGGTGGCGCTGAAGTCTTCCGGACTCACAGGCCGCTCCCTCACGTACGCAGCCGTGTCGTCAGATGCACCATAGACAAGCCCTCCGGGAATGCCTGCTCCGGCGAGCATCCCGGAATAGCATTGTGGCCAGTGATCGCGGCCGATTGCAGAAGCTCCACGGGAAATTCGCGGAGTGCGGCCGAATTCCCCGACAAGCACGACGAGTGTGGAATCCAGCAGACCGCGATCTTCAAGGTCAGTAATCAGGGCTGCCACGGAGGCGTCGGCGCGCGGCAGAGCCCAGCCGAGCCCGTTCCAGCCGTTGTCGAAGATACCGATGCCAGCATTCCCGTGCATGTCCCATGTTTCAACACTCACGAATTTGTCGTTCGGTGCCAGCCCCATCCATGCCACGACGTTGACCAGTCGGACTCCAGCTTCGATCAGGCGTCGTGCGAGCAGCAGGTTCTGTCCGAATGGGTGGCGACCATACCGCTCACGCATCTCCGCAGATTCCTGTTCCACATCAAAGGCGACACGGGCTTTGGGGCTGTGAAGTAAAGTGAACGCGCGCTCCTGAAGATCGCTGAGCGTTGCCTGTCCCCTCTGCGGTTGCTGAAGCTGCTGCAGGAGCCTCCAGCGGGATTCAAGCCGCGGCAGTGCCAGATCGGAGGGTGCCTGAAACAAAGGCACCTGATATCCAGGCGTTCCAGGATTGTCGTCATGCCGTTCGCCGACAAGAAGCGGCGCGTACTGGATTCCAAGGGAACCACCACTGAGCCATGCTGGTTCAGCAGGGGCAGCTCCACCACCAAATTTTTGCAGCCAGACGTGCGACGGCATGACAGCGGACGACGGTCGGAGCTTTGTGACGATGGCGCCCATGGATGGAGCATTGCGGGCCGGACGGGAACTGCCCGCAAGCAGCATCTCGTTGGCCACGTTGTGAACAGGGACGCTGTGGCTGAGTGATCGGATGACGCAGTAACGATCAGAGATGGCCGCCAGTGACGGCATGAGCTCTGCAACCTGAAAACCAGGTGTGCGTGTCGCGATGGGTTTGTATGGCCCCCGAATTTCTGAGGGACCGTTGGGTTTCGGGTCCCACGAATCCAGCTGGCTCAAGCCACCGTACTGATAAATGAAAATACAGGATTTTGCCGTGCGGTTGCCGTTGGTGGGGGAATTGTCGGCTGCGAGCAGACTGGGGAGTCCGAGGAGCGCAGGGTCGGAGTGCGGCTGCAGTGCAGCGAGGCCGCCAATGGCACCACAGCGGATCAGACTGCGGCGGGTGGGTGCGGAGGACAATAAGTGCTGATCCACGCGAAGAGATCCTGCAGGAAGAGTAAAGCCGGAAACCCTGTCATCAACAGTCCCCTTATCCTGCAGAGAAACTGATCGGCTTGCAAGCGGAATCCGCATCAACCGGCCGGATGGACGCCTCGAGCCAGTTCCTGTTCCCATTCGTCCAGCAGTGGCCAATCGACGGCACAAGTGCCAAAGTCGGCCATGTGCTGATACCGGTCGAGTCGGTCGATGGCGGATTGCAGCAGCTTGCGGTCGTTTCGGAATGCAGGCCCGTGGCTTGGCAGCAACCACTCGACACCGCTGTTCTGGATGCGTTTGAGCGATTCGATGAAGGCGGGCAGATCAGATCCATGATGGGCGTCGATACTGCCAACACAACCATCACGAAAAATGTTATCGCCGGAAAACAGCAGATTTCCAAGGCGGAAGGAGAGTTGTCCAACGGCATGCCCGGGAGTGTGCCAGACTTCCAGTTTCAGTTTTCCAAGTGGCAGAATGTCGCCGTCGTCCACCGTGCGATCGAATTTGAGCTCCGGCAGATCGATTGAGATTTCCTGTGCAGGGATTTCGGCGAAAGCAGCAATTCGGTCGTTGGATTCAAGGATGCTGCGGGCGTGCGGGTGAGCCAGCAACTGGGCGCCCGGCAGCAGTTCTTTGGTACGACAGAATCCCTGGACATGGTCAGCGTCTGCGTGAGTGGCCACAAGATAGCGGCAGCTGGAAAGGGGGAAATCGAGCTGTCGAATGAGCTCGATCAGATCATCGACCGTATCCTGATAGCCGATGTCCAGCAACATCCAGTCGGAACCGGAATGCACAAGGTACACGCAGCATCCCAGCCGGCGACGGGCCTGGAAATTGAGCTCGATTACGTTGGGAAACAATTCGCGTCGTTCCAGCATGCAGTGATTCCGCGAGTGGATTCAGTATCCAAAGCCGTTTTTTCGAATATGCACCCACGGATCAAGTTCCGCTGGATCGCGGTGAGCCATGGCGGCGGTCAGTGTGATGAGGAGAATGTCGTGATCACCAGCAGCAAGACGCGATTCCACACGGCCTTCCATGGAACACATGGAACCCCTGAGCAGCGGCAGACCGCATGTTCCCGGAACACAATCCAAACCCGCAAACGCATCAACGCCCGGTTCAAAACCCCGGCCGAAATGCTTCAGCAGCAGTGAATCGCCCTTTGGTGCCTGATTTAAGGTGACACTGACCCCAGGCTGAAGCCACTCGTTAATCCAGCGCACTTTGTTGACAGCCACCGTGACTTGCGGGGGAGCGAACGAAGCCTGCTGAACCCAGCTGGCAAGCATCCCCGTGGGACGCCGTTCCGGACCAGCAGCGACAAGCACAAAAAGGCCACTGGGGATCCGCCCAAGGATGGGAGTGAGTTGCGCTTCGGGAGTTTCTGTGGACATTGCGAAATTCAGACAGGGAACTGGATGGAAAACAAACACAGCCAGATGACGAATCCGGGATCCACTCAATAGTATGCTGTATTGCCGATGAAATCGCGAGAGCAGCGATCAGGCGAGGCGGAAATTTTCATGAACACAGGCTCCGGGGACACTCTCATGTTGAATATCGCTGCTTCTCCCGTAGCCGTCGTCACCGGCGCTGGCCGTCGACTCGGCCGTGAATTTGCCCTCGCAATGGCCAGACGCCGCTATGCCGTGCTCGTCCACCATCACTGCTCTGCGGACGCTGCCGCGGAACTCGTACAGGAACTCCGGCAGACCGGAGTCTCTGCAGCCGCCGTGCAGGCAGACTTCAGAACACCAGCCACCGCAGCAAACTTTGTTTTTTCCGCCGCCGCAGAACTTGGCGAAGTTCAAGTACTGATCAACAGTGCGGCCGTCTTTCAGGATCGTCCACTGCCGGAAATCGACGAACTTCACTGCAGCGAACATCTGTCCGTCAATCTGCTCGCACCACTGTTCCTGACGCAGCATTTCGCAAGGCTGCTGAAACCCGATTCCACCGGACATGTGATCAATGTGCTTGACTGGCGAGCCCTGCGACCACGCGCGAACTGGCTTGTTTATACCGCCGCAAAAGCCGGACTTGCCGCCGCCACTCAAACGCTCGCCCTGCAGCTCGCACCGCGAATTCAAGTCAATGCCATCGCTCCCGGTGCCATCCTGCCGCCCGAAGATCGCCCGGACTGGCACGCAGCACGAGCTCTTGCAGAAATCCCATTACAACGCACAGGCAATCCTCAGGAACTCGTCCGCGCCCTCAACTTTCTCCTCGATTCCACGTTCATCACCGGCGAAATCCTGCACGTGTCCGGCGGTGAAGAACTGCAATAGCCCAGTCCACACACACACCTGAACTCACTCAAATCACATCGTCGAGAAGGGCACTCAAGGTTCTTAAGGTGCCATGCACCTTGACAAGTCCTGAATGTGTTTTTACAATGAATGCAGCATTTCCTGAAAGGGGTCCCATGCCGCGTGTAAATCGTCGTGAAATCTTTTCTGAAACGGACGTTCAGGTGTTCCATCTGATCAGCCGCTGTGTGCGTCGCAATCATTTGTGTGGTCGCGATCGCAGATCGGGGCGTGATTATTCGCATCGTCGCGAATGGGTTCGCGGTCGTCTGGAAGAACTGGCCGGCATCTTCGCCATCGAAATGCTCGGTTACGCGCTCATGGGCAACCATATGCATCTCGTTATTCGCACCCGTCCGGACATCGCTTCCGGCTGGTCCGACGGCGAAGTCGCCCTCCGCTGGTGGACGCTCTTTCCTCAGCGTCGCACGCTGTCCGGTGCCCCGGAACAGCCCACCACAGAAGAGCTGAATCACATCAAAAACGACGCTGCCGGTCTTGCCGACAAGCGTCGCCGACTTGCCAGTGTTTCGTGGTTCATGAAGTGTGTGTCCGAACCCATCGCCAAGCGTGCCAACCGCGAAGACGACGTCACTGGCC
>JBJTOP010000211.1:0-3981 GCA_046074645.1 Planctomycetaceae bacterium | reverse complement strand
GGAGATGTCCTGCAAATCTGAACGCGGCAACCAAACCGCCGATTCCCCAGCGTGATCAAGGTTTTTTCGGACGCAATCTGGGATTGCTCCCTGCAGCAGCTGCCATGTCGCTCACATGACAGCAGAATCATCGTTCTACGCCCCATCTCCCGCAGTCACAACAGCTTTTGCAACCGTCCCCAACCGAACTCGGGCGTGTCCCCTGGCGACTTCCGTTGAGTGATCAGGGATTGCTGTTAGCCTCCCGGCCGCGGTTCAGATCACCCACTCTCTGCATGGGCCTCGCGGAAGCACCTGTTCCGGCAATCCGAATTTTTCGTTCAGCCGGAATGTACGGAGGGCGAGGCCGGGAACTTCCACGAAACACGCTACTTTTTTGCTGTCACACTCTCGCAGACAGGGTAGCCTGCAAGCCGAGGGAGCGATGATCCCGGGGGCTCGAACGAGATTCTGTCTGACAGGTCGATGGCGATGAAACTTCTGATTACCGGCGGTGCGGGTTTTATTGGCAGCCATCTGGCCGAACACAGCCTCAAAAAAGGCTGGCAGGTTGCCGTCGTCGATGATCTCAGCAGTGGACGACGCGAAAATGTCCCGGCCGACGCTCTGTTTCGTCAGATTGATATCCGCGATGAACCGGCTCTCATGCAGGTCTTTGCAGAGTTTCAGCCGGAAGTGGTCAGCCACCAGGCTGCTCAGGCCAGCGTTTCTGTCAGCGTTCGGGAACCCCAGCGCGATGCCGCCATCAACATCATCGGCTCACTGAATGTCCTCCACTGCTGTGTCAGTAATCGTGTGCGACATTTGGTCTTCGCCAGTACCGGCGGAGCAATCTACGGGGAAGTTCCTGATGGTACACGCGCCGGAATCGATACTCCACCCGCTCCACTCAGCCCCTACGCATGCAGCAAATTCGCAGTTGAAAAATACCTCGAATGCTTCCGACGTGAACATGGCCTCAACTCCACCGTCCTCCGTTATGCCAACGTCTATGGACCTCGTCAGGATCCCCACGGAGAAGCCGGTGTCGTCGCCATCTTCTGCAATCGAATGCTCGCACACGAACCCGTCAAAGTCTTCGCTCGCCGCCAGCAGGGTGACCCGGGATGCATTCGTGACTACGTCTACATCCGCGATGTTGTCAATGCCAACATCGCTGCCATGGAAGGTCGAATCACCGATCGTGTACTCAATGTGGGTACGGGACGAGAAACAAATACCCTCCAGTTGGCCGAACACCTCCGTTCGCTGCTGAACAGCCGCAGCGAAATTCACTTCGGAGCCATTCGTGCCGGTGACGTTGAACGCTCGTTGCTCAATGCCGATCGCCTCGCCGAACTCCTCGGACCAGCCGTCACCGTGGCAGAAGGACTCGCCGAGACCGCTGACTGGTTTCGCAGACGCTGATAATTCGATGCTTCCCTGAGCCGCCGGATGGCAGCTCATTCAAACCTGTTCAGTTCAACCGGCCGGACTTCATGACAAATCGAAGCTGGAAGAGCCTCTCACGGATACTCACCAGAAACTGATCCCCCCTCGCCAATTCTCACCACACGCCTGCTCTTCATCTCATACCGGGGTAGTTCTCCCGGAAGTACTGCACGCACATCTACTGCAAAACCCAGTCGAGCCCGTAACTGCGAACGCAGGCGATCCGCCAGCGCGGACACCACACTGGCAGCCCCGGCTGACGGCTCAATCACCACACATAACTCACGCATCTCCCGAACCGTACTTAACTCCAGCTGAAATTCCGCGATCTCCGGGATTTCACGAACCACTGCCTCAATACTCGACGGGTAGACATTGTTGCCTCGCACAATCACCATCTCGTCAACTCGCCCCAGAATGCCGCCCTGCAGCCACTTCAACTGCCGACCAAAGGGATCAGGCTCCTGACTGCAGCAAACCAGATCTCCCGTGCGGAATCGCAATAACGGACTTCCCAACCGCCCCAGCGTTGTAATCACCAACTCTCCCGGTTCGCCTGGTGCAGCCGATTCTCCGCTGCCAGGCCGCAGCACCTCTGCCAGACACTCAGTCTCAAGTAGGTACATTCCTCCTGGGCGATCCTCGCTCTCAGCAGCCAGTGACCCCGCCTCAGTCATGCCCCAGTGATCGATTACCCGAGCGTCCCAGAGTTCAGAAATTCGTTGACGTGTGCTGGGAATCGTTCCCCCAGGCTCTCCAGCAACAATCAGCATTCGAACCGATGATTCCTGCAGATCCAGACCCTCCGTTGCCGCAACTTCAGCCATCCGGAGTGCGTATGTCGGGGTGCAGCACACAATTGTAGCCTCGTTTTCGAGCAACGCCTTCAGCCGAAGTGACGTGGACATGCCACCCCCGGAAACACAGAAGTTCCCGAACCGCAGGCCACCCTCGAAGGCCGCCCAAAATCCCAAAAATGGGCCGAAAGAGAACGGAAAAAACAGACGGTCCCACGAATTCAAGCCAGCCAGCGTGTAAATCTGCCGCCAGCAGGAAAGCAGCCAGTCCCAGCTGTCCTGTGTATCCATCCAGCGAAGCGGTCGCCCCGTCGTTCCCGATGTCTGATGAACACGTCGATAGCGAGTCGATGGATACGTAAGGTTCGAACCATATGGTGGCTGCAGATCCTGGTCGGCCACAAAATCCTGTTTACTGCAGAATGGAAAACGCTGCAGATCATCCAGAGTCCTGACTACTGCCGCTTCCACGCCCGCCGCCTTCAGCCGCGTAGTCCAGAAACGATTTCTGGGGATGATCGTCTGCAACAGTTCCTGGAGCCGCTGCATCTGCAGACGCTAATCGCCGCCCGATCCAGCCACGCATTTGCAAAATCAATCGGTTCGCTTTGCACGCTCGAAAATGCCTGTTTGGAAATCTGATGGATGCCAGCCGCAGTCGTGTACGGCGAGAAGGTGATTGCCGAGCACGAATCCTACTCGACTCTCCACCAATACCGCAAATCCACCCGAAAACTCGCCATTTCTGACGCTCAATACACCTCGTCCAGTCACCTCACCGCTGTGCTCCCGGCGAGCACATTCGTTAAATTCGGACCATTTTGTACCATTTTGGCAACGTCTCTGTCGCTGACTGTCAACAGTTAACGGTAGCAACGTGGCGTCTTTACACCGTGATTCTCAAACTGAACATTCAGGTCACCCAAAACTTCCTGATCGCGGCCCCGCCAGAATTTTCTGGATTTTATTAAGTGCTTGATTTCATTGCACTTATGTCATGAAAAATGGCCGCCATTCTGATTTGGTATGCATCCAAAAATTCGATTGGAGCGCCCTTCGCCTCTCCCGCAATTCGTCTGACAACCTGCGGCAAACCAAAGAATCTGACTTCTGCAGAAGTTCGGCTCCAAGGCAACACCGCTTCGCTCACTTCGGGAACAGGCTGGGTCGTGTCGAATCGACCTGATCTGAATTTCGGCCCCGGAAGGCGACGTCATGATCGACGAAATGGCTGTTCGGCAACGCTTTTTCTCTCTCGCACAGATACAGACACACACTCCTTACAGAAAAGACCTTGATCATGAAAAGCTTCATCAGCGACGAATCCGGTGTCATCCTGTCCGCGGAACTCGTGCTTGTCGGCACGATCCTCGTCCTCGGCATGATTGTGGGCCTGGTTGAACTCCAGTGCTCCATCATCGGCGAACTTAGCGACCTCTCCAGCGCTCTCGGCAATGTTGACCAGAGCTACAGCACCTCCGGCTTCATCAGCTACAAGGCTTCCGGTGGCGTGAAGAGCCGCACCTACGGTGCTGCTTATTATGACAACGTTGACGTTTGCGATTGCGACGCGAACCTCGAAATCGTTTGCGACGACGCAGGCGAGAAGTAATCTTCCCGATTTGAGCTCAGCCGCATCCCCCCGCGGCGTCTCAAATTCCAGGAAGGCACCGTCCCAGGACGGTGCCTTTTTTTTCGCGCGGCGGACTGCAAAGAGGGCGGGCGACGCTCACACCAGATTAATGGTCCATCG
>JBJTOP010000210.1:0-12806 GCA_046074645.1 Planctomycetaceae bacterium | reverse complement strand
GGTCCCACCCACCTCGCCGGTACCAAAGCTGTGGGGACAGTCCCCGCAACCGGGTCGGCTTGCAACGCCTGTGACCAGCCTTCGGGTTCTGTCGATTCTGACGGACGACCGATCCCACCCACCCCGCCGGCACCAAAACTGCGGGGACAGTCCCCGCAACCGGGTCGTCTTGTAACGCCTGTGACCAGCCTTCGGGTTTTGTCGATTCTGACGGGCGATCCGGTCCCACCCACCTCGCCGGTACCAAAGCTGTGGGGACAGTCCCCGCAACCGGGTCGGCTTGCAACGCCTGTGACCAGCCTTCGGGTTTTGTCGATTCTGACGGACAATCCGTTCTCACCCACACTGCCACCACCGAAGCTGCGGGGCAGTCCCGGCCGCCGTACTGGTCAGACGTGATTCAGGTTTTGGCCTCTTGAGAGACACTGAAGAACTGAGGCATATTTGGTGGAGATCTTTGGTGGGAAGCTTGGTGGCCAGCCCTCCTCCAGAACCCCGGGAGGCCATCAATAGGTTCTGCCGAATATGTTGGCTGGCTTTGAGCGAACAGGAGCGGGAGTGGCTGCTGGAAGGCGGCCACCGTGCCGGGCGGAGCCCGGCACAGCAGAGTTCAGAGATACTGTCGACGGCATCTCTCAAACGCGGGGGTTGCGTCTCAGCAGAGCCCTGAGGATGGCGACATTGTCCTCACCAAAATAATTGACACTCTTCCTGTGCCTGGACACTGGCGACAATCCTTCCGTAATCGCCAAACTCAAGTACACTTTCCAGCTGGCTCGTGATACTAAATCCAGCAGAAAATCTGTTTTGACCGATGATCTCACAGCCGGGCGCCTAAGTCTCTTTGCGTCTACAAGTGATTAGTTGCTCTGTCCACCAGCCGCGGTTGGTTCACCGGAGTCCTGGGGATAAAGCAGCAACCGGTCGTGACACAGCAACAGCAAATCGCTGCGGCCGTCTCCCGTGACGTCCGCGACGATGCCCTCGCGAGGCTGCGTGCCGCGGTTTTCCGCCTGTGAAACCAGCCGCTTCTCTTCGAACACCCGGAAACTTGTGGCTTCGCGAATACCTGTGCGTTCACCGAATGCCATAATCGCCACCCCATCGATGCTTGTGTCGATGGCCGTCATGTCGGTTTGACCGTCTCCGTTGATGTCACCCACGATCACATCGGCTGGAAACGCTTTTTCGCGGCTTGATTCGAAAGAGGCGACTTCCTTCAGCGATGCCTGAGCCACGCCGTTGTAAAGAACTCCGAACTGTTGACTTCCAAGCACAACGAGATCTTCGGCACCGTCGCTGTTGAGGTCAGCAATGAGCATGGAGGAGTACTGCAGGCTGCCAGGTTCGATTTCCTTCCATGGTCGATAGACGAGCCCTTCCTGGCGCAGCACGCGGAGTTTGCGAACTCCGGTGTCCACCAGCACAATTTCATCGCCCGGCTGCCCGTCCAGATTGAGCGCCGCGACGCCTTCGAGCTTCGCGGATGCTTCACCGGCGTTGAACTGATCCTCCACTTTCCAGCCGCCTGCCCCGAAGGTGAGTCGGCGTGCGAAGTTGTCTCGGGCGGCGAGCAACTGACCGCCACGCACGAAGGATCGCCCTGGCGCGGTGATTCCGGGATCCAGCTGACTGGCCTGGTTCGCCACGGTCAGGCTTCCATCATCCTGCACCTGCAGCACATGCACGCCGGCTTTTGTGGCACCACCAGCAATGGAAAGCAGATCCAGTCGCTGATCTCCATTGACGTCCATCGGCAAAAGCTTGACTCCCCGAGGACCAACGGCGCCGGTGAGCTCTACCGTCTGCGAACCGTCAGCCGGTTTCCACGTGCCATCTGCGGCGCGGTCGTGGACGATGTACTGAAGTTTTGCCGAGTTCCCTGAACCTGAGGTCATTCCTGCAACAATTCTTTGTCCCGCGCTGCCAGGCAGCAGGGCGAGCGTTGCCAGTTCCCAGCCTTCAGGTTTCTTCAGAAGCACTTCGGGGAAGGTCAGTCGGCCGCCGACAAACTCCGTCCGCGCGACCACTCCTTCACGGCTGCTGATCAGGACCGCTTCGAGACGACCGTCCTGGTTCAGGTCCCCGGCAGCGAGATCCGTGACGCCGACGAGGCCGGGAAATTCTTCGACTGCTCCGAGCCCGTCCACGCCGTTTTGCCGGTAGAGCAGCAGCTGGGCCTGTTCGGGGTCGTTGACAAGAAGATCCGTGCGACCATCTCCATCGAAATCCCCTGTCACGGCGGCGCGATCGCGATTTGCGGTGCCGGGGCCGATGCCGTAGTGGACGAGTCGTTCAGAAGGTCCGTCCGGACTGGCACCAGCCGGCAGCAGACTCCGCACCACAATCCGCCCGGTGCGGCTGTCGATGGTTGTGATTTCGCTGCCCGCCTTTGTATCGAGGGCCGCGATAGTCACCGCGCGTGGCGAACTGCCGCTGAAGCTGAGTTCCGGCCCGAGACGCCCGTCGGCCGTCTGCAGCCGTACACCCAGTTCCCGCGAATTGGCCTCACCAAACAGGTAACTGAGATCCGACCGTCCGTCTCCGTTCAGATCAGCGGCCCGCAGCAGCGCCTGGCGAGGGGAAGTGTTGAGCAGTCTCAGCGGAGCCTGCATCTTGCCACCGTCACCCTGCAGAATCAGCCACGTGCAATCCTTGCCAATCACGGCAGCATCGTCCCGACCGTCGCCATTCAGGTCGCCGGTCGTGAGCATTCCGGATGTGGGTTCCAGATCGGGCAGCCGCACGGTCCAGATTTCCGACCAGTCCCGTACTCCGGGGGCTGGCTGGAAGCGAATGCTGAACTGATCCGGGGCACCCACAGCGGCGATGTCGGCACGGCCGTCCGCGTTGAAGTCTCCCAGCTCGATGGCTGCAACGGCGCGATCCAGCGGCAGCTTTCGTTCTTCAAAACGACGGTCCGAACCTGTTTCGTTCACTGCTGCTGTGGAGGGTGCCGCCGCGGGTCTGGACGAGGCCGCTGCTGCCCCTGCCAGATCCGCCGACTTCTGCAGCATCAGCCGCAGACAGCTGGCAAAATTGTCAATCATAATCAGGTCCGATTTGCCGTCACCGTTGAGCTCGGCAGTGCGCAGATTCAGGACTCGAGCATCGATCTTGAAGACCTCCAGCCCGCTGAATCCATAAAACTGGGACAGGTCAGTCGCCGCGGGCTCTGCCGTCGCAGGCTCGTCGGCGGACACGCGGCTGAATCCTGCAGTGACCAGGCAGACAGTCAGGAGCAGACCGAAACCTGCGAGGCGATATCTGCTGGGGGGTGAAGGAAGCATCGGGGTACTCCGAGGTGAATGCGGTGCAGGTTCGTTTTGCTGAGCGAAAGGCGACGTTGGGTCTCAGCGGCGGAACATGGGATTGTTCTTTTCGCCGCGGGAGAGCAGATAGGCAAGCAGGTCGAGGACTTCGTCCTGATTCAGAGTTTTGAGCAGATCGGCGGGCATGATTGAAACGGCGGACGGCAGCAGTTCTTCCACGTCAGATTTAGCAATCTCCGTGATCTTCGTGGGATCCTCGGGATTCGTGAGCACTGTCACACTGGTGCCCGTCTCAGCAATGACGCGGCCGCTGATTGAAAGCCCATCCTTCGTAACAACGGTGCTGCCGCGGTACTGGTCACTAATCACCTTGCTGGGTTCAATGATTGCTTCCGTCAGGTCGCGGACGTTGAAGCGTCCGGCGAGCTGAGTCAGGTCGGGGCCGGTGGCTCCGCCTTCACCGCCAAAGCGATGACAGATGATGCAGCGCGTGGCTGCGAACATCTTTTGGCCGTTTTCAAAGTTGCGGCCCTTGAGTCCTGATTCGGCAAGGGCACGGACTTCGTCCAGCGTCCATTCCTTTCCCGGTCCTGCGGGTTTGGGGAGTTCCGGTGGTGCATAGGGCTTGCGGGCTCCGGAAGCTTCAATGAGCAGGCGGTCACGTTCACTGGCGTTCAGAAATGTTTCGTTCTCGATATTTCGCAGGAATCCCTGGAAGCTGGCACCCCCGGACCATTTCCGGGCTCGCTCAAACCACGCGAAGAAGGACTTGCGGGACTCAATGGTCCAGCCCTCAACGGCGTTGCGGAGACTGAATGCGTAAGCAATCTGCTGCTGGTCCGGCGCACTGGCGATTGATGCTGCAATCGCGCCACCGTAACCGCGGTTTCGTGCCAGCAGATCCTGCATGTCTTCCGTCACCGTGGCCCTGGATTCGGCTTCGAGCAATGCAACAGTCTTACCGACGATGGTCGGCGAGCGGAGATAAATGAGAACCTGGCAGAGTTCTCGATTGAGCTCTGCATCGCTGGATGGAAACTGGGCGTCGAGCCGACTGACGAAAGCGGTGCGAGTGTCGTTTTCCGGAGGCCCCATCCGCAGGAAGAGCAGACTCAGCACTCGCAGATAATCCAACTTCTGTTCGCGATTCAGGCTGGTAAAGTCCAGCCCCTGCAGTTGACGAATACTCATGGATCGAATGGCATCCTCGAGCTCGACAATCTGAGTTTCCGTGAGGCCGCGGGATTTGGTGAGATTGGAAAGCGGAGCGCGGATCAGGGCGAGCAGGACGTAAAGGCGATCCCCCGGTTCAAAGGCGCTCAGTTCCATTTCGGCCACATTCTGAGGCTGCATCAGGTCGGCGAACAGCTGTGAGTGATAGAAAGCGTTGCGGGACGCCGCGCGGAGGAAGCGGTCGCCGCCCTGCCCGAGATTCTGCAGCGTCTGTATAAACGTCGCAGAATCGGCCGAAGGCTGCAGATCACTGCCGCTGCGGCCGGCGTGCCAGTTTTCCAGACTGCGGCGACTGGAACGCAGACCTGCCTGGCGAGCATCCTTCAGTTCGGCAGGAGCTGTGGATTCAGGACCACTGTAAGTCACGCGGAAAAGCTCCGACTGAGTGCCTCGGCCACCGACGGAAAAGTACAGGGCGCCGTCCGGACCAGTCGCCACGTCGGTGAGCGGGAGGGGCGTGCGGGACACGAATTCCTCCTTCACGGCCGTATAACTGCTGCCCGATGGCTCAATGTGAATCGCGTACATCGTGCCGAAAGTCCAGTCACAGATGTACAGGGCTTTCTGATACTTCGCAGGGAAACGGCAGCCATAGCCAAACTCAACTCCCACCGGCGAGCCGGGGCCGATATTTACCATCGGAGGAAGGCTGTCCAGATAATGGTTGGGCCATTTGCCAGTGCCACTGCGCCACCCGAATTCGCTCCCGCTCGTTGCGTGAACCACTCGAGTCGGGCGATACCACGGTGTGCCCACGTCCCATTCCATGTCGGCATCGTAGGCAAATAATTCGCCGTCCGCATTGAATGCCATATCGTACGGGTTACGGTAACCCACCGACCAGATGTCCCATGTCTTTCCGTCGACGTCAGTGCTGGCAATCCAGCCTCCGGGAGCGAGGATGCCACGGGCGTGACCGTTGGCGTCCCACATCCGCGGCAGAATGTGGTCCTCGGACCAGTTCGTGGGGATCCGGCTGGTGTAGTCTGCATTTTTGAGCTCCTCACCGGCATCAAAGGGAGGCAGCGTGTGATTGCCACAGATCACGAAAATACGCTTGCCGTCCGGGGACAACCGGAGGGCATGCGGACCGTGCTCGCCACCACCGCGAAATTGACGCAAACGCACGCACTCATCAAACTGGTCATCGCCATTCGTGTCCCGAGCCCGATAAAGTCCGCTCCCAGGACCGCCGTTGATCGAAAAGTAAAGCGAATCAAAAGCATACAGCATTCCCTGGGCAGCGGTGGGCTGGATCTCACACTTTGAAAAGTCCAGACGTTCCACTTTCGTTTCGCCGCCAACCGCACCCACTGGGGGCACGGTAATTCGGCAGATCCCCTTGTCGCCCTGATCACTGGCCAGCAATCGTCCACGGTTGTCGAACGCGATGCAGACCCACGAACCCAGCTGGTCCTTTGGGACCGTGAACAGTTTTTCCACCTGAAAGCCGGGCGGCAGCTCGAACACCCCAGCAGGCACGCGGGACGTCCCGGCCGCGTTTGAAAACACTGCGTTCCACGGGCCATCACCGTAACCACCGCGACGCTGGACGGACTGACCATCCACCACGCCACGCTCCGCCGCGTACGTCCATGTCAGGTCAGAAACAATCTGCTGCGGTTTGCCATCGGCTGACTTCCACGCCAGCGCCAGCACGAAGCCGGCAATGCCTCCCTGGTTCGCCACTTCGGCCTCCAGCACGTTTTCTGCATCGCCGGAAACCAGCGCGCTGGTGACGTTGGCGTCTGAAGGCTCCTGCCATTCCGATCCACCAGCCACACGGCGACCATTGAGATACACCGTACAAGAATTGTCACAGGAAACTTTCAGGCGGGCAGCGCTGACCTCCCCGGTGATTTTAAAGGTCTTACGGAGTACGTATTTGCTGTCGTTGTTCGGGCCCCAGATCCACAATGGCTGCGGCCCGGACAGCAGATCAGCGTCCGAAATGGCTGGCGCGGCAGCGGCAGCGGCAGCAGGTGCCGCGGATGCACCCCGCGGCTGAGACGGCTGCTGCTCTGCCTTTTGCGTCAATGAATCCTGAGCAGAACACAGCGAAGCTGTCAACACGCAGATGACTAAGGCACTGAATCGCATGGCGAGGTCCGAAAAGATTCTGAAAAACGTGGTGGGAGAAACGTAGTTCATATTTGAGCCGCCGGGTGGCAGCTTGCAGGCAAAAAGTTCTGTGGATGTGTTGGGATGAAGAAAGCCTGAGTATTACAGGGAGGGGCGGTGAAGAGAACTCTGCAGGGACGAGAATTTTTCAGGAGTCGGGAGGTGATGTCGAGGGTGGCTTTGCGGAACGTCCAAAACGGCTTTCCGTGCCATTCAGGATTCTGCGAATGTTGCCGCGGTGTCGCCAGATGATCATTGCCGGGACCACCAGAGCGAAAAGAGTTGCCGGAAGTCCCTGCGGAGTCCATGCCGAGTGACCCCGCAGCCAGAGATGGGAGGCGGCATAGGCGATCGCGGCAAGGATGGATGACAGAGAGACCATCCGGGAAGCGACCATCGCCGGCAGAAAGGTCAGCAGTGCGATGCCACTGGACTTCGGTGAAATCACCAGCACCACACCAAGCGCCGTCGCCACGCCTTTGCCTCCACGAAATCGCAGCCAGACGGGAAACATGTGACCAAGAATCGCAGACAGGCCGGCAGCCACCATGAGCCAGTGCGGCGGTACAAAGCCGGCAGATCGCAGGATGATTTCGGACAGAACTGTTGGCAGGAGTCCCTTCAGGGCATCCAGCAGCAGTACGGACGCGCCGCATTTCCAGCCCAGCACTCGCCAGACATTGGTGGCCCCAATATTACCACTGCCATGCCTGCGAATGTCGTCCTTCAGCACGAGGCGTCCGACAATGTAGCCAAAGGGGATTCCGCCGAACAGGAATGCGAGAAGGCAGTAGGCGATGCCGGGCACCAGCATGGAGTTGTTTCCAGAGTCGCAGGACGGACAGTCGTGTCACTGCGGAGTCTACAGCCGGACTGCGGGTGACGCGAGCGTACACGAAGGTCTGCCCCAGGGACGAAACACAAACCGGAGTCAGCTCACTCGAATGTCATCCCTTCAGCCGCGGCGACGCGCGATGACCATTGCTCGGAGTGGTGCGGGGTGGCCTTCGATGGTCTGGCCAGGGTTGGTGGGGTCGAGGAAATCCGGAAGGCTCTCGAATGTCATCCATTCCGTACGCCTCTGTTCAGCCGCGGTCGTGGCGGTTACGTCGAGGATTTGCGGATGTTCAAAACCGCATCGCTTCAGCCAGGTGAGCAGCAGTGGGACTGTGGGAATGAACCAGACATTCCGCATTTTTGCGTATCGATCGGGGGGAATGAGCAGCATCGATTCCTGGCCGGGCAGCACGAGTGTTTCCAGCAGCAGTCGGCCACCGGGAACGAGTGTCTGCCAGAGCGACTGCAGGTGGTCGATGGGGCTGGTGCGGTGATACAGCACTCCCATCGAAACACACACATCAAAGGCGTGCAGTCCGTGCGGCAGAACAGAATCTCCGAGCGGAAGAATGAAGTGTCGCGTGTCCTCAGGAAGATAGCGGCGGAGGAATTCAAACTGCATCACATACAGGAGAAAGGGATCCAGACCCAGTACCAGCTGTGCACCGGCGTGGAGCATTCGCCAGCCGTAGTAACCGTTTCCGCAGCCGACATCGAGCACGCGACAGCCACGGAAGTCCACACGTGATGCAAGGCGGTCCCACTTGAGGCAGGACCGCCATTCGGTATCGATCAGTGTATCGAAGAAGCGGAATGGGCCTTTGCGCCATGGATGCAGCGTTCGCAGGAGTGTCCTGAGCTGCTGCTGATCGGCTGGATTCAGAGGGCCTTCAAGAGTGACAGCATCGCGATCAGCGAGCAGCCGGGGACTGGAGCAGTGAGGAAGCTGGTCCCAGGCAGCGCGGTAAGTTGACAGATGCCCGTTGGAATCCGGGCTGGTTGCGGCGTGGCTGAGTGTTCGCAGTGACCGAGCCCAGCTGCCGTGGCCATCGCGTGCCAGGAATTCGAACAGGGGTTCCCACGAAAACAGCTGCGGCATGGGCGAATCAGATCCCGCCGAGTTCTGTGGCGCGAGCGACGCGTTCGATTCCCAGTACCCAGGCGGCCGTTCGCAGCGGGATCCTTCTTTCTGTGGCGATGGTTGAGACGCGGTGGAAGGCTTTGGTCATGCTGCGTTCGAGCTCTTCGCGGACACGACTTAAGTCCCAGCGGAAATACTGCTGATTCTGCACCCACTCGAAGTAGCTCACCGTCACGCCACCAGCGTTTGCGAGAATATCCGGGAGCACGGGGATTTCGCGGCGTCGGAAGACGGCGTCGGCTTCCGGTGTTGTCGGGCCGTTGGCAGCTTCGATGATCAGTCGAGCCTGCACCATTTCGGCGTTGTCGGCCGTGAGCACGTTCCCGAGTGCTGCGGGAATGAGCACATCGACGTCCAGAGTCAGCAGGTCGGCGTTTGAAATGGGCTCACCACCCGGGAAACCGTTGAGCGATTTGTTGGTGGCGACATATTCAAGTGCGGCCGGAATGTCGATGCCGCTGCGATTCAGAATGCCGCCGCTCACATCCGAAATGGCGATCACTCTTCCCCCAGCCTGATGCAGATACGACGCAGTGAAGGTGCCCACATTACCAAAGCCCTGAATCGCCACAGTGCTGGTTTCGATCACACGGCCGAAGCGGCGAAGACAGGCCAGCGTCAGATTTCCGACGCCCCGACCAGTGGCCTCCTCGCGTCCTTCCGCCCCGTAAAGCTCCACGGGTTTCCCCGTGACACACCCTGGAGAAAATCCGTGGAACTTTTCGTACTGATTCATGATCCACGCCATGGTTTGCGCGTTGGTGCCCATATCCGGCGCAGGGATGTCCTTGTCGGGGCCGAACAGATCATGAATCTCATCCACAAAACGGCGCGTCAGCCGTTCCAGTTCATCCCGGGAGAGGTCCTTGGTATTCACCGAAATACCGCCCTTCGCGCCGCCGTAGGGGATATCGACAACGGCAGTCTTCCAGGTCATCAGGGAAGCCAGTGCCAGCACTTCGTCAGCATTGACTTCGTGGTGATAGCGAAGCCCGCCCTTCATCGGGCCGCGGGCACTGTTGTGCTGCATGCGGTAACCGATGAATGTGGCTATCTCTCCGTTGTCCCGGCGAATTGGTACCTGAACCTTAATCTCACGCTCTGGTGTCACCAGCAGATCGCGCATGCTGTGCGACAGCCCCAGTACCGTGGCGGCCTCGTCGAAGTACTGTTGGGCCGCTTCGAATGCGGATTTCATCGCTTGGTTTCCTGGAAGGCTGTGAACTTCCTGCCGCCGCCGCAAAGCCCGACTGCAGATTGCCGGCTGATTGTCCCATGCCGCCGATCTTTTGTCACGGCCAGGATTTTATTCTCCCGTCAGCACTTCTCGGACCGTGATCCTCAATGCACTCCACATCGGCAGAATCACGGCCAGAGTTCCTGTCAGCGCAACAGCCAGAAGCGTCAGCCCCAGCTCCTGCCATGGAACGTCGGCCCCGGTACTGCGTAAGTGTGGAAACATGGCCACCAGAGCGGAAACGGTTCCGACTGCAAGACCCCAGAACAGCAGCGCAGTGTTTTCCGCAGTCACCAGCCAGACGATGCGGAGTGCCCGAAAGCCAAGTGCTCGCAGCAGCGCCAGCTCCCTTCGCCGTTCGACGACGTTCCGCATCATCACGGTGGTGAGACCGAGCGTTCCGACGAGCAGTCCGAGTCCACCGAGCAGCTGGAAGGTGGATAAATAGGTGTTTTGCACGGCCAGAAAATCGGCCAGTCGTCGGCTGACAGATTCCACATCCACGCCATACGGCCGCAGTGCTGTTTCCAGAGCTGCGGCGGCGGGTTCTGCCTCTTCAGGTCGCTCTGTTTCGACCAGCAGCCAGCGGGCTCCGGAAGTCTCCGGTGCCAGCTTCAGCAGTTGTGCTTCGGACATCACGAGCACTCCCTGGAAGATACTGCCATCAAGCATCCCGACGACTTTGAGTGCGTGAGTGGGTGCGCTGGAGTCGGGGAACGGGATCACATCACCAATTTTCTTCTTCAGGCTGAACTGCAGCGTATTGAGGTCACCGATGACGGGCACAACGGGAAGCTCTTTGCCCGCCACCGTCTGGGAAGTGGCGGGTTCCTGCAGCAACAGCCATGGATTTTCTCCGGGAGTGTCAGCAAAGCGGAATCCGCCTCGATTAATGAATTCAGGGCGTGCGCCGAGCAGTGTTGGGAGCTGGGTCTGGAAGAGATTCAGGCAACTGGCATCTTCACCCGGGCGCATCCGAAAGCCGAAGACTCGAGTGTTCGGCGGCAGTGCTCCCGAACCATTTTCAGGGAGCTCCAGTTTTTGTCGGCCAGCGGCGGAATTCAGATCAAAGAGGATTGGCAGCGAGGATTCAGCGAGCAGGCTGAAACCGCCGTTGCCACTGCGCATATCGGGAATTTCAGAAACCGGATTTCGACGCCCCGCTGCTACAGCCACGATGACAAACGCTGCGAAAGCGATCAGTGCTGTGGTGAGCAGGCTGCGATGTGGATTACGGGCGGCATTGGCGACAGCGAGTCCGGTGAGTGAGGTCAACTCGGTGCCGCTCACGTCGTCGCCGGCTCTGCGACGCAGGAGTCTCTGCAGCAGCAGCAGGCCTGCTGAGAGCCATGCGAATCCGGCGAGAAAGAAACACACCACGGGCCATGAGAGTCCACCGAAGGCTTCCCCGGCTGGAATCACACGCGCGATAATCGCCGCGGGAAGTGCAATGCCGGTAACAACGGTCACTCCGGCGAACAGTCCGGAGAGCAGTCCTGCGAATCGTCCCCGGCGTTCGGGGAGGTGTTCCGAGGCGAGGCCGGCAAGCAGTTCCTTCGGAGTTCGCTGCGTGGTTCGCCGCACGGCGTTGTAAACAGCCAGCCCCGAAAGCGCGAAGGTCACGGCGACGGCTGCAGCCAGGGATGCCGGTCGGATCTCGGCGAACAGAAATCGCGTTCCGATAGCGCCGACCCAGCGAGTGGTCAGGCCGAAAATCATCAGCCGCGCGAAGAGCACAGCAAGCCCGGCTCCAGCCAGACTGCCGAGCAGCGAGACGACAAGTCCCTCCAGCACCAGCACTCGCCGGGCACGCGCCGGCGTAAACCCGACAGCTTCCATCAGCCCCACCTGAGACACACGCAGACGCACCCCCAGCTGAAACATCAGAGCTGCCAGGAGCAAGGCGGACACAATCAGAAAAAAGCTGAAGCCGATGAACAGCCAGGTGAAGTTATTGGCACCTGTAGAGGCGAGCAGTCCTTCCGCGCGAATGGGTCGGATGGCGAGACCAAGTCGTTCCGGCTGCAGTTGGTTGCGGATTTCCGTTTCAAGTCTGCCGCTGAGAATTGCCAGCCGCTCGGGGGGCAGCTCGGCTCCGGGGGAAGCCACGCGGACGGAAGTGCTGCGGCCGAATCGGCCGGCCCAGAGCTGTTCAGCGGCTTCCAGGGAAATCAGGGCTTTAGGGGCAGCGCGATGAGCGTCCCACCAGGCATCGTCGCGGGGAGTGATCCGGTTCATTTCCATCGGAAAGGGCTGGTCCCAGTCGGCAAAACTATCGACGTTGGTGACTCCGTCCACAAACGGTGTGAGATCGCGGTCGAGCGTCAGCGGATCATCGGCGGGAAGAATGCCGCGGACTGTAAACCTCCGGCGCTGTTCCGGCAGATCTCCGTGACTGCCGACTTCATGCCAGCGGGCTTCGACCTGATCACCGACTGCGACCTGCAGATCTTCTGCCAGCCATGCGGAGAGGACAATTTCATGATCGGTGAGTTGCGGAGCAGCTGTGCCGTCAGCAAGTTTGATGGGGCCGAGCGGGGCCGGTGAATTAAAATCAATGCCCGCCACGATTGAGTACATGGAATAGCGAGTGGCCGGATCGGTGCGATTCACGGCCCAGAGTTCATTTGCCAGATAAACGAGCGTTGGTTCGGCTGCCATGCCGATTTCCTGCGCGGCCCGCTGTACGGAACCTGCCAGCCCGTCCTCCAGAATCATGCTGCTGCTTTCCACTGAAAGATAGCTGCGACCCTCGGGGCTGCGGATGCTGAGGCCAACATCGGAGAGATTCAGTGTCTTTGCGAGCATTTGCTGCAATTGTTGTGCAGTGCTGATGTCGGATTCGATCAGTTGAGCGGAGGAGTGGCCGGCGAGGCTGGTTCGCGCGGCAGCTTCGGGCTGTCCGATGAGAATTGTGTTGATGCGCCCGGGGCGGGCCGTGGGATTACGACGGGTGGCTTCGAGC
>JBJTOP010000209.1:0-4961 GCA_046074645.1 Planctomycetaceae bacterium | reverse complement strand
ATACTTTGCCTTCAACGCCTCCAGCAGAAGGCAAAAAACGCAGCAATTACCGCGATTTGAAAGCTGCACGATCTCGAAGGGGAGAGGGGGGATTGAGGGCGATTTTCGCCCGGAAGCAGAGAACTTCAAGGCCATTGGGCGGCAGCCTGCGGGCAAGCGGCCCGCCAGCGCGCGCACCTTTGGTGCGAAACATAGCCGGGGGCTGCCGCCATGCGGCTGACCGGCAGCGGCCACGCGTCTCCGCGGAAATTTGTTGCACGCTGCATCCGTTCTGAGCAGCCCAGTGACGGGTGGATTTCGACAAACGTCGAAGGGGACGGCAAAATCAGACATTCATTGACAACTCATGAATTGGCACGTTTCTTGCTGCCCCGGGACTCTTTCGCGGCAGCCCCGCTGTTTGATCGCTCGGCCACGGACACTCACTCCCCCTGTCCATAAAGAAGCCCCCACGTCGCCTCGAATTCTCATGAATTCAATTCAAATTCTTCGCTCAGAGAGTTGAAGTGTGTCTGTTCGCCGAATATTTTGAGGATGACACAGGTGCGAACACCGACACCAGCCATCATCGCACAATCCCATCTCCCGAGACACCCCTCTCTTTCCGTCTCGCCCGCTGGTCTGCCTCCTGCAAGCAGACAAGTCCCAATACTGGTCTTGTCCTTCTTCCCGTCTTCATCAGGAGAGTTTCATGGTCCGTCGTCGCGCGTTTACTTTGATCGAGCTATTGGTGGTGATTGCGATTATCGCAATCCTCGTTGCACTGCTCCTTCCGGCTGTCCAGCAGGCTCGCGAGGCTGCTCGGCGAACTCAGTGCAAGAACAATCTGAAACAGTGGGGCCTCGCGTTGCACAACTACCACGATGTGTTCAACGTCTTCCCTCCGGCACTCAACAATTCCGGTCGTTTCAACAGCACTGCCTTCTACACCACAACGAATCGCGTCCAGAACACCTCCGGTTTTGTACTGCTGCTGCCCTATATCGAACAGGCGAACGCCTACGCACTGTATGACTTCAATCAAACGGGCAGTCTGTCCAATCCTTATGGTATGCCGATTGCCGGCAACACAGCGGCAAACGTAAATGCTGCGATCACGTCCATGTCACTCCCGGCGTTGCTCTGCCCGTCTCATCCAAACGGCGGCGAAATCTCTTCCTCCGGCCCCACATCTCAGACTGACTTCTACAGTCGCGAGAACGGCCGCCGCGCCAGCTACGCCTTCGCCACCGGCAGCATGACCGATTACAGCTTGCCCCACACCGCCTACAACAGTGACGTTCGACAGGGTCTCTTCGGCAACAGCGGTGGTGCGAGGATGCGAGACATCACCGACGGCACCACAAACGTGATCGCCATCGGCGAAGCCTGGGGCGGTGCTCGCTACAAAACCAGCGGCAGCTTCGGCCCCTGGGGACTCAGCGGCACCCACACCTGCTGCCACCTCTACACGCCTTCCAACAGCAGCACGGTTCTGGACGCAACGACCATCGCTCCGTTCGTCAACGACTTCCGCATCAATGCAGCCTACGCTAATGATGCGCTCAAACGTCAGTACGCATGGGGCTACGGCAGCGGTCACACCGGTGGATGCCAGGTCGTACTCGGCGACGGTTCCGTCAAGTTCCTCAGCGAAAACATCGACGCCCTCACGTTCTGGCGACTGACATATTCGCATGACAACGCCGTGGTCGGCGAATTCTGATCGCCGGTACCGGCACCGGTTCCGCCTGCAAGCGTGCACACTTTGGCCGAGCCCCATGGCCAGCCAAAGTGTGCACGCAGTTCTGTTTCCATCCTCCACCTCTTCGTTCACCAAAGATTCCCATCAGGTGGCTCTCATGACAATCGCTGTTCCCTGTCGTCGCTCGATCCTGTTTGTGTTCTGCATGTCACTGGTCCCTGTGCTTTCCGGCTGCGGAGAATCTGTTGCTCCCGGTCGCGGAGTTCCCGTGTCGGGCACCGTGACCATGGAAGGCAAGCCGCTTGCCGACGCAGATATCATGTTCACCAATGACACATTTGTGGGTGTTGCCAAAACCGATGCCGAAGGTCGCTATCGGCTCGTCCAGGGGGCTCTTCCGGGAAATAACCGGGTGAGCGTGTCCAAGTACGAGGGAGGTCAGGGGCCGGCTCTCGCCAGCCCGCAGCCGGAAGCCGACGGAATGGATGCCGGACAGCAGGCAGCGGCTCAGATGGGCTGGGGCGACCAAAAGAAAAAGGCGGCCGGCCCAAAACAGCTTGTCCCCGCTGACTATTCCAATCCCTCCACCACGAAACTCACCTACAGCGTGCCCCCCGAAGGTGCTTCCGGCGTGGACTTCAATCTCTGACTGCCGCCCGTTCCCTCAGCACTTCCGCACTTGCAACCCGCAGGTACTCCGAAGAGAATCCGGGCGTGCATCGCTTTCCTTCTTCAGATTTTCTTCGGAGTCCACCAGTGCGAGTGCGGTTTCCAGGTCCCCGGTCGATCGCCGGCTGTCTTCTCGGCGTTTGTGCCACCGCTCCTTTGTCGGCACATGAAGGCCACGGACTCCCCGGTGTGCAGCACGGCGTTCTGCATTACGTCGTCAACCCCTCTCATTCAGTCCCGGCGCTCCTGACCGCACTCGTGGCTTTCGGACTCGGCTGGACGTTGTTCCGCAAAGTCACCCGCCGTGCAAAAACGCAGGTCGCCGTACCTCCCCTGCGAAAACCCTGAACAGCTTTGCGCGGGGGACCCTCAGCTGTCTCAGTTTTCCGTTCGCCATACCGGCTCCCAGAACGCCTTCGCATGCTCACGCGCCCGCTGCATCACTTGCCTGGACTTCACAAACGCGGCAGGCTGATCGGTGAAAAACTTCGCGTTTGGGTTTACTCCGCGGTCGTCCAGAAACGCGGCCCACTGCTCCACCATCGGCAGCTGTGAAATCCGCGGCAGCACCACCAGCCAGATCAGCAGCAACATCCCCACTCCAATGCTCAGCCGCAGCCTCTGGTTTGCTAATCGCTCACTCTGCATTGAGCACCTTCGCTGCGTCCGGGAAAACAATTCGAAACATGAACCAGCTCATCGCAAGGCTCAGCAGCAAATTCAGGGCCTGACCGGCGACGTACAGCGTCACAGCTTTGCCGCCACGGAAGTAATGTGCCAACGCCCGGAAGTCTGTCTCCAGTCCAATGCTCACAAAAGCCAGGCAGAAGCACCAGTTGCGAAGAGTTTTTGTACTTCCATCCACCACGGCTTTGAAGAAATCGTCACCGACAGGCAACCGGGAATGCAGGTATGAAATCAGCAGTGATGCACCGATAAATCCAAGGATGAATTTCGGAAACCGTCGCCAGATTTCCCCGGCGTCGGGCTTCACCCGCGAATCTTTGTCGCGGTCCACACGCGACACCCAGTACACCGCGACTCCAAAAGCAACCACGCCAATCAGCATGTTTTGAATCATCTTGATCGTCACTGCGACCTTGCCCGCAGTTTTTCCGATCATCTCCCCCGCCACGCTGACAGCTCCACTGGAATCAATCGTCCCGCCAATCCATGCTCCCGCAATCACGGGATCAAGATCCATCAGCCGAATCGCATTTGGCATCACAAACATCATCACAGCAGTAAACGCCAGCGAGATTCCCACGGCTGTCGAAAGTTCTTCCTTCTTCGCTCCGCAAGCCTCAGCTGTTGCAATGGCGGCTGAAACTCCGCAGACAGACATGTCGGCCGAGATCACCATGTTCAGTGACGCGGATTCAATCTTCAAAATCCGCTGGCCAAACCAGAAGGTGGTGATCAAAACGACAGGTGTGACAATCCACGAAATGCAGATTCCGGGCAGCCCCAGAGCCACCAGCTGGACGAGGAGCACTTCGCAGCCCAGCAGGACCAGTCCCGACTTGATGTACAGCTCCGTTCGGATGGCGGGCTTCAGTATTCGCGGGGCACCGACAGTGTTACTGATCATCAACCCCAGCAACAACGCCCAAAGCGCGTATTCCAGACCCGCCTCGCGGATCGCAATCTGCTCGGCCATCACATACGCGACCGTGCCCAGCAGGAACACAATCAGAAACCCGGGCAGGAAACGTGACAAACTCCCGCCACTCATACTGATCCCCGCCCCGAACATCACCACCGTGGTCAGCAGAACTCCCAGGATCGCCTCAGGAGCCTTGAGACCATCGAGAGGACTGTCCTTCCATTTGCCGGGCACAGCAAGGTAAGGCTTCAGCGGATTCGACCACGCGGCCGTTTTTTTTTCGCTCACGGACTTTTCGCCGCTCTGAACGTTCGCTGCCGGAGCAGTCTGTGGTTGCCGACCATTCAGCAGAACCGCGGCAATCGAACCCAGCACCAGCAGTCCGCCGATAATGATGGCCAGCCAGTCTTCAGTAATTCGGGGGCGAACTTCGGCGGTCATTGCGGATCCTGCAGGATAGAGGCGGGCACTTAACGGTACTGCTGAGGCGGGTTGAAACCTCCGCACAATGCAGCAGCGAGCCGTATTTGTCAAGTTCTCTCCCTCGCCCCTGAACTCTCATCGCGGGTCATTCAGGTGCATGGCACCTGCGTGGTGTCGCGCGGGCACCTTTGGTGCGAAACATAGCCGGGGGCTTCCGCCCGACCGCTCGCAAAATCAGCCGCATGGCGGCAGCCTGCGGGCAAACGGCCGCTGCAAACGCTCCACCAGCGCGCTCGCCAGCGTGGGCACCGTTGGTGCGAAACATAGCCGGGGGCTTCCGCCCAACCGCTGAGCCGCATGGTTCAGCCGCCTGGCGGCAGCCTGCGGGCAAACGCCCAATGGCAGTCACTTTGGCTTTTTTATGGGTGGATTTTCACCCTTCTTTTTCTTTTTTTGGCTTTCAGTCTGCATGAATTTGGTGGACTTCTGCCGTCGGGGGTGCGCTTTGCGTTTGTAGCTGCGGCCAGGGCGATTCGGCAGCTTGTCCTTCGCCGCGATGTGGAGGGCTTCTTCGTAGCG
>JBJTOP010000208.1:0-5349 GCA_046074645.1 Planctomycetaceae bacterium | reverse complement strand
CCGGACGGATGCAGAAAGTCGTGCAGCCAGCGGCCGACGTCCACCGCACTTGCCTGAACACCGCCCCACGGCGCTCCCAGCTGTCGCCAGAAGGGACTGTTCCAGTCCCAGTTTTTTGCGTCCGCCGCGCCAGCACCGGCTTCCGGAGCCGCAAAGTCGGTCTGACACGGCATCAGCTGATCGGCGCGAAGGTGTCCAGTGCCGAGCGCCGAATTGGTCATGCTGAGCGGTGAGAGTACAGTTTGCTGAACAAGCGTGCGGATATCCATGCCGGTGAATCGCTGAGCAATCTCAGAGGCGAGCAGAATACCCATGCTGGAATATTGATAGCCGGAGCCAGGCGGGAAGCTGAGCGGGACTGTCATGGCCGCGGCGGTGAACGCGGACAAATCCGCGTGAGCTGCTCTGAGCTGATTGTTGTTCGGAAGCTGGTCCGGAAGCCCCGAGATGTGCGTCAACAGCTGCCGAATCGTGACCTGCCTGCGATCACCGTCAGAGAATTCCGGGAGATAACGGTGAACAGGCTCATCCAGCTGAAAACGCTGCTGGTCAAACAGAACCATCAGCGCGGTGAGCGCGATGGGCTTGGAAATGGAGCCCAGCAGGAAAGCGGCGTTTTCGTTTCGAGCTGCCCCAAAGTGCCGGCACTGGCGGTCGGCACCACGCTGCAGGAAGAGCGCCGCGGCAGTGACCTGTCCTGAATCGACAGAGCGATTCAGAACCGCGGATGCGGCATCGGCAGCATCCGCAATCCGAGAAGTGGCGGAGGGAAATGCGGCGGCCAGAGTGGCCGCCGCAAGCAGACTGCGGCGAGGCAGGCGAGCTGACATGGGAAGTCCGAAACAGATTACTTGCGAACGACCCAGATATTGCGGTAGGCAACCGGGTTGCCATGGCCCTGCAGATAGATCACATCGGGCCCCGGGCCTTCCGAATTCTTGCCTGGAGTCCCCTTGGGAAGCTCGAGGTTGTCGTGAATCACAATTCCGTTGTGCCGAATCGTCACGCGGGAATTCTTCACTTTCCTGTCACCTTCGTACTGCGCTGCCGTGAAGTCGATGTCGTAGGTCTGCCACGCGAGTGGTGGGAAGCAGGCATTCACGCGAGGACGTGCGATGGAATAGATGCCGCCGCATTCGTTGTTCTCGCCCTCAAGGCCGAAGGAATCCAGCACCTGGCATTCATAGCGTCCCTGAATATAAACGCCGCTGTTGCCGCGATCCTGCCCACGCCCCGCTGGCTTGAAAGGCGTCCGGAATTCAATATGCAGCTTGTGACTGCCGAACTTTTCCTTTGTTTCGCAGTCGGCCGCCAGCAGCTTGCCTTCGGTGAGCTGCCCGCGGACGAACTGGTCGGCCGAACTGCCGTCGAACAGGACCACGGCCCCTTCCGGAGGCTTGGCGCCCAGAGTCGGGCTGGTGCGTTCGACTTTCTTCAGCGTTCCCAGTTCAGTGCCACTGGCGGAAAGCACGGTGACTGTGCCGTCGCTGATCACTGCACTCCCCTGATCATCGCCGGCCTTCAGCGTTGTGCGACCGTTCTCGGTGGCACCCGAGGCACGGATCTTTTCCTGTTCATTCCAGCCATCACCGGGAAGACCGCCGACATAGGCCACTGCGTCGAACTTACTGCCTGACAATGCGATCACCTGAAGGCCGATGCGGACCTTTTGTCCGTCACTGGTGACTTCACCACTGTATTCACCCTGAACCGCGTAGTCAGGGCCAGCGTCGGCGGGATTGAGAAAGATGCCCTGAGCAGCCGCATGGGAGAAAGGCAGCAGCGCCAGGCACAGGGTCCAGAGGAACTTGCGAGACATAACGGAAAGTCCTGAAGTGGTGGAAACGGGGAAATCAGAGGCGTTTATTGTTGAGAAAAGCCAGGGCAACTGCAAATCAGCGACGCGTAATCCCGGCGTGAATCGATATCGAGTTGCCGTTGACAGTGTCAGACTGATCTGTGAAAAACAGAAGAATGGGCGATACCTCGTGCATAACGCGAGGGCGAATCGAAGAACTCGAACGGCACTGATCCCGCAAAACTGATCGCTCGGTACACGGTGACCACCGCAGAGAATTGCAATGAGGTTCAAATCCGCACCCCCTGCTGCGAGGACTTCGCCGATCCCCGCTGCTGCATTGGGCGGCAGCCACGCGTCTGAGCGGTTGGACGGAAGCCACGCGTCTGAGCGGTTGGGCGGAAGCCCCCGGCTGTGTTTTGCACCGAAGGTGCGCGCGCTGGCGAGTGCGTTTGCGTCACGTGGGCAGTGGCGTTTGCCCGCGGACTGCCGTCCTGCGTCTCAGCGGTTGGGCGGAAGCCCCCGGCTATGTTTTGCACCGAAGGTGCGCGCGCTGTCGAGAGCGTTTGCGGCGCGTTGGCAGGGCCTTTTGCCCGCGGACTGCCGTCCGGCGGCTCAGTGATTGGGTGGAAGCCCCCGGCTATGTTTCGCACCGAAGGTGCGCGCGCTGGTGAAGGCGTTGGTGGGACGGTGGCAGGGCTCTTTGCCCGCAGGCTGCCGCCATGCGGCTGAGGTTGCGAGCGGTTGGGCGGAAGCCCCCGGCTATGTTTCGCACCGAAGGTGCGCGCGCTGGTAAGGGTGTTGGTAGAACGTTGGCAGGGGCCTTTTGCCCGCAGGCTGCCGCCATGCGGCTGAGATGATGTGTCGCTTATCGAGTCTGGCCGGTCACTTGTTTCAGGAGTTCGTCGAGACACCTGTTGTCCTCGGAAAGCGGCAAAGCGGCTTCAATATCGAGAGCAAGAAAACGTTCGCTGCAATCACGAATCTTCACCAGATCCTTCAACGTCGTCATCACGATTCCAGCCCGATTTGTCTGGGCCTGATCAAGGACAGCTGTCAGGTCGGCTGTGGTGTAATGGTGATGATCGGGAAACCATCGGTATCCGACAACTGCGAGTCCGGCCTGCAGGCAGGTGGCCAGAAAGGCTTCGGGATTTCCGATGGCTGTCATCAGGAAGATCGGTTGTCCCAGTAACTCACTCAGTGTTCTTCTCTTACCTGTCGCATCACGGAACCCGTGGGGCACAAAGCTGACCTGCAGAATTCGACCGTTCAACTTCGGGGCGATCTGCAGCACGCGCTGTCTGATTGTCCGCAGATCGATCTCGTTGACAAGATTTGCTCGTGTCAGCAGCACGGCGTCAGCCCTGCGCAGTGCGTGGAGCGGTTCGCGAAGCAGTCCTCGGGGCAGCATCGCACCGAACCCGAAGGGGCAGGTGGCATCGATCAGCAGCAAGTTCAGGTCACGATGCAGCCGCCGGTGCTGGAAGCCGTCGTCCATCACGATGACATCGGGGCTCAGACCGGGCGGAAGTTCAAGGAGTTTTCGTGCGGCGGCAACGCGATCTGGTTGCTGCGTATGCGGCGTGCCGGGCACCAGCAGCTCAAGCACGCGTTTTTCGTCGTTGCTTCCGTCCGCAGCAGCGCGATAGCCGCGGCTGATCAGCGCCGGACGGCACCCCAGTTGAGTCAGTCGCTGGCAGAGGAGTGCTGCGATTGGTGTCTTGCCTGTCCCGCCCGCTGTCAGATTTCCAACGCTGATGACGGGAACGCCAGCGCGATAAATTGGCAGCAATCCACGATCGTACAGTCGACTGCGAATACTGGCTGCCCAGCCGTATGGCACCGATGCGACCCGCAGAAGGCACCTCGCGATCGCTGGAAGCCAGCCGCACTTTTTCCCGCTGATGACATCACGGAAGGCTGCTTCGTTGATGGCTGCCACAGTCCCGCCTCCTCAGCCGCCGCGACCAAAGCAGATGCGGATCAGTGCCCGCGTGACTGCGACGGTCCATGCGAGTACGCAACTGGCGGCAAGTCCCTGAACGGCTACGAGGGACGGATTGTCGTACAGCAGTCCATCGATGGATTTTCCGTCCCAGTGTCTGACACCGTTTCCCGAATTGCCGAAGACTCCAGCTGCCAGCATTCCTGTGAACGCGGCGCTCGCCAGCATCACAGCGGCCGCTCCGTGCTGCCAATCCAGAAAACGGCTCATGGCCGTCCACACAATCCAGCCTGCCGCAGCACCTGCTGCGCCGCAGATCATCGACGTCAGCGGATCATACATCACGCCCCCCGCTGCGACCGCGGCCAGCCCCGCGCACAATCCCTGCACAGAAAGTTGTCCGTCGCCGGCCGTTGGGGCCAGCAGCTTCAGCAGCCCGCAGAAGAGAAAACCTCCGCTGCCCGCAGCGAGACTGTTCAACAGAATCAGGGACCGCAGCTCGGGCGTCGGGACGCGCAGCGATGCCATCAGGACTGGAAACGCCAGCCAGAACAGCAGCGCCCCGAGCGTTTCTGCCAGCGATCGATTCCACCAGTTCGGCGGAGTGTAATCCGTCGATTCAACAATCCGCCTTCCCTGCAGCACCAGTGCTGCCGCAGCGATCATGAGAATCAGCAGACTTCCGCCGGAATCGAGCGAATAACGCACGCCCAGCCAGCCTTCACCCCAGACCCAGTGGGCAACAGGAGCATACACGAGGGCTCCCCACGCCAGCGTAAACATCGTCAGACGTGCCGGTCGAACTGATCGATGCCCCGAAACAGCAGATGCGGCCACTGCCCCCACGGCACATAAATAAACAGTCAGCTGGAACGAGATAAAGGCAGCCAGCGTGATTCGTCCGTGCGGACGACGGGCAGCGAACATTGGTGCCTCGTCGTTGCCTTCCGGCTGCAAATGGCGAAAGCCGGCAAACGCCAGATCGCCGATGAACCCGCCTCGTCCCCAGAACGGTCGCTGATCCACCACCTGCGCCGCCTCGCGAATCATCTGTTCAAGCCCCTGCGGCGGTCGATCGTCCACGGTGGCCGGCGTGGAACCCAGCGACGGGCCGAACGCCAGACTGTGCAACAGCGCAATCCACACGACAACGTGCAGCGCGCAGCCGGCCAGCCACTGCTCAGCACGCACCTGACTGGAAAACAAACAGCGACCACCGGTCAGCAGAGCCGCGCAGGCCGGTAACAATAACAACAGCACACTCACCGCAGCTGCAGTGAGCCAGAGCATCTGTGCACCATCGAATTCGCTGTGCCATTCCAGAATCACCGCGCCGTCTCCTGAACCATCAATCGGCCTTCGCCACGACGCAGCGACAAAAACTGATTGACGTCTGCCCCGGGAAAAATTTCCCCCGCTGACTCCACAGGCCCATCCGGCCACCAGACTTCCATCGACTCCACTTTCTCGTCCAAACCCAGACCAAAATGGACTCGCGGATCCTGACTGGCCAGATAGCTGGACTGCGGCACACACCAGGCCGTCCTGCGAACACCAACTGAACACACCAGCGTCACCTTCGCTCCAATTGCATCCCGACCGG
>JBJTOP010000207.1:0-41329 GCA_046074645.1 Planctomycetaceae bacterium | reverse complement strand
TCAAACCCCAGCCCCGCAAGGCGTTGAAAGCTGCACGATCTCCGGTCCGGGGAGAGGGGAGCCAGATTCTCTTTCTGCCAGAAAGTCAACGCCATTGGGCAAACGGCCCACCAGCGCGCGCACCTTCAAATCTCCAGCATTTCATCCTCGCATCTTTGCGCCTTTGCGAGAGGCAAAAGCCGGAGCAGCAGGACGCGAGGCGTTTGATGTGCGATTCCCGGGCGTCGTGTTCGCTGGCGTTGACGCCGCGATTGCCTAAGATTCCTTTGTCGTTATCTCACCCACCCCAACTGCTCGTGGACTTCTCCGATGAACGCCGGTCTGATCTCCCGCCGTACGCTGCTCCAGTCATCCGCTGTCGTCGCTTCTTCCGGGCTGCTGCTGCCGGGTCATGCGATGGCTGCCGGTCCGATTGCTCGCCCCGAACAAACTCTGAAGGGCAGGCTTCTGAAGACGCTCAAGATCGGGATGGTCCGAGTCGAAGGAACTCTGACTGAAAAATTCCGGGCTGTCAAAGCGGCCGGATTCGATGGCATCGAGATGGATGCCCCGGGTATGAATGTGGAAGAGACGAAGAAAGCGATTGCAGAGAGTGGTCTGCCGGTGGATGGGACGGTCAATTCCACACACTGGCAGGTGCGGCACACAGACGCGGATCCTGCAGTTCGTGAGCGTGCGCTGCAATCCCTTTTGTCTGCCATCGAAGGTACCCACGCGGTTGGGGGTCATTCAGTGCTGCTTGTGATCGGCCACGGCAAGGACGGCGTGGAAGACGAGATCTGGAAGCGATCTCAGGAAAACATCGCGAAGGCGCTGCCACTGGCCGCCAGACTTGGTGTCCAGATCGTGATCGAGAATGTCTGGAACCACTTCCTCTATGATCATGCGGGCGGAGCGGATCAGACGGCCGAAAAATTTGTTCGCTACGTCGATGAGCTGAATTCTCCGTGGGTCGGGATGCAGTTTGATATCGGCAACCACTGGAAATACGGCAGCATGGGTGACTGGATTCGCCAGCTTGGCCGGCGGGTGATGAAGCTGGACATCAAGGGATTCTCCCGCGCCGACGACAAATTCACTCGGATTTCCGAAGGTGACATTGACTACGCCGACGTTCGCAAAGCGCTGCTGGAAATCAACTTTGCCGGCTGGTGTGCGGCCGAAGTTTCCGGTGGCGACGCTGCTGAGCTGGCCCGTATTTCCAGTGAACTTGATGGTGCCTTTGCCCTCGTCTGAAAGCCACATGAACGACTCTGCACAACCCAATCTCCCACACGATCCGTCTTTGCAGGGCGATCCCGAGGCTCCTTCCGAACCTGCAGATCCCGCGGCCCATCTCCAGGAGCTCGCCAAGGCTCTTGGAATTATGGTCACTCCCCAGCAGGCCGCCAAAATGGCGCAGTACCTCCTGCGGGTTCGTGACTGGAATCAAAAACAGAATCTCACACGCCATACTGCGTGGAATGTCTTCGTTCAACGCGATCTTCTCGACTCTGTCCGCCTCGCTGAACACCTTCCTCAGGGGGCTCGGGTTCTGGACGTGGGTTCGGGGGGTGGCGTTCCTGGAGTGCTGCTGGCCATTCTGCGGCCGGACCTGAGCATCACCATGTGTGATTCGGTGGCTAAGAAGGCGGCTGCGCTGCAGGATATTGTTCTGGGACTTGGCCTGCCGATTTCCGTCCAGGGAAAGCGCGTACAGGATCTGCTGGAAGTTCGTGAATTTGACTGTCTCACGGTTCGCGCGGTGGCCGCGCTGGAAAAGCTTCTGCCGTGGTTTGATCGCGTCTGGGACAGTGGGGGTGAGGTGCTGCTGATCAAGGGACCCTCATGGAAGACAGAACTGGAAGACGCTCGCAAACAGGGACGTACTCGCGGCCGTCGCATTGATCGCATTGCAGCATGGCGGTGTCCTGACCGTGACGGCGACAGCGTGCTGCTTCGAGTTCGTTAGTGGTGATTGAAAAGGGTACTGTGCATGCGTCACACTCTTGGACTGATACTCCAGCTGATCACGCTGGCACTGCTGCCCTCGATCATCATCTTCCAGCTGTTCTTCGGTTTTCGTCTTGTGGTCATGCCGGTGTCGCTGGTGTGCGGTATCTGTTTATTCAGTGTCGGCACATGGCTGAGGGAATCGGGGCGCTAGCGAGCCCACTTCAGCAGGGCTTCAAACCAGACCGAATAACGTCCGCCGCGAAGACTTCCCGACACCTGCAGTCCTCCAGCTGAACTGCTTGCATCGCTCCACTTTCCCCCGCTGAGCAAAACATCGTCCACAAAGACACCGGACACTCGCTCCACCATCAACGGGGCGTCCGTCGTCCACAGCAGCACCTGTTCGTCACTGCCGATCGCAACCAGCCGTCGGCCTGAACCGTCCGGCTGTTCAAGCCCTGCAAGAACGGCTCCGGGGAGCTCCTTCCGGACTTCCCCAGCAACCTTCAGCAGGTGGGTGTAGAAGAATGCGAGCTGTTCCTGTGGACGTCGCAGGGTGCTGATCAGGCGAGCTGTTCCGGGGGGCAGACGTTCGGCCATTTCCGGCTGCAGGCAGATCCAGCGAACTCGGCCACGCCAGGCCTGATCGAGCCATTTCCGAGCATCCTCGCTGGTGCGGCGGAAGTACCAGGCCGTTTCTACAGCCAGTTGTTCGATAGCTTCGGAAGGTTCTTCCGCTGCAGTGGCCGCGACCATCAGATCCTTCAGAAATGCATCGGTGACATCCGCGGCGGGATCGACTTCGGGCGGGGCGAACGACCGTTCTGCCGCATTGTGATCGTTCAGCAGTCGCCGTCGCTCCGCAGGGGAAATCGAAGCGACCAGAGGCAGACTGTTCCATGCGTTCGCGAGGGCGTCGCCATCAAGATGAACCACGTTGCTGAGAAAATCGAGCAGACTGGAAGCGGCATCGATCCGCTGACGCTCCACTGAAACCGGAATCACCGGACGCTGGGAATCGAGCTGCAGCCGCAGATCCAGCCGCGTCTCCACCCCGTCACGCCACTTCTTCACTGACTGCTCTGTCGCCCCGTGAATTCGCGCTGCGAAGAACTGTTCGAGGCTGCGAGCGATGCCTTCGCGCTGTTCCCGGGTCAGCATGGCTGGATCGGCCAGCTGCAGCCCCGCCGACCGATGGGCGGCAAGGCAGCGATAGAGGTAGATTCGGTCGTATTCACTGAGCAGTTGCAGGGAGGTGACTGCTGTGAGTCCGTGACGCAGACTTTCACCGGAGGGCGGAAAGGCGGCCACAAGCTCGACAAGTTCGGTACCAAGAATCCATGCTGGATCGCGTTGACGAAAACCGGTGCCAAAAATGCCGGCCGCCTCCACCCCCACCACAGAAATCACCTGTCGCAGCAAACCTACGGCCTGCCGGTCAAACGCCTGCTCGATCCATTTTTTTGCCCCCTGTCGACCAAGTTCCGAGGCCAGCCACCATGCTCCCAGCATCGCCGGATTTGCTCCGCTGATCAATCGCCCCGCACTCACCCCACGAGCTGCCATTGACAGCCACGGACTGGCCTTCTGATAGACCCCATAGCCAACCACGGATCGGCGAATCCAGGTGTAGAGCGTGCCGATGCTGTACTGCTGCACGGGTAACGGCAGCTGTTCAAGAAGCACGAGCAGGTGCAGCCAGATTCTGCTGGCAGCCCGCGCCAGCTGTTCAAGACTGGCGTCCGACAGCGGTGATTCACTTTCCGGGCGATAAATCAAGGCCACCCGTCGAATCAGTTCAAGCACCTCATCGCGAATCATCAGCAGGTTCAGCTGGCCGTCGCTGCTGTAGCCATTGCCACGGATTTTTTCGTAGACTCGCTCGGCTTCAGTCTCCAGCAGCCTTCTGACCGCCCGGTCCTGTTCGCTGAGCGTCTGCAGGTGCTGGCTGCTGCGTCCCGCATGCATGTCTTCTGCCGGATACTCAATGAACTCCTGAAACCTCGCCAGCCGCGACACCAGCCGCTGCTCACGCGCTTCGAGGTCTTCTGTGCGTTCCTGCAGATCCCGCAGCAATGCGGCTTCAAGCTCCTGACGCTCCGTCGCCTGGCGGAGTGACTGCTGATCTGCCTGCGATGGTGGTGAGCTTCGCTGTCTCTGGAACCAGAACGCAGCTGCCAGCGGAATAAAGGCGGCCAGTGTCAGCAGGCCTCGGACCACAGGCGAAACGGGAGCGGCGACTGAGACAACAACTGCTGCAGCCACTGTCAGGAAGGCCGCCGAGAACTGCAGAATTAGTCGGCTGTCCGCAGTCACGGAGTGCTCCAGCCAAGAGTTGCCGTCACTGCAAAATGGTCTGATGCAAACCGTCCCCCAAACTCACTGCGGTCAATTGTTGCCGCCGTTACCTGCCAACCGGGGGAGCAGAGGATCCAGTCAATCCGCTCCGCTCCGGCCCTGTCTGAAAATCCGTTGAACGTTCCCTCGCCAGCTGATCGCCGGGGATGCACTTTGCGAAACGTGTCTTCAAGTCGCGCTGTGTCTGCGGTGAGTGTTTTCCAGGGCGGCGAGCCTTCCCCGCAGTTAAAGTCACCCGTAATCAGCAGTGGCTCACCGGCGGCGACTTCTGTACCGCGGCGCACCAGCAGTGCTGCCGATTCACGTCGCGCGGTTTCTCCGCGATGATCGAAATGCGTGTTCAAAAACAGCAGTCGCCGATCGCCGGCGGATCGGTCCTTCAGTCGCACCCACGTGGCGACTCGAGGCAGCGAAGAATCCCAGCTTTTGGAGAATTTTTCGTCGGGGGTTTCACTGAGCCAGAACTGGCCGGACTCGATGATCTCAAATCGCGCGGTCCGGACAAAGATACCGCACTGCTCGCCGTCCGCACTGGCATCGCGGGACCAGCCTATGTATTGGTATCCGGCCAGATCCTCCTGCAATTGCCGGGCTTGAAAGGGCAGAGTTTCCTGCGTCCCCAGCAAATCCGGGGCGAAGGTTCTGATCACTGTCGCCACGTGCTGTCGGCGATTGGGCCAGGCATTCACACCATCACGCGCCGTGCCGTAGCGAATGTTGAAGCTCATCACCCGCAGTGGATCCTGTGCCTTCGCGTGGGCGATGGCAATCGTAAGTACCGGGATTAAAACCCCGAAGATCGCTGCATACCTGCTGAAACAACCGCACGAAATCTTCATTCCGGATGCTCACTGAAAGGAAAAACCGCTGGCCGGCCCAATGTTCTGGGCAAATCCGGCATGGCGGCCGGGGGGACGTGTCACGCCGTGAAATGTGACAATGGGTGCGGTGCGGAGGGCAAGTTTCTCTGCCAAACGACTTTCGACCGTGAGCATTCGCGTTCTTTCTGGTCAATTCTTGACTTCGAGAAGCAGCCGAATTATTCTGGCTTCTGGGGTCTGCCGAAAACCAGAACAGTGCAGAATCCTTTCCAGACCCACCGCTGCAATCCTGCCTTCCCGCCCGCTCCCTCTGTCCCCGCCCAGGAGCACTCCAAATGCTGACAATTCTCGGACGCCCGGCCCCTCGACGTGCCGGCTTTTGTGACGGCGCTTCCCGTCGGGATTTTCTTACAGTCGGCGGCATGGCTCTTGGTGGCATTCATTTGTCCGATGTCCTGCGGGCAGACGACGCTGCCAGCACCGGTCGTTCACATAAAGCGATCATCAATATTTACCTGCCCGGTGGTCCTCCGCATTTGGACATGTGGGACCCGAAGCCGGACGCTCCGGCGGAATTTCGTGGTGAATTCGGCGCGATCGCCACGCGTGTTCCCGGAGTATTTGTCAGCGAACTGTTCCCGCGAATGGCCGAGAACATGGACAAGTTCGTGCTTGTCCGGTCGCTCGCAGATTCCGACGGTGCCCACGATGCTTATCAGTGCATGACCGGGCGTCGCAAGGGCAGTCGCCAGCCGCCTGGTGGCTGGCCGTCCGGCGGTGCCTGGGTCTCCCGCATGGCAGGCCCGGTGACACAGGCGATCCCGGCCAACGTCGCCCTGATGTACCCGACCGGCAACCGCACTTGGGGTGAAGCTGGTGGCGGTGGCTTTCTGGGTGTCGGTCACGCACCGTTCAACCTTGTTGGTCGCCAGGCTCGCAGTCGTCCTGAGAGTATGACGCTGCAGGGCGTCACTCTGGAAAAACTTCGCGACCGCACTGCCCTGATGCAGTCTCTGGATCGCTTTCGCCGCGACGCGGATCAGCGTGGGCAGATGGAAAGCCTCGACGTCTACGCTCAGCAGGCAATGGGCATTCTGACCACGTCACATCTCGTGGACGCTCTGGATCTTTCAAAGGAAGATCCGCGAATTGTGGCACGCTACGGCGCCAGCAGTGAAGCCTTCCAGCGGGACGGCGCTCCGCCGATGGTCGAAAATTTCTGCGTGGCTCGTCGCCTGGTGGAAGCCGGGGCTCGCTTTGTTTCGCTCAACTTCAGCCGCTGGGACTGGCATGGCTCTGACGGCATGAATTTCCCCAAATGCCGGGAAGAATGTCCACGGCTGGATCAGGGGCTTGCGGCACTTGTCACAGACCTGCACGAACGCGGACTGTCCGAAGATGTCTCGATCGTCGTTTGGGGTGAATTCGGCCGCACTCCCAGAATCAACGGCAACAACAGCCGCGATCACTGGCCCCAGGCCAACACCGCTGTTCTGGCGGGTGGTGGCATGCGAACCGGTCAGGTGATCGGCGCCACCAACCGCTATGGCGAAGCACCGCAGGTGCGTCCGGTGACCTTCCAGGAAGTTTTCGCCACTCTCTACCACTGTGCCGGCATCGATGCTCAGAACACACGCATCTTTGATCTCGCCGGAACACCTCAATATCTTGTGGATCAGGGCAATCTGCCGCTCCACGAAGTCACCTGATCGCCTCCGGAAAACGGATTCTCCATGACCATCTACGGAACAGCACTGCTGGCAAGCTGTCTGCTGGCAGGAATGCTTCTGGGCGGGTGGCTGGGTAGTGTGACCGGACTGAATCGGGATCTCGGCGGTATTGGTCTTTCGATGCTGCTCCTGATTGCATCCACTGAATGGCTGCGGCGACGCGATCTGCTGCCGTCATCGTCCGAGGCGGGCGTTCGGTGGTGGTCGGGCATGTATATTCCGATTGTCGTGGCGATGGCCTGCATTCAGGACGTCGCCGGCGCGATCAAGGGTGGCCCCGCGGCATTCCTTGCAGCGGCCTTCGCCGTGTTGTCCGGGTTCGTTTGCACGGCACTGCTGTGCAGAGGTACCAGCGATCCAGCCAGCAAGTCGGGACCCTGAACATGACAAGCCTCCCGGAATTTGTTGTGACAGTGCTGAAGAAGTACGACTTCCTTCTGGCACTGGGCCTTGTGGGACTGCTGATGCTGGTTGCCGAATGGTGCGCAACGCGATTCACGCGCGGCCGTTTGCATGGTTCGGCATTTGCAATCAGTTTCGGGCTGCTGCTGGCTGGCCTTGCCGGGACATTCACGAAGGGCAGAAGCGGGCTGGCCGATCTCCCGCTCCTTGGTGGTCTCGGACTTCTGGGTGGCGATATGTTCCGGGATGTGGCAATCGTCTCGACGGCTTACGGGGTGCAGTTTTCGGAACTGCGTCGCAGCGGCCTGACAGGGGTGCTGGCCCTGTTGCTGGGACTTGCGTCTGCTTTCTGCTGCGGATGTCTCGCTGCGTGGGCCTGCGGCTATCGGGATCCGGAAAGTCTGGCAACGATTGGCGCCGGAGCAGCGACATATATTGTGGGGCCGGTCACTGGAACAGCCGTGGGCGCTTCGAAGTCTGTGATTGCCATCAGCTTCGCCGCCGGGCTTGTGAAGGCGATTCTTGTGATGCTGCTCACCCCCGCTGCTGCCCGTCCCATCGGATTGACAAATCCCCGAGCCGCGATGATCTATGGAGGATTGATGGGGACCAACAGCGGCGTAATGGCCGGTCTTGCGGCCACCAATCCGAAGCTCGTGCCCTACGCGGCCATGACAGCCGCCTTCTATACCGGTCTGGGCTGTCTTGCCGGCCCGCTGCTTCTCTATCCACTGCTTCGCTGGCTGCTGTAACCCGTCCGCACGTCCACCTGGAAACTGCAACATGACAGAACTGCCACTGATCGCCCGTGCCAGCCTGCACCCCGAGAGGTCAGCGTTCGTCGGTACTTCGGACGTTTGCAGCTATGGAGAGCTGCTGCAGCAGTCACGGCAACTGGCCAGTCTGCTGATTGGTGACGTCGGAGATCTGCGTGAGTCACGAGCAGCGATGCTGATTCCCACCGGGCGAGACTACGCGGCTGCTCAATGGGGAATCTGGCGCTCCGGAGGCATCGCACTGCCGCTTTGCACCGCGGCCACACTTCCCGAATGGGAGTACGCGCTCACAGACTCGGGCGCCACGACCATTCTGACAACGGCCGCACTGCAGTCCGCCATCAGCCCGCTGGCTGAGAAACTGGGGATCCGACTTGTTCCTGTCGAACAGGCCGCCCGGGCATCGCTGCGCCCACTCCCGACAGTCCAGCCTGACCGCGGTGCGATGATTCTGTACACCAGCGGTACCACCAGTCGTCCCAAAGGTGTGCTCTCCACACACGCCACAATCCATGCTCAGATCGAAGCACTCGTGGAAGCGTGGGAGTGGACAGCCAGTGACCGCATTCCACTGTTCCTGCCGCTTCATCACATTCACGGAATCATCAACGTGCTGGGGTGTGCTCTCTGGAGCGGTGCCGCGGTGGAACCGTTTCAGCGATTCGATGTGGAAGCGGTCCTGAGTCGAGTTCGGCAGCACGAGTACTCGCTGTTCATGGCGGTGCCCACCATTTATGTACGACTGATTGAATACCTGGAAGCATCAGACCAGGCCACTCGCCAGGCCACCGTGGCCGGCTTTCAGGCCATGCGGCTGATGGTCTCCGGCTCCGCTGCTCTGCCAGCTTCCGTCCACGAACGCTGGTCCGAACTGACCGGCCATCGACTGCTTGAACGCTACGGTATGACGGAGATCGGCATGGCACTCTCCAATCCACTGCATGGGGAACGGCGTCCCGGTTGTGTGGGCCTGCCGCTGCCGCGTGTGCAGATCAGACTGGTCGCGGACGATGGACAGCCCGTGGATGGCGAGGGTGTGCCGGGGGAAATTCAGGTTCGTGGCCCGGCCGTATTCCGCGAATACTGGAATCGCCCCGAAGCGACTCGCGAGTCCTTCAGCGACGGCTGGTTTCGCACAGGTGATATCGCAGTGCTGGATCGCGGAAGCCACCGCATTCTCGGCAGAGCGTCCGTGGACATCATTAAGAGTGGCGGATACAAGCTCTCAGCACTGGAAATCGAAACCACACTGCTCGATCACCCCGCGATCCGTGAATGCGCCGTCGTGGGACTCCCCGATGACCAATGGGGGGAACAGGTGGCAGTGGCCACTGTGCTGCAGCCTGCTGCCACCCTTGACCTCGAATCACTTCGAAGCTGGTGCAGGGAACGACTGTCAGCCTATAAGATCCCGCGAAGACTGATCGTCGTGGAGTCACTTCCCCGGAACGCCATGGGCAAGGTGAACAAGCCAACCGTGCGGCAACTGTTCTGATCTTGCTGTTCAACACACCACACGTGCAGGAAGCATTGAGGTGGTCGCCCACGAACCGTCAGCGAACACCCGTCGAGATCGACGGCTGCACGCGAAGAATTCGGCCCACGGGACGTTTCAGGTCCACGATCACTGGCTGGATTGTCTGTGACATTCCAACGTTGCCCGCGGCATCGCGGGCCAGCAGACGAAAGTAAAGTGACGGTGGCATTCCTGACCGAATCGGCAGGTCAAAGCCGCTCTGATCATGCTGCCAGTCAAATACCGGAGTCCACGGACCATTTGCACCCGGCGATGACTCGAGACGCACAACACCCAGCGCTGGATTTACTTCCTGAACACGCCAGGAAAACTGAATCGTCCCTGCCCCGTCCTGACTGACACCCGGAGTCTGCATCTGCACGGTCGGTGGAGTCTGATCGACGGTGATGACGACTTCCGGAGGCTGGCCCGGCTGTGGCGGAGTGTCTGCGACACCCAGGCCATTACGGATCCTGACAGCGAACCCGAATGTTCCCTCTGACATGGAGTCCACCTGAAATGGACTGCGCACGTCCGGATCACTGCCGTAACGAAACCACTGCCCACCACCGTCCTCCGTGATGAACAACTCCACTGCACTCACACCCGATGGGCCCACGTCGTCAATCTGATAGTCGAGATCAAACACACGATTATTCACCAGCTGCTGTGGTACCTGCCCACCCCAAACGGGTGCAGCCTGAGGAAACTGGCCCGGAGCTGCCAGCAGTGGAGTTGCAAAGGAATCCCCGGCTGGCTGAATCGGGGGACGAACGCCGTCCACTTCGGCATTCCTCGAAAATGCTCCGTAGTTTGCAACGCTGCCTGAGTTCTGAATTCCAGTGCTCTGAAAAGGTGATGGCCCCAGCGGATTCTGACGACCGGCTGTACCAACGCCGGGAACGGTCGCAGAAGCTGATCCAACTGCACTTCCTCCGCGACTGACGATCTGAGTTCTCGCTTCACCACGATTCCCGGCCGTGTCGGCGATGGACGCCAGAAGCTGGGCTGCCGATCCCGGCGGAACAGAAATACGAGCCTGACCGGAGCCGGTCGATTCACAAGCCACCGCTCGCCGAGCACCACTGAGCCCCTCGACATACTCCAGCCGAAACGACTCCGCGTCCAGGGCCGAATCGCTCGCTGTCCATGCCACTGTCACCTGACCAGGCGACGTTTCAACAGCCTCAAGGCGCAGCACCGGGGCTACGGTATCGACGAGCACCGTCATTTCGGGCGCACTACCGCGGATTGGCTGCAGCAGCGAACCTTTCGGATCCGTCATGCGGATGGCAAACGAATACTCACCATCTCTCGGCGCAGCAAACACGAATGCCCCGCGGGAGACCGGCACACTCTGAAGACGCTCCCACGTACCCCCACCATCCTGCGACCCGTAGAGCACCGCCAATCCCTCGGCGTAACGCCCGGTCCTTCGCTCAACCTCGAACGGAATTTCAAAACGCCCCGTATTCGTGACTAATGCCCCCGAATCCTGCGCGAACGCGGCGGAACCAAGCGACAGTCCGGCGACAAACAGCCCGCCGCACGTGCGAATGGCACGCCTCAGAATCTGATTCCTCAATTTCGCGACACCTGACATGGTCTTTCCCTTCGGCAGGGAACAGTCCGGTCCGGAGTCGTCCCGCGGAAACCGGCACGTGTGGCTGCCGATCACAATCCCGGCAGGCGCACGACTTCATTGACGTGATATCGAGTGGTCGCAGGGTACCACTTCAGCGGATTGGACCATGCGGAGCGGTTCTGCCGAACTTGCGACTGGGCGGAGACGGAAGATGTGAGCAAACATGCAGGAAAACCGGCAACTTCAGCCGTCGCACAGTGGTCGCAGCTGATCGAGGATCCTGGGAATCTCTGTGAATGGAGATTCGGACTCTTCGTATTCCAAAGCCACAAATCCGCGGTATCCGGCATCGCGGAGGATTCCTGTGATGCGAGCAAAATCTGCCGGTTGCTTTTTGCCACCGATGCTGACAGATGCCTTGATCTGGGCGTTCACGGCCCACGGAGCGATCTTTGCCAGATCAGCGTAGGGATCATCAGTCTGGAAATTGCCGCTGTCGAAATTGACGCCAAACCAATCGGAATCGTTCACTCGCTCGATGATTTTCAGCATCTGTGCTGGAGTGGACGTAATGCCACCATGATTTTCCAGTGCGAGGAAAACTCCTTTGGTGGCGGCATACTGCAGTGATTCATTGATGCCCGCAGCACACCGTTCGATGGCAGCATCTTCAGTGTCGCCGCGGGGCACGTTGCCGGCGAAGATCCGAATGGCGGGTGCGCCGAGTATCGCGGCATAATCGATCCACTCGCGGCATTCGGCAAGCTGGCGATCCCGAAGCTGGCCGGCGGGCAGACAGAAATCATTGCCGATGGCGGTAGCGGAAACTGACAGGCCCTGCCGGTGCAGCAGCGAACGCAGGGCGAGCAGATATTCCGGGGTGACAGTTTTGGGGAAGTAGTAGCCTGTGAGTTCGGTGGCTGAAAGTCTTTGGTCGGAGCAGAACTGGATGAATTTTTCCAGATTCATCTCTGCGCGGGCGATTTCTTCGGGCGTTCCGCGACGGGGCATCAGACGGTGGAAGGAATATCCCGCCAGGCTGAGTCGGAGGAGGGATTGACCGTGCCGGGCAGGGGGATCAGCGGAAGCAGCGGTGGCCATGGGGTGGCCAGTAACCGCAGTAAAAGCAGCCAAAGCCGTGGCTTCCAGAAAACTCCGACGGGAGGAACTCATGGGATTTCTCTCGTTCAGCGGGCAAAAAAAAACACGCTGCCAGAAGAACGTTGGCAGCGTGTTTTTGTAAGGACGCGAGGCCCTGACGCGGAGTGTCAAAGAAGTTTAACATCTGCCGCCCAAACGTCCAGCGAAAAGCCCCCGCAATTACCCAAAATTACCAAAAATTACCTGAAATTGCGCAAGACAGGACTTGAACCTGCAAGGGATATAACTCCCACTAGCTCCTGAAGCTAGCGCGTCTGCCAATTTCGCCACTTGCGCGTGACTCTGCCAAGTCTAATCAAATCGTCCGACGTCGGCAACCAAAACGACTTATTTTTTCTGATGCCCCAAATACCAATTGGCTGTTTCGCCTGCAGATCTGATCCGGGAATGCCGAATATCCCAATAATTACGGCTCTGCCGTTGCGGAAGCCTCCTGCGCGTTATTCTGTTTACCCGGAAAGCCGCAGCGGTCTGCATGGAGGGAGTTTGGGAATGCTTCTTGGTTTTGACCAGGGATGGTCATGAGTGGACCATCGGACAACGAGGTGCCAACGCCGCTGCCAGCCCGAATCGCGGGTTGGTTTGCAGCACTTTCCTGCGCCCGTCCCCGACTCATGCTGTGGCTTGTTCTCAGCCTCGCCTGTGCCTCCGTCGGATATTCCGTTACCTCCCTCAAAATCACCACGGGACACTCCGGCCTGACACCTCAGGAATCGCGGTTCGCCCGTAACTGGGAACAGTATTCAGATGCATTCGGAGCCGATTCCGACGTGCTCGTGGTAATCGAATCCTCCGCCCCCAACCGCAATCTGCTCCGTACCCTGATCGATGACGTCGGCGCGAAACTCAAACGTGAACCCCAATACTTCCGCGATGTGCTCGCAAGCGTTGATCTCTCTGCCATGCGACGAAAAGCACTGCAGTTTCTCACGCAGCGCGAAGTTCAGCGAACGGCATCGCTGCTGAAAACCTACGACCGAGTTGTCCGGGATCAGAACTGGAGTCTGATTCGCGCAGAGAAGATTGCCGGCACTCTTGGCGACCAGATTGAGCAGGCGCGACAGAACGGCGTCGTTCCGGATGCGACGTGGATCTCCACCGAACGCTTTTCCGCCAGTCTTGCCAACTACCTGCGAAATGCGCGACAGACAGGCAGTCCCGAGCGAAATGCGTTTCAGTCCCCGCTGCCGGATCTGATGAGCGTTGCCGGAGACCAGCGGCTGACCGACGAACCGGAATCCAGAGTACTCAACGCCGAAGGCACCATCGGTGTTGTTCAGGTGGGACTGGCCGATGGTGACCCGGACGCAGCTATGCTGCGACTGCGACAGATTCTTGCAGAAGTACGCACAGCGAATGCTGACCACCCCGATGTCAGACTGTCTCTCACAGGACTCCCGGCGCTCGAAGCGGACGAATTGCGAACTGCCTCCATCGACATGAAGAATGCCGGTCTGCTCGCACTGGTAATCGTCGGCACCCTGCTGCTGCTCGTCTTCCGCGGCATGCGCTATCCCATGCTGGTGCTCACCACGCTGCTGATTTCCCTCTGCTGGACGTTTGCTGCAGCCACACTGGTTGTGGGCCACCTGAATCTGGTGAGCGTCTGTTTCACGGTGTTCCTCATCGGTCTCAGCGTTGATTTCTCCGTGTCCCTGATCCATCGATATCTGGCACTGCGGCAGGAGCTTCAGGAGATCCCGGAAGCCGTTCAGAATGCTGTCCGCAGTACCGGCGGGAGCATCATCACATCGGCACTCACCGCCGCACTCGCATTTTCAACAGCGTTGCTGACCGGCTTCCCGGGGCTGGCCGAATTGGGACTGATCGCAGCCCTGGGGGCACTGCTTTCGGCTGCCGCGGCTTTCATCTTCCTGCCAGCACTCATTGCCATCAGTGACGCGGAAGTTGACCTCGAAAGTCTGCCAGTTCCCTTTTCTCCGGCGCCGCTTCGGAAACTGCTCGTCGCATGGCCGGCTCCCACCGCTGCCGCCGCGGCCGTTCTGGTATTGATCTTTGCGAGCCTTGCCTTTCGGTATTCAGACGGCCAGCTGAAAAGCCGCGTCTCGTACAACCCGAATTTGATGCAGCTGCAGGACCCCAAAGCAGAGTCCGTCCGTGCCGAACGACAGCTGTCAGAAGCCGGTACCGACACCGTACTGCACGCTGTCGCTCTCGCCGATTCCTGGGAACAGGCGGTGCAGCTGCGGGAGAAATTTCTGCGGCTTGAAACCGTGGCACGGGTCAGCGATGCAGCCAGCAAACTGCCTGAGCCGCCGGCCCCGCAGACGGTCCAGCTGCTGCGGTCGCTGCAGCAGCAGGCGGCATCCATTTCCGGCAATACCCCCAGCCTCGATCCAGCCGATCACATGGCCGTGGGCCGTGAAGTTGATCGACTGTATTCACTCGTTCGCACCTCCACCAATCCTCAGGCACAAAAAGCAGCGGCAAGCCTCGATCAGTTTCTCACTGATCTTTCCGGCACACCCGGCCGACAGGCCCGCGCAATCCTTGGCGCATGGAATGCAATGGTTGCCCGCTGGCTGCTCATGGAATACGCCGAAATTGCCGCCGCAGACCGCTTCGATCCCGTCTATCTGCGAGATCTTCCCTCGGAATTCAAGAGCCGCTACCTCCGCATCCGCACCGATGAAACTCAGCAGTGGGCGCTGCGAATCTATCCGCGCGGAAATGTCTGGGATGGTGCCGCTCTGCAAAAATTCGTGACCGATCTGAGAACCGTGGATGCCAGCGTCACCGGACTTCCCGTACAGATTCTTGAATCCGCAGGACGCATGAGCACCACGTGGGGATCGATCGGACTGTACTCAATTGCGGTCATCTCGGTCGTTCTTCTGTTCCGCAATCTGCGTCCCGGTCAGAAGTTGCTCACCATCGCTCCTCCGCTTGCCGTGGCCGCCTTCATTGGCTACACGCTGCAACAGCGAAACGGCGCTGTCAATCTGCCGCTGCTGGTTGGCATCGCTCTGTCCCTCGTGGTGCTGATTGCTGCAGTGCTGGACTACCGCAATCTGCGGGACACACTGATGATGCTGCTGCCCGCCTTTGGTGGCGGACTTCTGCTTCTGGGAGTTATGGCCACGGCCGGACTCGAACTGAACCCCCTCAACCTCATCGCGCTGCCGCTGGTTTTCGCAATCGGTATCGACAACGGTATTTATCTGGTCGCCGATTGCCGCAGACAGATTGCCGAAGGCAGGGAACAGTATGAAATGTCACCGGAGACATTCAGCAGCGTGCTGGTGACGTCTCTGACGTCCATCGCGGGCTTCGGGAGTCTTCTGATTGCTGCTCATCAGGGCATTTTCAGCATGGGTCTCCTGCTTTCACTCGGTGTGGCCTCCTGCCTGATGGTGGCGGTCCTGCTGATGCCCTCACTGCTCACTCTTGTCGCCCGCCATCAGCCCGCTTCGATGGATCCCGTCAGAATCATTCGTGGAGATCAGAAGACGGATGGTGCTGAGGCAGCGCCAGCAGCCCGGGAAGCTCAGAAGCCGGCAGCCAAAACGAAGAAAGCGGCCTGATCCCGGTGGTCAGCGGGCTTCCTGCCCACGCCGCAGTGCAAAGCGAGGACTGCAGTGCTGCCAGTCGATCTGATTGCCGCCAAACGCGATGGACTGGAACTAACCTCCGCACAGATACACGAATTCATCCGTGGAACTGCTTCCGAGACGATTCCGGACTACCAGGTCGCAGCGATGGCAATGGCTGTCTACCTGCAGGGCATGACGTCTGCCGAAACCACAGCTCTCACCAGCGCCATGCTGCATTCCGGTGCGCGACTCGAATGGCCCGGGGATGGTGTTCTTCGCGTGGACAAGCATTCGACGGGAGGCGTGGGTGACAAAACATCGCTGATCCTCGCCCCCCTCCTCGCTGCTCTCGGACTGCAGGTTCCCATGCTCTCCGGAAGAGGCCTCGGACCGACTGGCGGAACACTTGATAAACTGGAGTCGATTCCGGGGTTTCGCACCAGTCTCAGCGTCCACGAGATCCAGCAATTGACGCAGGATGTGGGTTGCGTAATCACGGGCACAACCCGTGAGCTGGCACCCGCAGACCGCCGTCTCTACGCGATCCGCGATGTCACGGCAACCGTCCCTTCGATCCCGCTGATTACCAGCAGTATTCTCAGCAAGAAGCTGGCTGAATCTCTGCAGGGACTCGTGCTGGACGTGAAATTCGGCAGCGGCGCGTTCATGAAAACTCCGCAGGCCGCCCGCGAACTCGCACGATCACTGATCTCAGTCTGCGCCGCACTCGGCACCCCCGCCACCGCACTGCTGACCAGCATGAACCAGCCACTCGGGAGAATGTGCGGGAACGCTCTGGAAGTTCAGGAGTGTCTCGATGTGCTCTCCGGGCATGGCCCCGCCGACGTCAGACAGCTGACTCTGGCTCTCGCAGCCGAAATCCTGCTGCTCACCCGCCGCTGCAGCAATCTTCAGCAGGCACTCGACACCGCAGCCGCTCCACTGGACTCAGGTCTGGCTATGGAACGTTTTCAGAAAATGGTGCACGCCCAGGGCGGTCGAATCAATGATCTGCCACCCGCTGCCACCGCCGTCGATTTCTGCGCCCACCGCAGTGGCTGGGTAAAATCTATCGAAACGGAACAGCTGGGACTGGCGCTGATTGAACTGCGAGCCGGTCGCCGACGACTTGAAGATCCGCTCGATCACTCCGCAGGACTCGAAATGCTCGTGCAACCCGGTGATCAGGTGGATGCGGGCCAGCCATTGCTGCGAGTCTTCTCAAAACTTGCCACAGATATCGATGATCGACTCCGACAGGCTGTTATCATTGGCGACGAGCCACCGACTGACTTCAGTCCGCTCATTCTTGAACATCTCAGCAGCAGCCCCTGAAATCGGTACTGGCACTCCATGGATTCTCCGGCCACTGGAACACCCGATGTCCCTCCCCGGACAACTCAACAGCACCCGCTTCGAAATCGGCTGGCGCTGCTGGTGCACCAGTCACTGTTTCGCGTGGCCTGGATCTTCAAGACCGAGAGTGTCATCATGCCGGCGTTTCTGGACAGCATTTCAGAATCCGGGCTGATTCGCGGCGCTCTCCCGCTGCTCAATCGCACCGGCCAGTCGCTCGCACCGCTGCTGCTCGCACGGCACCTGTCCGCCGCTCCGCGAAAATCCGCGTGGCTCAGCCGCACCACATTCCTCATGGGACTTCCATTCCTGTTCCTGTCTGCCAGTATCGCGATGTCAGAGGCGCGGCTTCCAGAGTGGTTTGCGGCCGTTTTCCTGCTGGCCTACGTGACGTTCTTCTGCCTGCATGGCGTTAACGATATGACCCTCAGCACCGTTCTTGGAAAACTCATCGAACCCCGCCAGCGCGGACGACTGCAGGCCGCCGCAAGCACCGTCGGCACAACCGCAGCCGTCGGACTCGCACTGCTCCTCCTCGAACGTTGGCTCAAGGCTCCCGGACAAGCGGCCTTCCAGCCCATCTTTCTGTTCGTTGGATCCACGATGATGCTCGCCGGCGTCTCCTCGAAACTGCTCAGGGAACAACCCGACGCCGTCACTGCCCCCGTCACTGCACTCCCCGTTGCCGCCGCAGTGCGTCAGGCCACCGAACGACTCCGACACGATCCGGTTCTCAGACGACTGTGTCTTGTCGCCGTCCTGTTTGTGTTTTCACAGACACTCTTCCCGCACTATCAAAAGGTCGGACTCGCAGGACAGGGGCCGTCCCGAAGTGTGCTGATGAACTGGGTGGTGGCACAGCATCTCGGAGCCGTGTGCTTCAGCATGGCGTCCGGATTTCTGGCCGATCGCTTCGGTACCCGCTCGGCCCTCAGACTGCTCCTGCCATGTGCCGCCGCCGCCCCACTGCTGGCACTCCTGCTCGAACAAAACGCCCCGGCCACCTGGTACTGGATCACATTCTTCTGGATCGGACTCGTTCCCGTTGCCCTGCGAGTCCTTGTGAACTACGTCATTGAAATCGTCAGCCGCGAACGGCATCCCGAATACATCAGCACGCTCAATCTCTGCATGGCAGTCCCCTTCCTCTGCTCCCCGCTGCTGGGCGCACTGGTCGACTGGACCGGCCATCGATTCCCCTTCGTCGTCGTGTCGGCAATTGTGGGCGCCGGAGCTCTGTTCACATGGACAATCCGCGAACCTCGTGACCTCGAAGCCCCTGAATCGTCCCCGTGACCGCGTCGAGCAATGGATTTGCCATTTTTTGCCGATTTTTCGCCATTTCATGGCAATCTCTCCTCGGAAAGAGCCAGTAAGAAATAGTTACCAGGACCTGCACTGTCCACTCCCGCTGAAAGGCCGCAGCCATGATCACGAAACGCTCAATTCCGCCGCGCCTGCTTGCCATGTTCGCCGAAAAACTGCCCCCCATCAGGGACGTGATGCTGTTCCCGTTCCCACTTCCGCTGCTTCCCCCCGAACCGCCCACGCTGTCACCCCTCCAGGCCGGAGTCATCACCGCCAGCGAATGCCTGCGACTGGCCTTCACCGCCCGAGCACTCGGCGCAGATCCACTCCGCGTCTATGACGAATTTGGCGAATGGTGCCCAACCTACCCGCGCCTGCCACGATTGCCCCCCGTCCCGCCATTCCCCGTCCCAGATCCACACCCGGAATGGCTCGGCGAATTCTATCTGGGACTCGCTGCCAGACTCTCACTGGAACAACTCCACGACAACAGCAGCAAACCCCTTGCCGCTCTCGTCGATAAAGCCATCTCCGCCCTCGAATCAGTCATGACACCAGAGCGATGGGATCACAGCTAGCCCCCCACAGAACCGCTGGTTCCAACCGCTGATCAGCCGCTGATCAGCCGCTGATCAGCCGCATGGCGGCAGCCTGCGGGCAAATGGCCCCTGCCAACGTCCCGCCACCGCCCTCGCCAGCGCGCGCACCTTCGGTGCGAAACATCGCCGGGGGCTTCCGCCCAGCCGCTGGTTCCAAACGCAATCTCAGCCGCATGGCGGCAGCCTGCGGGCAAACGGCCCTGCCAGCGCACTCACCAACGCCCTCGCCAGCGCGGGCACCTTCGGTGCGAAACACAGCCGGGGGCTTCCGCCCGACCGCTCAGCCGCAATCCCAGCCGCATGGCGGTAGCCTGCGGAGGAGGGACGGGCAGAGAACCAACTAACCGCGTCCCCAATTCGCCAGCGTGATCCAGATCTGCAGCACTGTCGCGATTGATACCCAAATGAAGTAGGGCACCTGAGCAATCGCAACCCACGGATGGTGCTTCCAAATGGTTGCAGCCGCCCAGAGAATTGTCGTCCAGACGAGCAGAATGTCGATGCTGGCGAGTGGAAGATTGCGAAGCCCGAACTGTATGGGAGTGAAGACGAGGTTCGCAGTCAGATTAATGCCAAACGGGATCACCGCCATCCACGGAACTCTGCCGCGACAGGCCTGCAGAAAGACAAATCCGAAACTGACGAGAATCACGGGATAGAGGATCTGCCAGATCAGGCCGATGGTACCCGGAGCGGGCGTCCAGGATGGCTTTACAAGGGAATTGTACCAGTCGATCCAGGGGGTCATGGAAGTTCCTGTGACTGAACGATCTCTCTGTTGGACAGGGATCCCGCGGAGAATGTTGAATTTCTCTGCAGGATTTCCTCTAGACGACCGGGAGCAGTTCGCGGATGGGGTCGCCATAGGGAAGGATTGGCATTGGCCGACCGCTGTAGTCGGGGAAAGACATGTTCCAGTCGATGCCGAGGTGCCTGTAGACGGTTGCCCAGAGATCGTTGGGAGTCAGGGGGCGTTCGCGAGGTTCTTCACCTTTGGAGTTGGTGGAGCCGATCACCTGTCCGGTTCGCATCCCACCACCAGCAACGAGCATGGACATGGCCTGAGGCCAGTGATCTCGACCGGGCTGGGGGACTTTTGTCTGCGTGCCGTTTTGACTATTGATGCGGGGAGTGCGACCGAATTCTCCGGTGACTACGAGCAGAACTTTGCGATCAAGTCCCTTGTTGTAGAGGTCTTCGACAAGTGCAGTGACGGCCTGGTCGTAGATCGGGAAGCGAATGCGAGCGTCTTCAAACAAGTGACAATTGACGGCGTGTGAGTCCCAATTGTAGGTGCCGGCTTGCAGCCAGGGTACTCCGGACTGATAGGGGTTCTCCATGACCATGGTGACGAAGCTGCAGCCGGCCTCGACCAGTCGTCGTGCCAGCAGTGCCCGCTGGCCCCAGCAGTGGCGACCGTAGCGATCACGGAGCTCCTGGGGTTCCTGGCTGAGGTCAAAGGCGTTACGGGCTTTGTCGCTGGTGAGCATTGAGACGGCCTGACGATTGAAGCGGTCCATAGCGTTCATCAGGCCGGATTCATCCACACTGCGGCGAAGACGGTCGAAGCTGCTTAGCAGCGCCACTCGATCATCCAGCCGTTCAGAGAGTTTCTGATCGACTGACAGGTTCTTGACAGAGAAACCTGTTTCGCCGGGGTCACCGGGCACATTGAAAGGGACGTATGATGGCCCAAGGTATGCGGCTCCGAAGCTGTAAACGTCAACACCTGCACGACCGGGTTCAGTTCCTGAGATATACACGGGAAGATCACCGGCAGCCGACTCGCGGCACCTTGCGACGATGGAACCGACGGCTGGGGCGTCGTTGACGAAACCAGTGGGAGTTGCCGGATGGCGTCCTGTGAGAAATCGTTTGTGGCCACCGCCGTGATCGGCAAATTCGTGTGCGATCGATCGGATGATGGTGAAGCGATCGGCACAGCGAGCATGCAGCGGCAGCAGTTCGCAGACGTCCAGGCCGCTGACGCAGGTGGGGATGGGGCGGAAGACGCCACGGTATTCTTCCGGAGCGTCTGGTTTCATGTCGTACATCTCCATGTGTGGAGGCCCGCCGGGCAGCCAGATGAAGATCACCGAGGTATCGGCAGAAGGGGCCGTCGGATGGGCCGCCTGAGCACGAATCTGCAGAAGATCACTGAGCCCGAGCATTCCCATGCCAAGCGAGCCAGCTTCCAGAAAGCTGCGTCGGGAAACGGGCCCGGGACAAAGCGAGGCAGTGGTGCGGACGAGATTTCGCATGGAGGGATCCGTGGCAGGACGAGTCTGCCGCGAGGAGGGCCGCAGACGGGAGGGAATCGACGGGGAGGCTAAATTCTCAGGCCTGTAGTTCGCGCTGTCAATCTGGAATCGGCTGCGGAAGGGGGGGAATGTTAAAAAGATTGGGAGTGGTCGCTGGACGGAGTCAGTCCATCAGCAGTTGCCAGATCGCGTGGCACGAGCAGTTGCGCTGGGGACTTGGCCCAGAGAAGTGGCACGGAGTAAAGGTATGGAAAGGAAAAACCATTCCCGCTGATCGTGGCCAGTGCGCCGGTTTCCGCAGGATCAAGTGGAATCCGATGCGTTCCCCGTGTGCCAATGTCGATCGTGCGGGAAAGGCTGGCGGGATTCGGTACGAGGCTGCCCCGCCCGGATTGTCCGGTCGGACGCCTGTAGAGCGTGACCGTCTTCACTCCATAACTGTCCCAGACTTCCAGATCGAGTGTTCGAGTGCCTTTGGGGATGTAGAAATACGCAGGTGACTGCGTGAGCGCCTCCGCGGTGCAGTCAAAACTCAGAGCCCGGCCGCCGGTGTGCCTGCAGGTGGCGAGATCAAACTCAAGATCCGTCAGAAGTGCCAGATTTCCGCCGTAGCCGATTTCGAAGCGATACGTGCCGGCTCGCGGTGCCTTAAAGCGGACAGCCGCAACATGGTGCGAACGTTCACTCCCGGGCAGTTGAATTTCACGCGTGGCCTGCGTGAATACGGTGCGGTCTACAAGCGATTCCCATGATCGAGTTTCCGGATTGCGGACACTGATGCCGCAGGGCAGATCACGGGCGATGTAGTAACCATCACGACCGGTGGGGTCAGCGGGCCAGTAAATCTGGAAACCAATCTCCTCACCGGGCTCTGAAGCGACCGTGAGAAACGTCGGCGGTTTCTGGTAGCCGGAGTTATAAAGAAATGCCTGCGGACAGGGATCGTTGCCGAATTCATCGACAGCCACCAGATCCTGCAGATCAATTTGCCGGGCTGCACGCCCGTTCTGAAGCGTCGCATCGGCAAAACGAGCGACTTCGACAACGGGCCAGTGCGCGAGCACTCGCGGCCACCACACCTCTGTTTCGGCAGCCGTGAAATGCGCCGGCCGGCGAACAAGGTCTCCTGCCGCTTCCATTGCACTGCTGGTCTGGAAAATGCGACGCGCGATCATGTGCGATGCGTTCGCATAGGACATCTGACCCTTCCAGAACAGCTCACGCATCGCCAGTGAACTCGACTGATCCTGTCCGGAATCCACAAGGAAATAGAAGTACCAGTACTGCTTGATGTCATCAAGTCGCCGCTGAGCGGCAGGTTCGGTATCCGGATGGATCAACTGGTCTGCAGCGTCAATGAAACGCACAGCCCGAGCCCACGCCCAGGGAGAATTGACAGGGTAGTTGGCGGTGAGGAGAAAGTCGTAATAGTCCTTCATGGCAGTCCAGCCCGAACCATAGGCACGCTGCAGCCAGCGGTCGCGGATGGCATCCAGCTCCGCTGCGGTCAGCTGCGTGTTCAGCAGAACCTGTGAAAGCAGATAGTAACCCAGTCCAAGTCGGCCAAAGTTGAAATCTGTCTCGACGCTCAAGGCTCGGAATCCAGCTGCATAGTGTTCCTGCTGACGCTTGACGAGGGCCGCAGGCGAGGCATCCCATGGCGGTGTAATTGCCTCGACATCTCGGTCCTGAAAGTACGACAGACTGATGATCCAGTAATCTCCGGACGGCTCACGCGGCAGCATTTTTTTAAAAGCTCGAGCCAGATCCGTCTGTGTGGCGAACCCCTTCCACTTGCCCCGCCCGCGATGCTTTGGATAGCTTGCAATCATCACCCGGATCCGATGATCGGGATTGAAATTCGGAGGAACATCGTGGTAGTTATAGCTGTAGAGACTGCAGCGAACCGCGTCGCGTTTGGCTTGTCCCGAGGCAGTCACCCTGTCCGTCGCAGGTCTTCCCTCCAGCCAGCGATCATACTCCATCAGCAGCCAGTTGTTGAATCCGAAGACCGTGTCACTGGGGGCGGCAGGATCCCAGACTTCAAAGGGCTGATCCAGTCCATGCAGGCCATGAAGTGCGTAGGGATCGCCAAACTTCCGTCCGGCTGCCGCCAGCGTTTCTGGATACCAGTGAGGATTCTGCAGCAGGCTTGCCAGTTCTGCATAGCCACCGCCATCCTCCGGATCTGTGCCAAAGATGAAAAGCTCGTCCGGCGACTGACGGAAATGCGTTTCCGACGCTGCAAGGAAGGCGTCGAAAATCATCTGACGAACCAGAGGAACGGAAAGATCAAGGTTTAATCCCACCTCTTCAAGATTTGCTGGTTGCCATTCCCGGCCATCGCTTCGGAAGACGCCATCAAATGCTGGACGCGACCCCGGCTGTGCAGTCGATACCCTATTGATCCAGAGACTGCCCCGATTGCTGTCATCAGCTGCCGGGCGATCTGAGTCGTCTCCCAGCAGCACCCGTCCCAGGAACCCGGACGTGTCGCCGGTCTCACGGATTTGGGCGATCAAGCGGCGATGATGAGATTGCATTGAGTGCCCCGGGAAGCCCGGCATTGACTGCGTTCGCAGGCGACGCCCCACCGCCCAGCGAGTCCACGAGATGTCCACCGTTTCGTCCGGTGGTCGCGTCCGCTCAACCTCCGGCATCGCTGCTGCAGGCAGCCGCGATGGAGTCAGCAGCGCCGAATCAAAAACCGTACCCACTCCATAACCTTGTCCACTCGTCGGTAACAAGCCACGAATATAGTACGACGGACGACCGCTGCGACACAGGCGAAATGATAATCGGTCTCGAAAACCGTCCGGCACGTGGATCCAGTTGGGGCCCATCGCCAGCACCTCATAGCCGACCGATTCCAGCAGTTCTGGTACCGCACAGACAAGTCCGGCAACAGTGTTGGCTACAATCAGTAATCGCTGTGGTTCGCTGCGAATAAACCAGGCTTCGTTGTGACTGCAGGGGTACTCGCCGTCACGCTGCAGTGCCTTTTGGATCGCCGGGTCTGCTCGAAGCTCAGCACCTGCACCGGACAGGGTTGTCAGCACGATTCCGCGGGACAAATCATGCGAATGGCGGACAGTGAGCTTCCGGCCGCTCATGCGATCAATTCCCTCCACCAGAAAATTGACCGCATCCGCCAGCGCCTTCGCGTCCGATGACGAATGATGATGCTCCACGATGACCTCGGGGCAGATAAAGTCCGCAGCCGATGACCATACTTGAAATTCATCAGCCGACTGATCCTGAGCACTCAGAGATGTCGGGCAGGCGAAAAGCAGTGGCAGATACATCCACAGGCGATGCATGGCTTTCTGATCCTTGTCGCGTTGAAGCGAAAACAATATCAAACAGGAAATGACTCCGGCAATCCGCGTACCAGATACTACCTGAACGCGGTCGTCATTTGATCCATTTCGTCCGGGCGTCGAGTCAAATTTCCCGGAAAGCTGATCTGGTGTAGTGTCTCATTCAGATGGGACCTGATTCAGTGCTGCTCTTGTGTCCGCTGCAGCGTCCTTCGCCCGCAGGCTGCCGCCATGCGGCTGAGATAGCGTTTGGAACCAGCGGTTGGGCGGGAGCCCCCGGCGATGTTTCGCACCGACGGTGCGCGCGCTGGCGAGGTCGGTGGCAGGGCGTTGGCAGGGGCCATTTGCCCGCAGGCTGCCGCCATGCGGCTGAGATTGCGTTTGGAACCAGCGGTTGGGCGGCAGCCCCCGGCGACGTTTCGCACCGAAGGTGCGCGCGCTTGCAAGGTCACTGGCAGGACGTCTGCAGCGCCCCTACCCCGCAGGCTGCCGCCAGGCGTCTGACAGCGGTTGGGCGGAAGCCCGAGGGTGCGGGTTGCGATGGACTGGCGACATTCATGCTGCACACAGAGGCACTGACGTACCCGGCCGCCCTGGGAAGGGGAGGATTGGCGGGCTGCATGCGGGGAGACGCTCTGTGTGCTCGGGGTTTGTGTGAGAGCTGAAACCGGCGGCTGACAGCGCGACACCGCGACACTGCCTTGCTCAGTTCGCCTGAAATGTACTGGTGCAGAATTTCAACAGTCCCTCCAAACCGTAATTCCGATCGGCAATTCCTCAACAGTTCAGGTTTCCCCTGACTGCAGCTTGATTTAGTGACGTGTTTTCTTATACCCTTGGTATGGTATTCTATTGAGTATCTTTGACTCATCGTGTTTCAGCCCAAATTCTTTCTGCGAGGTGTCTATGGCCATCGGAATTGATCCACTCAACGACTATGCCTTCCAAATACTGTTCGGACATGCCGATCACAAAATGCTCACCATCAGCCTGATCAATACGTTGCTGGACGGAGAGCCGCCGGTGACCGACGTCGCATTCCCCATCACCATCCATAACAAGCTCAGTGCTGACGGCAAACTCGTGATGCTCGATGTGCTGGCCGAAGACGGACTGGGGCGAAAACTTAACATTAAGGTTCAGATCGGGCTGTCGGCAGGGGCACTGATTGAACAGCCCGCGCAGCTGCATCGGGATTTCAGGTTCCGTGAGAAATCTCTGCCTCTGACACTGACTGACCAGCTGCAAATCCACGTTTTGCAGCTAAATCATCTTCAGGTCACTGCTGACACCCTGTGCACTGCGTCTCCGGTTGAACGCTGGTGCTGGTTTCTGCGTCATGCTCAGGAACTGACCACCGAACAGCTGACTCTGTTACTGCCAGAAAAGGAATTCACCGAAGCCGCCAAAGTCCTCGACAGGATTGCTCAGACCCCCGAACAACTGCAGGAATACAATGCTCGCCTGAAAGCCTGAAGCGACGAACAGGCTCGGATCAGCGTCGCTCGGCAGCCGGAGCTGGAGATCGGCGAAGCTCGTGATCAGGCGCGTGGTATCGAATTGGTGAAGCGCGTTGCAAGGCCCCTGGTATTCGCTGAGGAATGCTGCCGGGACAAATCCTGCAATTACAGCAATTGCTGTAACTTCCCGTCAGTACTGACGAAGAGTTGGCCACCTGTGATCTGGATCAACTGAACCAGATACTGGCAAAACGGCAGGAACAGTTCAATCACCACGACGCCTGATTCCGTTCCACAACCTGCTCGTTTCGCGCCCCGCAGCAATTGCTCCATAATGTCCAGCCGCTGTGCTGGTCACGCGGGACTCAGACGCTGGTCTCTTGAGAGATCCTGAGAAAACGAACAAGGAAGGCAATCGAGGTGTGATACACCGAAGGTGCGCCGCTGTCGAGGGCACTGGCTGCGCGTTTGCAGGGCCGTTTGCCCGCAGGCTGCCGCCATGCGGCTGAACCATGCGGCCGCCATGCGGCTGTGATAGTCAATCGAAGTGCCGTGCACGGCAGTCAACGCGAGATCAAAGCAGTTGTCAGCACGGGCACCTTGAGAGCGAATCGCAAACCACGGTTTTGGCCCATCCTCTAAGTTTTCTTCTGTGTGCCAGGGAAATGTCATCCTGCGTTTCCGCGGCCACTCGTTTCATGGTGATCGCTGACCATCATCAGAGCGGTGCGCAGATCTCGTTCCTGTTGCTGCATCGCTTTCAAAGCTTCGTTGTGCGTGACTTGCATCAGCCGCAGCTGATTGCCGGGGCGGAGCTGAGCGGCGAGGGGCAGATCGGCTGTGATCACGTGTCCGATCCGGGGATAGCCACCAGTCGGAGCGCAGTCGGTCATCAGCAGCAGCAGCTGTCCATCGGCAGGAAGCTGCAAAGTTCCGGGAACCACGGCTGCGGACGGAAGCCGGCCCTGTTCGAGGTTTGTGAGTTCCAGCGCTGGCCCTTTGAGTCGGTACCCCATGCGATCTGATTCTGACCGCACTTCAAAGCTGTGCAGTGACAGCAACTGCTGTGCGTTCGGTGTGAGCTGTCGCCAGTGAGTTCCACTGACGAACCTGAGGCTCACGGGTTCTTTTCCCGGCAGCGGCTGCAGCCGGATGCTCCAGGTTGGAATCCCGCCGTACGACGGTTTTGGGGGGGCAAGTGCAGCATCACAACATTCGCCGGCAAAAAGCATGTCCCCAGCTGCAAGTTTGCGCCCCTCGAAGCCTCCCCAGCCAGCACGAAGCAGCGTGGACCGACTCCCCAGCAGCTCCGGCACGTCAATTCCGCCAGCCACTGCCAGCAGTGTTCTACAGCCTCGAATCGCCGGACCAAAGCTCAGCACAGAACCTCGGGACACCGAAATTGGTCGCTGCACAGGAAATGCGCGGAGACGACCGTTCCGATCATCCAGCTCCGGTCGCATATCGGCTCCACAGACTGCAATTACAGCGTCGTCAAGGAACTCAAAGTCATCACCTCGAAGCGTCATTTCCAGCGTGGCGAAACTATCGGGGTTACCCACAAGGCGATTGGCAAGTCGATGGGACAGAATGTCGATCGCTCCCCCGCGGGGGACTCCAAGATGTCCGCAGTCCGGTCGGCCGCAGTCCTGGACGGTCGTCATGAGCCCCGCGCGGAGTACTCGCAGAACTGGTCGGCTCATACGTCAACCCCGTCCGGCTCCACACGTTCGAATCGCACTTCATCCCCTGTCTGCAGCAGGCAGGATGGTGACTGTCTCGGATCGAACAGCGACAGTGATGTGTGGCCGAGAATATGCCAGCCTCCTGGTGACACCTGCGGATAGATGCCTGCAAGTCCTCCGGCGATGGCAACCGATCCTGCCGGAACGGTGAGCCTTGGCGTAGCCCTGCGGGGCAGATGCAGCACTTCGGGGAGTCCGGACAAATACGGAAAGCCAGGCGCAAACCCGATCATTCGCACGCGAAATATCGATGTTGTCAGAACCGCGATGCACTCGGGAGCGGTCAGGCCGCAGGCGGTCGCCACATCGCACAAATCCGGCGTGTGTTCGGGGGCGAATGACACGGGAATTCGCAGCAGGCGGGGCGTTTTTCGCTCGGCCGCTCCTGCGCTGCTCAGATCATGCCGAAGCCGCTCTTCAAGGACGTCCGCTGAGATGACGAGAGGGTTGAAATGGACGGCCAGCGTCGACCAGCCGGGCACCAACCCGTAAATGGCTGCATCCCCACGGCAGGACAGACAACCGTGTGCCGCATGTACGGCTGCTTCTGCCTGATGGTCATCCAGATGCGGCCATGAGAGCAGCAGCGAGGAATCTCCGAGCCACTCGAAGACTGGTGCGGGATCAGCGAGGGACATTGCAGCCTCCGGTATCACTCGTGTCAGCGTCCTTCCGAATACCGCACCGACAGAACTCAAAGACTACAAGTTTTATTTCAGTTCTGCAACAACCCGAAATCTCAGCATCGGTCACCGAGCACCGGGACGGAAAGTTGTCGTGGCGCTGTTATTCAGCGAGAACTTTCTGCTGGAGGACTCTTGATTAGCGCGATTCCTGTGTTTCTGTCAGAGGCGTGGGCTGCATCGCGATCTGAGATTCGAACGCATTCCAGCGAGCCGACCACGGTACCTTCGGTTGCCTCACCCTGACAGCCACTTGCTGCAGGGATGCGAACAGCGTGCCGATGTTGCAGATCAGCAAAGAGAACGCGAGTACGCCGGACCAGTCCGGAGACAGCCCCCTGTGTGTGCGAAAGCCTATGCTCTCACTGAAGACATGTGCGGTGGAACCAGATTCCGGTTGCCCATTCATCCTGTCCGCTCTCCTTCCCGTGCCGAGGCATCATTCAACTTCTTCATCGGCGCCATCACCGCAATCGCGTCAGCGGATTGTCCTTTGCATCCAGTGGCAGAGTGACGGGGGTTCCGCGAACGTGTGATTCGAAGGTTGCCAGCACCAGTTCAATGGCTCCTCGAGCCTCGCGAAAGGTACACTTCGGCTGTCGATCTGTATCGATACAGCTTAGAAGATCGCGGGCTGCGGCAGGGTTGCCGCCTTCGTAACCGGTGGCGGTGAGTGTTTCCGGTTTATCGACACCGGCTGAGGTGATGGTCTTCCATCCGCCACCTGCACGTCCGCTCCAGTGAGGGTCTTCAAGGAGGAAGGCCGGGTTTCCGTAGCCGGACGAGATTTCGATGACTCCTTTCGTGCCATGGATGCGTATTCCGAAGCGACTGGGGCTGCCACCGGCGCTCTTTTTAGATGAGAAGTGTCCGGTGGCGCCGCCGCGAAAGCGAAAGAGGGCTTCGACGCGATCACCGGCGAGCGGTCCCAGTCCTTCGTTTCCATCGCGAACATCGCCAGGGCCGACAGGGCGTCCAGCCTGTGTCAGTGTGGCGAAGCAGGATTCAGGATCGCCGGCAATCGCCCGCATCAGATCGAGCACGTGAGTGCCGAGTACCCAGAGATCTTCAGCGCCGCCTCGGCCGTCTTCCTTGCCTCGAGCACGAATTTCGAGGAGATCGCCGATGCGTCCGTCCTGGATGAGCCGCCGCACCACATCCAGCTGGGGGGACCAGCGACTGATATGGGCCACGGCTGTTTTCAGATGCCGCATTTCGCAGGCTCTGAGCATTTCGTCGGCTTCACCAAGGGTTCGGCAGAGCGGTTTTTCGAGGTACATATGGCAGCCGTATTCGGCACAGGCCAGCACCATATCGCGGTGCTGATCCACCCAGCGCGGGCATACGGCAACGACTTGTGGACGCAGTTTTTCGAGCATTTCCCGGTAGTCGGCCCAGGCAGTAGCGGCGCCGGTGCGTTCCTGAGCTTTTCCGCGACCTGACTCGACCGGATCCGCCACGCCGACCACTTCGCAGTCGTCAAAGGATTTCCAGACGGCATCGAGCCCGTGACCGTAGTCGCCTCGACCGGTGCTGCCGATGACTGCAACACGAAATTTGGCCATGTCATACACTCCGTGAAAGTTCATACGTCACAAGCAACTCGCCTGGCACAGACTCTGCACTGCCTAAACCTTGCCCGGCTCCGGTACACGGAATCCGTCTCGATTCGGATCCTTGAGCAGTGCGTTTGCCTGGTCTGCAAATTCGCCGGTGTGACGTTCTGTTTCCGGATCGAAGGTCAGCCATGGTCCGACCACATATTCAGCGCCGTCCTCGGGAACCCCACAGCCATCCCGAGTAATCTCGTGGAGCTTCAGGAAATGTTCGGCGGCGTCGCGATTGTCCCCAAATCGCCCGGCCTTGGCGTTGAAGGGGACCTTCTGTCCGAGTCGCCAGGAGTTATTGATGAGGTGTCCGAGTACGCAGCCATAGTGGGCGTCGTCCACATTTCCGTTGGCAAGTTCCGGGCGACCTTCGCGACAGGCTTTGATGAACGCGGCCCAGTTTCCGCCCGGCGTGACTTTGCCTTCCGGCAGGCTCAGTTTTTCGCCCTGACTGCTTCCGGCAGGATAGTAAAGACCGCGAATGATCTTCCCGCCATCCTCAAAGTAGTATTCGTTTTCGACCTGCGTCTGATATCCCTTGTAGCCGATGTTGCGGACGTTGAAGAAGACCTGCTGACCATTCGGGTATTCGGCAAGGCCCATCATGGTGTTCGGAGTTTCTCCCTGATCATTCCATAAGAACCGTCCACCAATCGCCATGACTCGCGCAGGATGTGTGAGTTTCGTATCGAGAGCCCAGCGGGCGATATCAAGCTGGTGGGTCCCCTGATTGTTGAGGTCACCATTGCCTGACTTCCAGAACCAGTGCCAGTTGTAGTGCACGAGGTTGCCATGAAATTCGTCGATGACAGCAGGACCGCGCCAGAGGTTCCAGTCGAGATTGGCGGGTGGAGCAGAAATCGGTTTGTGGCCGATGCTTCCGCGAACCTTGCAGCAATAGCCATAGGAAATTTTCAGTTTGCCAAATTGACCTGCCTGAATGGCTTCGTGCAGTCCGGCAATCTGGGCATTGCTGCGGTTCTGAGTGCCGTGCTGAATGACGACGCCGTATTTCCGCTGAGCTTCCACGCAGATGCGGCCCTCACCCACATCGTGACTCATCGGCTTTTCGACATACACGTGCTTGCCGGCCTGAGCAGCCCAGATGGTGATCAGCGAGTGCCAGTGGTTGGGTGTGGCGACGGAAATCGCATCGAGGGTCTTATCTTCGAGCGCTTCGCGTACATCGGCCACACCTTTGGCCCGGAAGTTATCTCCGAGTTTGGCCTGCAGCGAATTCATGGCGTTTGCCAGCACTTTCTGGTCGGGATCAATGACCCACGCCAGTTCGACGTTTGGCTGATCGAGCCAGCCGCTGAGGTGACTTTGGCCACGTCCGTTCAGTCCGGCCACTGCAATTCGCAGTTTGTCGTTCGCTCCCCGAATCTGACCCGAAGCCCGCGTGCCCATGAGCAGCAGTGAACCGGTTCCGACTCCGGCTTTCAGAAAATTTCGGCGGTTCGACAGACCCATCTGCCCGGCTCCTACAAAAGAGACAACTGGAAATACACCTCTGCGACCAGCGCAGGCTCTGGTGGACAGTTTGGCAACCGACGGCCTTTTCGACAACCGTACCGAAGGCAGAGTGATCGCAGAAACGTCCTGCTGCGATCGACTTCGCCTCCGGCACCGGTTCTGGTATACTCCGATTCTTCGTGCTCTTCCCTTCACCACAGTATCAAGAAAACCATGTCATACGACGTTTTTGGCCTCGGTAACGCTCTTGTGGACATTCAGGCTCGAATTTCGGACAACTGGCTGCAGCAGGCAGGCTTTGACAAGGGCATCATGACGCTCGTCGATGATACTCAACAGCAGGCGGTTCTGCAGCGACTTGCCGGCATTCCGCTGAACCGTTGTGCCGGTGGATCGGCGGCCAACACCGTCGTGGCAGTGGCGGACTTTGGCGGCCGCGCGGCGTTTGCCGGCAAAGTGGCGGCCGACGAAACCGGAGATTTCTTCGTTCAGGACATGCGTCGCATCGGCGTGCGAATGGACGTCCCCGCCGCTCCCGCCGGGCAATCCGGCACATCCGCTATTCTCATCACCGAAGACGCTCAGCGGACCATGCTCACAAACCTTGGTGTTTCCGCGACGTTTTCCGAACAGGATCTCAACGAAGACGAAATTCGCCTGGCCCGCTACGTCTACATTGAAGGCTATCTGCTCACCAACCCAGCCGGCAAATCGGCCGTCTATCGCGCCATCGAGATTGCTCGTCGATACCACTGCAAAGTCGCCTTCACCGCTTCAGACCCATTTCTCTGCAATCTTTTCCGCGACGAAATCTGGTCCCTCGTCGAAGGACCGGTCGATCTCTTCTTCTGCAACGAACACGAAGCTCAGGCGCTCACCGGAAAAACCGACGCCATCGAATGTGCGGCAGAACTGCACCGCCATGCCGAACATGTCGCCATGACGCTCGGCCCCAACGGCTCACTCCTGATGCACGACGGCCAGGCTATCCCCATCGAAGGAGTTCCGGTTGCTGCCATCGACACCACCGGGGCCGGCGACATGTACGCGGGAGCGCTGCTGTTTGGAATCACCAACGGCATGAGCTGGAAGCAGGCGGGCCATCTGGCGTCGCACGCGGCAGCCCGCGTCGTCGGACAACTCGGCGCCCGACTCGCTCAAAAATTCACACCTGCAGAGATCTCACGATTCCTCGATTAGTCTCACACCTCGACTCCGTTCACTCAGGACAACCTCCTCATGGCACTCCATGGCCTGATCGCAGCCGTCCACACCCCCTTCGACTCCGCTGGTGAAGTCAACCTGCCTGTCGTCGAACAACAACTGCAGGTGCTCCTCAATCAAGGTGTCGCCGGAGTCTTCGTCTGCGGCAGCACCGGCGAAAGCCACTCCCTCAGCCTCGACGAACGCATCGCACTTGCCGAACGCTGGGCGGTCACCACCAAAGGCACACCGCTGCAGCTGGTGGTGCACGTCGGTTCCAACTGTCTCCGCGATGCCCGGACGCTCGCACGGCACGCAGGTACAATCAATGTCCACGCCATCTCTGCCCAGGCCCCGTCCTATTTCCGACCGCGATCCGCCGCAGAACTCTGCGAGTGGTGTCAGCAAATCGCAGCCGCAGCGCCAGAAACCCCGTTCTATTTCTACGACATCCCGGTGATGACCGGAGTCCAGCTGTCCATGCCGGAACTGCTCGATCTGGCAGGCACTCGCATCCCCAATTTTGCTGGATTGAAGTTTACCAATTCGGATCTGATGAGCTTTCAGCTGTGCCAGAGGGCTCAGGGGGGCCGCTTCGATATCGCCTTTGGCATCGACGAAATGCTCCTTGCCGCGGCCGTGCTCGGGGCTCGCGGAGCTGTGGGCAGCAGCTACAACTTCGCTGCACCCATCTATCTCGAAATCCTTGCACAGCTGAAGGCTGGAAATCCTGAAGCTGCCCGCGAACATCAATTCCGCTCTGTGCAGCTCATTCGACTGCTGGCAGCCACCGGCTACATGGCCGCGGCCCGGGAAGTCATGGGAATGCTCGGAGCACCCGTGGGGCCGCCCCGACTTCCAAATACAGCACTCGACGAAAACGCCCGCCACGCCCTGCGCTCCAGACTGCAGCAACTCGGCTTCTTCGACTGGATCCACTGCTCCCCAGCATCCCCCTGATTCGCTCTGTCACAGACGGCCCCCATTCCAAGGTGCTGCATGTCCCGGTTCCTGCGAACAATGCTGCCTGCTCTTGCAGCCGTTGCTCTGTCGGCCATCACCGCCGCTCAGACTCCCACATCCACGGCATCCGAAAAATACGGAATCGAATATTTCGAACGCAGCGTGCGGCCGCTCTTTCAAAAGCACTGCAGCGAATGTCATTCCACCGCCACGGCTCCTGAAAATGGCGAGCTGGACCTCGAATCGCTTCACGGTATCGCCACGGGCGGCAGTCGCGGACCGCTCACGGCCAGCAGCCCCGAGTCTGCCAGCCTGCTGATGCTTGCCGTCAACTACACAGACGTCGAACTGCAGATGCCCCCATCCGGCAAGCTTCCCGCTGAGCAGATTGCCATCCTCAAACACTGGATCGACGCCGGAGCCCGGCTCCCTGAATATTCCGTTGCTCCTCGCCCCGCCACCGCCGCCATTGACTTTGCAGCAGGACGAAAATTCTGGTCTCTGCAGCCGCTGCAGACTGTGCAGGTCCCGGCGCACTCGTGGCCAGGGCAGACAAACCCGGCTCCAGCCATCGATGCCTTTGTTCTCGATCAGCTGCAACAGAACGCACTGTCCCCCAGCCCACGCTCCTCCCCGGAAACACTCCTGCGAAGACTCACCTTCGATCTCACCGGGCTGCCTCCGACTCTGGAACAGCAGGCCGCCTTTGCAGCAGATTCCAGCCCTCAGGCCTATGCACGGCTGATCGATGACCTGCTGAACTCGCCCCAGTACGGCGAACGCTGGGCCCGCGTCTGGCTGGATCTTGCCCGCTACACCGACTTCACGCCGGACTGGCAGAATCCAACCGACCGTGGCTGGATCTACCGCGACTGGGTGGTGGCAGCATTGAATCGAAACCTGCCGTTTGACCAATTCCTCAAACTGCAGCTGGCAGCGGACCGCATTCCCGACACACCTCCATCCGACCTCGCTGCGCTCGGCTTCCTCGGACTCAGCCCCACCTACTGGAAAGAGCTGCGGCTGGCTCCAGTCGTAATTGAGCAGATCGTGGCGGACGAGTGGGATGAGCGGGTGGATGCCGTTTGCCGCACATTCCTTGGGCTCACCGTGTCCTGTGCGCGCTGTCACGATCATAAGTTTGATCCCATTTCCACGGCGGATTACTATGGACTTGCCGGCGTCTTCGCAAGTACTCAGCTGGACGAACGACCTCTGCTTCCGGCCGATCAGGCTGCAGCCGTAATCGCCGCCCGCAGCACCGCACGAAATCTCGAAGCCAGACTCAAATCACTCAGGGAGAAAAGCCCTGGTGAAGCTGCGGATGTGGAACAGCAGCTGACTGCGCTGCGGCAGACGCCTGGCTTCGACGCGCCCTTCGCGCACGTACTCAAGGAATCCAGCCTGTTTGTGCTGCCGGAAGGTGAAGAACTCACAAAGCTCGAATACCGCGACGGAGTTGCCCGGAATCTGCCCGTCTTCCGTCGCGGCAATCCCGGCAACACTGGTGAAGTGATTCCCCGTCGATTTCTGACGGTATTCTCTGAGGGCACACCACGAGCACTCAGCGAAGGCAGTGGTCGGCAGCAGCTGGCGGCCGCACTGCTTGAAGACGCAGCGCCGCTGGTGGCTCGTGTGATCGTCAATCGCATCTGGGATCAGCACTTCAGCGCCGGGCTTGTGCGCACCCCCAGCGACTTTGGTGCTCAGGGCGAGCGGCCTTCGCATCCCGCACTTCTGGAGTATCTGGCAGCGCGCTTCATTCACCAGGGCTGGGACATCAAATGGCTGCACCGCGAAATCCTGCTCTCAAATACCTGGCAGCAAAGTTCTGCCTATCGCGACTTGCCCGGCGAAATCGATCCCGATAACCGGCTGCTGTGGCGCGGCCCCAGACGCCGACTGGACTGGGAAATGTGGCGCGACGCAGCCCTTGCCGCGGCGGGTGTTCTGGATCTGACAACAGGAGGCCCTGGAAAGGCGGTCGATGATCCTGCACACGTCCGCCGATCACTCTACACGATCATCGCCCGGGAAGAACTGCACCCGATTCTGCGTATGCACGACTTTCCTGAGGCCAGTGCCCATAGTCCTCGCAGAGAACCCACGACAACGCCGCTGCAGCAGCTGTTTCTGCTGAATTCTGTCTGGACCGAACAGCGAGCCGCGGAGCTCCTGCGCAGACTTCAAACCTCCAGTGACACCCAAAAAATCCACGATGCATGGCGACTGCTGTTCGCCCGGTCGCCCGAAGCTGACGAACTTTCCGCGGGGCTGCAGTTTCTTGCCGACCGCCAGCGGGCAGGAGCCGTCGCCGATGCTGCATGGCAGGATTACCTGGAAGCCCTGCTGAGCATTAATGAGTTTCACTTTGTGGACTGAGGTGGCCTGACTGAACGGCCGGTAGCCGGATGAGCCTTGAAGAAATCCCAGATCACGTCAGTGGCAACCAGCCTGTTACTGGGCTTACCCACAAGCAGTTGCGGCGCCTGACTGACGCCACCAGCCCAGTGGTGTCCGAGTCCTTCGACAGTGATCAACTGGATCTCTGACTGCTGCTCACCGTATCCGTACAGCCGTTTATGCACACCATTTGCAAGTTCCTCAAGACGTGGCTTTTCGGGACATCGCAGTGCTTCTGCCCATTGCTTTATGAACGTCTGCACGGCGGGCTTCGGCTGCCCGCCCTGTTCCTTTCCTCCAAACGCGAGTTTGGGATAGCCCCCTTCGATGGGGTTCAGCGAGTCGGCTGTGCCTGTGATGTAACAGATTGAAAGGGTCTGCGATGGAGCAGGCTTATCGATCCAGGATGTACCGCTGACAGGAGCGATGGCGGCGATACGATGCGACAGTTCTGCTCCCAGACGAAATGTCATCGAGGCGCCATTCGAAAATCCGGTTGCAAAAATGCGCTCACCATCAATCGAGCACCGTTCACTGATCTGTTCGATCATCGCATCGATGAATGCCACATCGTCGATGTTTTCTGATGCCGCATGGAAGCGGCCGGAACCATCGTTCCACGCCTGCGGATTCCTGCGAAAACTTTGAGGGCTTGATTTGTCCGGACGAGTTGCTTCCGGGTAGACAACGACAAAGGACTGCTCATCAGCTTTTGCCGACCAGTTAGTTTCCTGCGCAGCGTTCAGGGCAGTGCCGCCATAACCATGGAACATGATTACCAGTGGATGCGCACCTGATTTTTCGCAGGCAGCCGGAATGTGGATGACACATTCGCGGATGCCACCGGGTGTGCTGATCTTCAATCGAGAATGCTGCGGCGGCAATTCGTCAGTCGTCGCCGCCTTTGTTCGCGACCACAGTACGAACAGCATCAGCAGAGCGGCGATAATGGCAAGCAGCTTTGTGAGGGATTTTATTGATGAGCATTGCCTGAAACTGTGTCCTGTCAGCATTTGCACATTTTGCAGGCGCCTTTCGAACTCTGCATTGTCTGACATCGCTGTGGTACACTCCTTTGTCAGGCTGCCGCGGGAAACTGTTCTGCACATCCAGAGGCCCATAAGAATACCGGACAGATGTGAGTTTGTCACGACTGCTCCGGAGCTGGTTTCGACGGCATGTGCTGATTGTGTCTGATAAAAAGATTCTTCGGGAACACGTGCCACTGAAAGAAAGTGCAGAGTGCTGGCACGCAACTTATCCTCGGAAAGCAAAAACCGCCCCCAGATTTGCTTGTTCGCTCCTCACAGCCCGCTACAGTAACGTGCTAGTTTTCACACCTCCGTTTCTCACTGCCTTCTCACACGCACGGAACCTCCCCCACCCATGTCTCTGAATCTGCAACTCTTCACCGGTGCCGCTCTGCCGTCCGTCGGCTTCGGCTTCTGGAAAGTTGATCGCCCTGCCGCCGCAGACGTGTGCCGCACTGCCATCTCTGCTGGCTACCGTCATCTCGACTGCGCCTGTGACTACGGCAACGAACTCGAAGTCGGCCATGGCATCTCCGCCGCGATCGCTCAGGGACTTTGCCAGCGCGAAGACCTCTGGGTCACCTCGAAACTCTGGAACACCTACCACGCTGAAAAGCACGTGCGGCCCGCCTGCGAACGGTCGCTCCGCGACCTTGGCCTCGATCACCTCGACCTGTATCTCATGCACTTCCCCATCGCACAGCGATTTGTTCCTTTTGAACAACGCTACCCGCCGGGCTGGTTTTTCGACCCGGCGGCTCCCAACCCCAGTATGCAGGAAGTCCCGGTACCGATTTCTGAAACGTGGTCGGCCATGGAATCGCTCGTCGATGCCGGGCTGGTGCGACACATCGGCATCTGCAATTTCGGCACCAGCCTGCTCCGCGATCTGCTCGCCGTGGCCCGCATCCGCCCCAGCGTTCTGCAGATCGAGTCACACCCGTTCCTTACCCAGCAAAAGCTCCTGCGGTACTGCAATCAACAGCAGATCGCTGTCACAGCCTTCTCACCACTGGGCCCTGCCAGCTATTACAGTCTGGGTATGGCCATCCCATCCGACTCACTGCTTGATAATTCCGTCATCCAGTGCATGGCTCTGCAGTACGGCAAATCGGCCGCTCAGATCCTGCTGCGATGGGGCGTTCAAAGAGGCACTTCGGTGATTCCCAAGACGGTCACTCCTGAACGCATGGCAGAAAACCTGAACATCTTTGATTTCGAATTGTCACTGGACGACATGCAGGCGATTTCATCACTGGACCAGGGTCGTCGATTCAATGATCCTGGTGTGTTCTGTGAAGCAGCCTTCAACACGTTCTGTCCAATCTACGAATAGAGTAAAGGAATCGCAGACGAGTGTGCGGAATTGCCGGAGCAGTCTGGTGGCAGGCGTCGAAAGCAATCGACCCCGCTGCACTGCAGCGTATGACCGACAGCCTGCAGCACCGTGGCCCGGACGCTGGCGGTGCCTGGTTCGCCCCGCCACGAACTCCCCGGACACACGCGGCCGCCGACAGCCCGTCCAGCGACAAATCCTTGCCTTCCCCGGAGACTCCCGGCGTCGCTCTCGGGCATCGCCGGCTGAGCATCATTGATGTGGGGGGCAGTGCTCAGCCACTGGGCAACGAAGATCAGTCCATCCAGATCGTCTTTAACGGCGAGATCTACAATTACCGCGAGCTGCGCAGGCAGCTTCTTGCCGCCGGTCACCAGTTCCGCACTGAAGGTGACACTGAGGTCATCGTGCACCTCTACGAAGAACACGGCCTCGACTTCGTGCGGCATCTGCGTGGCATGTTCGCACTCGCCTTATGGGACGCACGTCTGAACCATCTCGTGCTCGCCCGCGATCGCATGGGCAAAAAACCGCTCTATTATCGACTCGAAGACGGTCGATTCAGCTTTGCCAGTGAACTCAAAGGCCTGCTGCAGATCCCCGACATTCAGCGTCACCGCAGCAATTCCGCACTGCTCCAGTTCCTGACGCTTCAGTACGTCCCCCATCCCCACTGTATCCTGCAGGGTTTCAGCAAACTGCCGCCGGGAACTCTTGCCGTGCTTGAAGACGGCCGGCTGGAACTGCGAAGCTGGTGGAACGCTCCATGGGACGAACCTGATCGGCGTTTACGTTCTGTTGCCGATCGCGAGGACGAGCTGCGGCAAACACTCACAGAAGCCGTCCGCCTGCGGCTTGAAAGCGAAGTTCCGCTGGGCGCCTTTCTTTCCGGCGGAATCGATTCCACGATTATCTGCGGCCTCATGCAGCAGCTCCTCGATCGCCCCGCCCAAACCTTCTCCATCGGCTTCCCCGTCGCTGCCTTTGATGAACGTCGCTTCGCTCGCATCGCCGCTCAGCATCTCGGCACCAGTCACCACGAAGATGTGGTCACTCCGGATGCCCTGACAATTCTGCCTTCACTCATCTGGCACTATGACGAGCCCTTCGGAGACAGCTCGGCGATTCCAACTATGTATCTGGCCAGAATGACCCGGCAGCGCGTCACGGTGGCACTCACCGGAGACGGCGGTGACGAACTGTTCTGCGGCTACGATCGCTACCGTGCCGCCCGAGCTGCTGGCCGCATTGACATCATCCCGCGACCGCTCCGCAGCCTCATCGCCTCGCTCGTCAGTCGCATCCCCGGTGGGATCGAACAGCGTTCCTTCATCCGCCGCCTGAAACGTCTGACCGAATCACTCGCCGAATCCCCCGAGCGGCGCTATCTCAACTGGATCACCATCTTCAATCGCTCAAAACTTGAATGGCTTGCCGGACCGCTGCTGCGCGATGTCCTCGATGATCACGATCCTGCCGACTTTATCATGCAGGCATGGAATGATCACCCCTCCCGCGGCTTCATCACTCGCACCACAGCCGTTGATACGCAGACTTATCTGCCCTGCGACATCCTGACTAAAGTGGACATCGCCAGCATGGCCGCCTCGCTCGAATGTCGCTGCCCGTTTCTGGACACTGAAGTCGTCGAGCTGGCAGCGCGAATGCCGCTGCGCTGGAAACAAACGCTCCGCCGCTCCAAAGCCATCCTCGTCGATACCTTCAAAAACCTGATCCCCGAACCCATTCGCAACCGCTCAAAAATGGGCTTCGGAGTCCCCATCGATCACTGGTTTCGAGATTCCCTGCAGCCGCTCCTTCGCGACGTGCTGCTTTCCGAACGCAGCCTCAGCCGCGGACTCTTTCGACCCGAAGCCCTGCGGCAGCTCATCGACGAACACACATCCGGACGTTTCAACCACGCCTATCGGCTCTGGAATCTGCTCTGCCTCGAACTCTGGCACCGCATGTTTCTCGATCAGCCCCCACCTGCAAGCCGTCCCGAGGCACTTCCCTGACGACGCGAATTCACTGCCCCGCTCCCGCTGCCCCCTCCTCTCTCAGAAACTCGCCGTGCCCAGCACTCCCCTTCATACTGTCGCCGTCCCAGACAGAACTCGCCAGCAGCCGACAATCATCACGATCGGTGATGGTCCAGCATTCCAGCCGGTGCTCGATTGGCTGCGAACCGTCGAATCAGAAGGTCAACTGTCGCACTACCCAACTCTTCAGAACGCCCTGCAGGCACTCGATTCCGCTGCAAAGCTCCCGGACATTGCCATCGTGTTTCGGTCGTGGTGTGACGAACATCCGCAGACGCTTGTCCAGCGATTCATCGGGCGGATGTTTTTTCAGCGAGTCATCTGCTGCGAAGGTCCGCTGTGTACGTCCGAAGCACGCACGCATCAGCTCTGGCCCGTCGCCTTTCGCACCACCCCGGCCTCAGCTCCCGCGCGAATCGCGTTGCACCTGCATCAGCTGCGTTCGTCTCAGGCCCCCCTCTCACCGCTCGCAGCCGCTGAAGACGTCTTCGCGTCCGAAGCCACAGCGACAGCTCTGCCATGGTTCAAGCCTTCGTCCAGCCTCCGCACATTTGTGCTCATCGGCGACCCCGTCCTTCGGGAAACCGCCCTGCACCTGTTCAGGGATTGCGGGGTTCGGGCTGAATCCGGGGACGGCGAAATCCTGAGACTGCTTGCCGCAAGTTCTGCTGCTGTCCCGGATTGTGTCGTTGTTGATG
>JBJTOP010000206.1:0-51617 GCA_046074645.1 Planctomycetaceae bacterium | reverse complement strand
TGCGTAGCCGACGGAAGCCCGACCGAATGCTGCCCTTCGATGTGGTGGAAATTACGGGTGACGCCCCCTGCGATGCCAGCGGTGGAGTGCGCGGCAGCGGAGTGCGTTGGAGTGAGGAAAAAGGCTGGGTTTCGGGGGTTAAGGTGCATGGCACCTTTTTTGTTCGGCTGCGGTCAAGCCATCGCTTTTGCGACGATAACTACCAATTCACTGTTATCGTCAACCGTGGCGGTGGCTTCATATATTGCTTGGCTTGCCGCCTCAAAAGCGTCATCACCAGAGGCGAACACCAAAGCCGAAGCAGCCCTTGCTTGTGAAAATGCTCGTTTCCACTCATCTTCACTCGCCGTTCCGTTCTCAGCCGCTTCCTGTAAATCAAAGTATTCGTCATCAAGGCGTTGCGTTAGTGCCTCCAAATCCCGCTTTACCTGCGGTGCAACAGGCTTCGACTGCCGCAAGGCTTGTAGAGCATGTTCAACAACTGGTGAATCTACCCCCGAATGTTCGACGGCGAATTCGCAGGCAGCTAAACAAGCGGCTCGTTGCTGCCTATCCGACACCTGACGTAACGACGCCGCAAGGGAACGGGAAACGCTTTCCAATCGGGACATAGTGTTAGAAGTTTTCATTGCGGTCGCTTCCTCAGTGGGGTGGATATGTTGGCTCCGGACGGCCCAATTGCATCTTGGCACGGCACACAGACTGGCCGGGTCGCTCCAATGTCAATGATCTTGAGATTGTTCGCCTTGGCGTGAGCCACAATGTCGGCTTCCGCATGGCCCAAGCCAGCGACCATCGTTTCTCCCGGTTGCAAAGTGACACCCGGTCGCAAGTAGCCTCTAGGCTCACTGGTCGAAATCAAGACCGAACGGACGCCATTCGCATCTTCCACCACGGCGACGCCCATCGTAATCCGACCCTTTGCCCCATCGGGAATCGCAGCCGTGAGTTCTTCAACCCTAGACTGGACCAAACCAGAGGGGTTTTCGTGCAACAAACCTCTTGGAGCACCAGCCTTTTCACAATTCCCACTCAACCCCATCGGGTCGACCCACGTCAGTGGGTCGTGCACATAGGCGCAGATGTTGAGTCCGCCGGCGAGGCGGATGGGGTCCTGGCTGATGTAGGTGCCGGTGGCGGGGTCGTAGTAGCGGAAGCGGTTGTAGTAGAGTCCAGTGTCTTCGTCTTCGTACTGTCCGAGCCAGCGGAAGGGGCAGGAGGTTTGAGTCTGGTTGTCGGCAGTCGTGAGATTTTTGATTTGCCCGTAGATGCTCAGGTCGGCTGACCAGACGGTCCGGCCGTTTTCATCTAGCATCGTGGTGGGTGTACCGAGGTAGTCGGTGACAACGGACCAGGCGTGTTCGCCCTGAAGTTTGGCGGCTGGGCGGAACGTGTCCGGGTCAAACAGCCACGTGATGACTTCATGGGGAGCAGGCAGCAGTGGTTTGGGCTCAAGTTCCGGTTCGTCTGGTGGCCCGGTGGCCGGGTGTGCTGCGAGTGCCAGTTGGGCGGTTGTTTTCGCCGGGGAAGCGGCTGGTTTGGCCGCTTCGAGTGCTGCGATTTCTTCGGGCGAGAGCTGGATCCATTCGTGGAGGGGATTGTTGCCGTCCCAGATCCAGCGTGTGGTTTTGCCGGCGGTGGTGCGGCTGATGCGGCGACCGAGGGCGTCGTAGCGGAAGCTGATGGTTTTGCCGTCGGGACGGACAACGGTTTTGAGCATTCCGGCGGGGTCCCAGGCGTAGTGCCAGGTACCTTCGGGGGTGATTTTGCGTGCGAGGTTTCCGTCGGCGTCGTATTCGAAGCGAGTCGTTCCACTCTCGTCGCGGGATTCCAGCAGTTCGCCGGATTTTCCGTAGCGACGGTCACTGCGATCGCTGGTTTTGTACAGGTTTCCAACAGCATCGGGGGTACGAAGTTCGCGGAGTCCGTTTTCGAAGCTGGCGGCTGCGAGATTTCCGGCGGCGTCAAATTCGAAGCTGACGGCCCCGGTCTGTGCGGAGACGATGCGTTTGAGTCGGTAGTTGACGTCCCATTCGTAGCGAACGTCTCGGGTGGCGTTGCCATCCCGGAGGATTTGATGACGAATGGGCCTTCCGGTCTGATCGCGTTCCCAGCGGCTGCGAATGCCTCCGGGAAGTTCGCGTTCCAGTTCCATTCCGAGCTGATCGCGGCTGATCCGGGTCTGCCAGAGTATCTGTGCGGGGTCGCTGGGACTTGCTGAGCTGACGGTAGCGGCAGTGACAGCGACGGCATCACCGACGGAGTTGCGTTCGATGGTCTGCACGGCTCCGAAGCAGGAACGCATTTCACGGCGGCGACCGACGGCGTCGTAGCGGGATTCGACCCAGAAGTCATCCTGCCATTCGCGGAGAATGCGTCCGGCGGCATCGCGTTCGAAGCGGACGGTGCAGTCTGGGCTGGCAGCGGCAAGCAGTTGACCGTCGGCGTTCCAGGTCCAGTTTTCAGCGTGGTCGTTACCGTAATTGATGCAGGTGATGCGATCGAGCGGGTCGTGGGTGTAGTGAACAACGGCGCCGGAACTGCGTTCGAGCCGGACGACGCGTCCGGCTGCATCGCGTGTGTAGATCCGCCGCAGCTGATCGAAGCCGTACTCCCTGGTCAGTTCGCGGTTTTCATCATATTCGAAGCGATAGACGTTTCCATGTTCGTTGGTGACGCTGGTGAGGTCTTCTTCGGTGTTGTAGTGGAAGGCGACGGTATGCCCGGCTTCGCGTCGAGTGGCGAGGCGATTCATGCCCTGATACGTGAAACGGATGTTTTTGTGAACATCGCCATAGTGCAGCAGGTTGCCTTCGGGGTCCCAGGCAAGTGAGCGGAGGTTGCCGTCTGGTTCGGCGACGCGGACGGGGCGGCTTGCCAGGTCCCACCAGCGTCGCTGGGAGCCGGCAGGGGAGAGTGTTTCGACGGTGCGTCCGAGAGCGTCGTATTTCCAGTGCAGTGTGAGTCCGTTGGGTGCGGTGAGTGAGGAGAGCTGGCTGGCGGAGTCCCAGCTGAAGCGGGTGGAGCTGCCATCGGCGGCGGTGATTTCGGCGAGGAGTCCGGAATCCCAGCGGAACTGGATTTGGCGACCGGTGGCATCGGTGCGGGAGAGGAGTTGGCCGACCGCGTCATAGGCCCAGTTCCACTTCGCTCCGCTGGGCTGCTGGATCGCTGTGAGCAGATCGAGGGAGTTGTATTCGATTTGTACGGCGGAACCATCGGGATTGATTTCCGCAACGATATTTCCGCGTTCATCGTAATTCCAGGCGGTGGGCAGTCCGAGCGGACTGATGCTGGAGGCTGGCTGATTGAACTCCGTGAAGGCTGATTCGGAGGCGTATCCGAGCGGATCCACGACGCGAGTGACGAGGCCGTTTTCGTTGGCGAAGTGGGTGGTTTTGTGTCCCAGCGAGTTGGTGACGATGGTGCGGCGGAGTTCGGTGTCGTAGTGGAGCCAGCGTTCGTAGATGCCGCCATCGCCCCAGGTGTGGATGCAGCGGGCGTCCGGGGAGTCGGCATCGTATTCGAAGTGGAAGGTGAGTCCGTTGCGATTGGTTTCGTGCAGCAGCAATCCGCCGGGGCTGTAGTGGAAGGTCATGGCGTGATCGAGTGGATCACGGGTGGCAACGAGCAGACCGGAGTGATCGTATTCGTAACGAACGAGGGGGAATGTCTGGCGAGGTTCGTCCGGGTGCGGGGCGCGGATTTCTGTGATGCGGCCCTGCTGGTCGGTGGTGACAGGAAGCAGTCGGCGGGAACTGTCACGGATTTCCGACAGGTATCCGTGTTTGTCGTAGCTGAAGTCGATGCGAAAGTTCTGGCGGTTGGTGACAGCCACCAGTTTTTGAACGGGGGAGTCGAACGTGACGACGCCGAAGTGGAAGGAGATGCCTTCGGCGTTGCGGACGGAGTAGCCATCGTGGCTGCGGGAGAGCGTGAGTCGTTCGGTGCGGTCGAAGACGGATTCGCCTGGAGCGATGGGTGGGAAGGCGACGGGGCGGCCGTCGGGGAGTCGGATGGCGACGGCTTCGCCTTCATCGACGAGTCCGAGGTCGTAGCTGTGGTGCCAGCCGTGTCCGAGTGGGCCGTTGTAGGTGGAGGTCGAGAACCAGACGCGTTCCCAGACGAGTGGGAGCGGACCGGGGAGCTGGAAGTCGATGGCGTCGGTGAAGACTTTGCCGGTGGCGATATCGACGGGGTGTCCGGTGACGGAGCAGATGGCGCGGTGGACGCGATTGCGGGCGCTGGGGGGGACACCGAGCTTGTCCATGGCCTTTTTGGCGGCTTCGTGGGCGCGTTTGGAGATTGCTTTCCAGCGTTTGCTTTTCTTTTGAATCTTTTTGAAGGCTTTGGCGAGTTTACCGAGTGCAGCGGCGCCGGCTTTCATGGCCATGCCCATGATTGAGATCGTGGGCGGGCCACCGACCATCACGGGCGGTCCTGCGGGGATTGCGAGGACCTGTGAGGTCGGGAGCATGAGGCATTTGGGGATGGTTTTTTTCTTGGGTGAGACGCGTGGGATGGAGGGCATACCGACGCTTTGGCAGCTGAGGGCAGGCAGTCCCATGTAGCTGAGGGCATCGCCATCGCATTCGACGGTGGCGCTGCCCATGAACATTTCGCATTCGTTGCCGGGAGGAGGCGGGACGAAGACGCCGCCGATGGGAATGTGGGGCGGGACACATTTGCCTGCGGTGCCGGCCTGGGCCCGGTGCATGTTGTTGATGAGGACGGTGGAGCCGACGATGGGGACGTAGTCGGCCGGATCCATCAGGAACCCGACGAAGGGGTGAGGAATGGGAACCGGCGGGACGGGTCCGGGCGGCTGGATGAGGTGGATATCGACGCCGATGACGGGATCGAGATGTTTGGCGGCGATCATTTCAGACGGCTCCTGGATTGAGCAGTGATTTCCAGTCCTGCCCGAGCAGTTCGGTCATTTGATTCTCGGTGAGATCACGTCGTTGTTTGTCTTTGCGCGCGAGTCGGAGCATGGTTTCGCCGGCCCAGGGGAGGTGGGTATTGCGGCGTTGTTCGGGATCGATGAGTTTTGCGGCGGCGAGTGATTTGAGGGAGCAGTCCCAGGCGGGCTGAGTTTGTCCGGTCTGTTCGAGGCACCAGGCGGCCATTCTCCAGCCTTCCAGTTCGCCTCGGTGGTCCTGAATTTCGGCGGCTGCTGCAGCGGCGGCCTGGAAGGGCGTGGCGGCGTCTGCGGTTTTTCCGGCCGCGATGCAGGCGGAGCCGGTGGACATGTGGACGGTGACGAGCAGTTTTCGGCAGACATCGTCGGTTTGTCCGAGGATGTGTTTGAGGGCGGCGTGGCAGCAGTTGAGGAATTCTGTGGGTTTGCCAGCGGTGAACCAGGCAGCTCCGAGGGCCATTTGCACGGTGCAGGCGAGGTGGTGCCAGTTTTCGCGAACGGCAATTTCGATGGCTTTGGCGGCGGCTTGTGAGGCGGCGGCGGTGTCGCCCTGTCCGGCGGCATTGGTGGTGGCGACGTAGTAGCGGCGGAAGTCGTGACCGGGACCTGGTGGACCGGCTTCAGCGGCGATCTGTTCGTAAGCCTGGGACATGTTGAGCTGTGGATCAACGGAGCGAACGACGGGGGATTCGGCGAGCTGGCTGAGTTGTGGCGGGTGGTCGTAGTCGATGACCATGAAGCGGAGTGCTTCGGGGATGGGGAGAGTTGTGAGTTTGGTGAGCCAGTTGTCGAGTTCGCTGCGGCTGATGACGGCGGAGGGATTGAGGACAACGACGAAGTGGTCGGCGAGTGACTGAGTGAAGGTGGCGAATTCGATGAATGAATTCAGCAGTGTGCGGTGATCGGGCGGAGGTTGCGGGGGCGGCGGGTTCCAGCGAATCACGATGCCGAGGGCTTCGATGTTGGTGCGATTATCGGCGACGGTTTGGGTGAATTCGGCGAGGAGTTGCGAGGTCCATTCGGCGGGTTTGAGGAGCGGGGATTTGAGTTCAATGAAGAGATCGGGGATTTCGCTGGATTCGGACTGGAGGTCGATGAATGTCTGCAGCATCTGCACGGAGTCGTCGGAGGCGATCCAGCGGAGGATGCGGGCGTCGGGATCAGCAGCGAATTCGTTCCAGAGTCCTTCGAGGGTCTGGAGTCGCTTGAGGATGGGATTGGAGGCTGGCTGATTCATGGGTTGGCGAGCTTGAGTGCGAGATCGACGAGTGCGGACTGTGTGACGAGCGTTTGTGGGGGCAATGGTGCGAGACTGAGTGTCAGGATGACAAGGCCGGCGTGAATGGCCTGATGACAGGTTTTGGGGTCCGGGGCGAGAAATGGAGAGCCGGGTGGAGTGGTGCTGCCGCTGGAGAAGAAGACTGCAGTTCCGAGCCACTTGAGCGGACGCTGGGGGTCAAGCGGTTCGGTGGCGGTCTGGATTTTTCGGCGGAGTTCTTCTGTGGGGGCGGTGCACCAGTTCTGGATGAGTTGCAGGAAGGCGGTTTCTTCGGGGGCGAGATCGGGGAGTTGAGTGATGGCAGCAGCGAGCCAGTTGATGGCGCAGCGACGGTGGAGGGCAAAGGCGAGGAATTCGAGTTTTGCAGCAGGGTGAGGCAGTCGCTGGAGGAAGTCCGCTGGGGTTTCGTTGTCTTCGGGTGTGAGTGGGATGGATTGTCGCAGCTGGAAGCGGGCGAGGATGGGGTCGGCGGCTGGAAGCAGAAAGCCGGCGGTGGGAATGAGTTCCGGGGGGAGTTTGGGTGTGGGGGCGGCAGCTGGGGCGGCGGAGTTGGGGGCAGCGGCGACTGTGGAGCCGGCAGCAGTGGTGGCGGATGTTTTGACGGCTGGAGGAGGACCAGTCCATTCGATCAGGAACGTGGTTTGGCCGCAGACGAAAGAATCACCGGGTTTGACCTGGGCTGTTTGCACGGGTTCGCCATTGAGCGTGGTCCCGTTGGTGCTGGAGAGATCGCGGAGGGTACAGGAATCGGCAGTGAGAAGCAGAGACGCGTGCCGGGAAGACATGCTTTGATCATCGGGGAAGGGAACATCGGAGGAGGGGCTGCGACCGATGATGACCGTGCGACCCTCGGCGAGTGCGGCGACATCGCGAGGTGAGGTGTTACCGGGGAGAAGGGCTCGCAGGAAGGCGGGCATGACGGGATCGGGTGGTGGGGTTGGTGGGGATGCGAGTTGCTGTGGGTGTGTTTGGGGGTTCTGGTGGGTTTGGCCCCTCACCCCCGGCCCCTCTCCCCTGGTCGGGGAGAGGGGGGAGGGGGGGTTAGTTGATTTTGGTCATGGCGCCTGTGAGGGTGAGGAGAGCGGAGCCCTGGACGGTGGTATTGAGTGCTTTCATGGTGGCGGTGGCGGTGCCTTCGACGGTGATCATGGGGCCTTTGATTTCGATGCCTGTGGGAGAAATCTTGATGGTGCTGCCGCCGCAGATGAGTTCGATGGAGACGGTGGCTTCGATTTTGATTTTGGCCTGGGAGGCGAGGGTGGCATCACCGGTGACGGTAACGGCTTGTTTTCCGCCGACGGAGACGGTTTGATCGGAGCCGACGGTGAGTTTTTGTTTTCCGCCGACGGTGGAGGTTTCGTCGGCTTTGACGTCATCTTTGCGATTAGCGCCGACTTCGATTGTTTGATCGGAGCCGACAGTGAGCTGCATTTTTGAGCCGATTTTGATGGTTTGGTTAGCGTCGATGGTGACGGTTTGATCTTTGCCGATGGTGATATCTTCGTTTCCACCGATTGTATTTTTTCGATCGACACCAACATTCAGGGTTTGATTGTTATTGACATTGGTGTCCATGTTGTATTGGGCATTGATGCGGAGTTGTTCTTTTCCGGCGGTGTCATCCATGGACATTTCGTTGTAGCCGGATGCTTTGTGGGATTTTGTGGTATTCCCGCGGCGTGTTTTTTCACCTGGCAGAGCAAATGGGGGCGCATTTTCGCCGTTGTAGACGCGACCGATGATGATGGGTCGATCGGGATTACCTTCGAGGAAGCTGACGATGACTTCTTCGCCGATTCGTGGGAGGTCCATCATCCCCCAGCCTTTTCCGGCGTGAACCTGGGAGACGCGGATCCAGGCGCTGGAGCGTTCGTTTTTCTTACCGAGTCGGTCCCAGTAGAACTGGACTTTCACGCGGCCGTAGCGATCGGTGTAGAGTTCTTCACCGGAGGGTCCGACGACGAGGGCGGTCTGGATGCCGTGGATGGCGGGAGCGGGTCTGAGTGTTGGTCTGAAGGGTGTGGTGGCGGGGAGGCAGTTAAAGGAGTTGGTGTAGAGGAAGTCGCTGGCGCCTTCTGAGGAGAACCAGGCACCGCCGACGGAGGCCTGGTGCTGTACGGAGACGAGGGCCCATTTTTTGCCGACTTCAGCGGGGTCGTAGTGTGCTTTGATGGTGAAGCGGGCCCCTGGGGAGAAGAAGGAGCAGGTGCTTTCGCCGGAGGCGTTATCGTGTCGGGCTTCTTCGGCTTCGATGCGGAGGATGGCGAGTGAGTCGCCCTGGGCCATGGTGCCGTAGATGCCGGGGAAGTCGTAGTATTCCAGTTTGGAGTTACCGGTGAGCGAGACGACGCTGTTTTTATCGACGAGGAGTGAGGTGGAGGGAGTTTCGAAGTTGTAGTCGGTGTGTGTGTAGCGTCCGGTGGTGAGTTGCCAGTTGCGTCGCCAGGTTCGGAGGTTGTTGGTTTCTTCGGAGTGTGAGGCGTTGGTGGCGAGTTCGAGATCAGCGTCTTTGGAATCGCAGAGTCCGCCAGGGTGATCGGTGAGTACGAGTGTGTGTTTGTTTTGTTCGTGGAGGAAGTACCAGAAGATGCCTTCTTCGCTGAGGAGTCTGGCGAGGAAGTCGAAGTGAGTTTCGCGGTACTGCACGCAGTACTCGCGTTTTTCCGGAGTGCGTTTGAGATCCCATTTGTAATCGGAGAAGCCGAGTCCGGAGAGGAGTTTGTCGATAATTTCGCGGGCGTTTTTGGATTTTTCGGTTTCGAAGATACGGCAGTCGGAGGCTTTGGTGAGGAACCAGAGCCAGGGGACGACCTGTGCGCGATAGAAGTAGAGTCGATCATTGAAGCCGGCGTAGACGAATGCGGCGACGAAGCCGTGGAACCATCGGGTTTTGCCATCGGGACGTCGGATGCAGAAACCGACGGGCTTGCCGATGATATCGGCGGGTTTGATCCCGCCGTCTTCGGAGAGGAGTTCGAGTTCGAAGTTGAAGAGATCGGAGATGGCTTCGCTGCCGGTGAAGGAAGCGAGGAGGAGTTTATCTTTGCCGAGCGGGGTTTCCACGGCGAGTGGTTTGTTATCCTGAGTGAGTTCAGCCATGGAAGCACCTGTGAATGTAGGAGGTCAAACTGGAAAACGCTGCCGGGATTCTGAGGACACCACGTTTCGTAGTGAGCATCAGGGAAGCCGGCAGCGTTTGGAAGCGGAGCGGGAAGGCTGAGCGGGAATCAGCTGCGTCCGGTTGCGGGTTCGTACTTGCCGACGACCTTGCCTTTGTTGTCACCGGTCTTGGGATCGACAACGACGTAGGTCCATTCGACTTTCTGGTAGTTCATGGAGAAGTCTTCACCTGGGAGTGGCTGTCCGCTGGCGTTGCCGTGCATGCTGTAGCTGCTGATGATGACGTCAGACAGTTTGTAGATGAGGTAGGGTTCCTGTTTGTTCTTCACGGTGGTGCAGAGGTGAATTTCGACTTCCTTGAAGAAGGTGCCGTTGGCACAGGCTTCCTGGAGTTTGGTGCTGGACTTATCGAGTTGTCGGGTGATGTGCACGTCACCGAGGGTGGTGCTGCCTTTGGTTCGCTGCTGATCGAGAGCACCGACGGGGATGGTGCGATGGATGCCGGCGGAGAGGGTATCGATGAGGACCCAGTCCTTGTGATCGGTGTCCTGAGCTTCACCTTTGATGTCGCCAAGTTTCATGAAAGCGGGCATGGTTGCGGCCTTTCTTAACTGACCGTTTTGGGAGACGCGGAAGGTTCACCACGCGTTGTGGCGAGTTTTTTAACCGCTTGCGTTTCCCTTGTGAGACTATTGTCTGAGATTTGTCTGAGGAGTTGCGTGATTTTGTGGAAATTTTTTCAGGGCTGCAAATGTCCGGGGCTGGAGGTGGCAGAAAAAGGCGGAAAAAACGGGGATTCAGAGAGAGACTGGAGAGTTGGAGGAAGGCGCTGGAGTGCTGGGGGCAGCATCAGCGGGAGCTGTGCCGGTGGAATCAGCGGCAGCCATCCACCAGACGATGGTGACAAGGAAGAGGATGGCCGACAGGATGAAGCTGGCGATAGCGATGGTGAAGGTGGTTTCTCCGGCGAGCGGTTCTGCGGAGCCTTCGAGTGGTTTTGGTTCGGGACCATCGACGACGTCCATTTGAATGAGTCTCTGGAGTTGTCTGGTCCAGGCTCGTCGGGCTTCGGCGATGTCGTGTGAATTGCCGGGCAGATCTCTTTGCAGCCTGCGAAAGGCTTCTTCGAGGTCACCTTCGAAGCCGAGAACGACGGAGAGATAGGCAAGTTCAGCGAGTCCACCGCTGCTTTTGGGGATGCCTTCTTCGGCTTCGAGGAAGAACTTCCAGGCGCGGTTTTTTTCTTCGAGGTAGCGATGTTCGAGAACGAGGTCCTGCCAGTCGGGGAATCTGAGAGTGAGGACTTCATCGGCCCAGTAGATGAGGAGTCGTTTGCCGACTTCCCAGTCTGGGGAGCCGGTGGGTTGATCGGCGAGGATTCGGGATTCGATGGACTGCAGGTCGGCCATGAGTTTTCGCTGCAGGTTTTCGAGTTCTTCCGGGGAACAGTTGCCTGGCTGGTTGACCAGCGCGAGGACTTTGAGGAAGAAGGGTTCAGCGAGTCTGACGAGGGAGCGGGACATGGGACGGCTTCGCGGGGGAATGAATTGAGGATTGGAAGAGTGGGCTTGAGTTTTCAGGTGGTGCGTGTGGCGAAGAGCGAGAAGCCGAGTGAGAAGAGGTTTCCGGATTCGTTGTCTTTGACGTCGAATTTGTGAGCGGCGTCGGGGGCCTTCTGGATTTTGCGTTCATTGACGCGGACGGCGAGATTGAGTGTGCGTTCGACCTGAACCCAGGCACTGTTGCGATCATCGCGCTGGACGCGGAAGTAGTGCCAGTTGTTTCTGGGGAAGGCTCGGGGAATCTGGATTTCGGAGACGGGTGCAACCTGCACTCCTGCGCGACCTCCGGTGTAGATCCGGTCTACTTCCTCGGCACTGCCGACTTTCATCAGCAGTTCTCTTTCGGAGAGGATTTCGACGACGCGAGTGGAGGAGAGGCTGGATTCGACGCCGATGAAGAAGTTCCAGCCGGTTTCGAGCCATTCTTTGTCGATGCGGACGGCGAGCTGGAGGCCCTGCCAGCCGAATTCGCGGCGTTTGTAGGGGGTTTCGGTTTCTTCGGCGAAATCGAGGAGTTTGCGAAGTTCTTTGAAGCTGAATGCGATGTCGTGATGGAGGTATGGCGGGAGTTGTGCGATTCGCCGTTCGGGGCGGAAGACGGCGAGCAATCCGGCGGCGCGGGCGAGTTCGGTGAACGCGGTGAGCGGGTGCACGTTGGGGAGGAAGGGGAGGGGGGCGAGTCCACCGAGAGCGGAGTTGACTGCATGCAGCCGGAGGATGATTTCGAAGTCATCCCGGTGACCTGTGCTGAGACTGACACCGCGGTCGAGGATTTTTGCGGCCAGATCACCGCTCATGGCACCCAGTCGATCATAGACGGAGCGGATGATGCGGGAGGCTTCTGCGGAGGCTTCGAGGCGGAGGATGGGGGGGATGTATTCGGTGTCGATTCTGGGCGGGGCTTCGGGAGTGGACCCGAGCCTTAGCTGGAAGAGGGGGACAGCGTCGTAACCGCGGAGGCTTTCGTCGGGTGCTGAGAAGAGAATGCGGGGATTCAGGCGACGGAAGTCAACGGGCTGTGGGTTTCCGGCTGCATTTTCGTCTTCGCGTTCTTCCTGGTGGGGCATGAAGCGGAGCGGCGTCTGGGTTGCGTTTTGTGCGGAGCCGGGGGTGGCCACATTGGAAGGTCCGCGGCGAAGCTCGGGGACTCCAAGTGACACGCGCACGCGACTTTCTGAGTTGCGAAAGAGTGCTCGCGGGATGGGTTCGGGAGAGAGATGGCAGTCTTCGGGGAAGCGAACGAGAGTGCCATCCTGAAGGCGGGCATGGCAACTGCTGAGGGAGACTCGCCAATTAGCGAGGGAGTCACTGTCAACTTCGAGGCTGTGAAGTCCCCACGGGAAGGGTTGCAGCCAGCTGGTGGAGCGTGCGAGTGATTCCTGGAGAAGGAGTTCCTGGGCCTGGAAGTGGTGTGGCCGGAGGAAGAGGCCTTCGTGCCAGTGGAGTGAATGGGAGGACATTGAGGACCTTATGGAAGTTGGGCCGTACTGAACTGATAAAGTGTGTGTGTTTACGGATTGTCTGACGGGAGTGGCTGGTCGAGTTGCAGGTCCGCGGCAGTTTCGAGGGCTCCGCTGAGACGGGTGTTGAGTGACGTGAGTCCGACGGCGAAGCGATCACGATCGGCGGCCAGCCAGGGGGCGTTTTCATCTCCGCGGAATTCGCAGAGGAGCGAACCATTTTCGAGGCGGCGGATGGAGGTGGCGGTGGGGACGTGATTCCAGCGATCGGCCGCATCACGTTCGAGGAGTGAAATGCGGATGGAGTGCGGAGACTGGGGATCAAGTTGATGGGAGCCGGGTGCCGGGGGAGTGAATGGCGGGGCTGGGTCCACGCGGATCTGCAGTCTGCGGTCTTCGGTGATATTGGACCAGAGCCTGAGCGGTGGCATGTTGGCGGGTTCGAGTTTGCGGGAGGTGTCGGGGCTGGAGGCTTTGAGGGCGACGGGGAGAGCAATGACTTCGTCGGGCTGTGATGCGTTCATTTTCCAGAAGGCACGAACGCGGATGCGAGCATCGGGGTGCCAGCCGGCGATATTGATTTTCCATGCGGGGCAACCCTGGAAGCTTTCGAAGGATTCCTGAATGCGGGCGGTACCGGGAACACCGGTGGCGGCGGAGTAGACGAATTCGAGTTCCTGTGGGAGTGCGACGGGGAAGTTCTCGTTATCGTGATCGAGGTACAGCTGGAACTGCAGATCGGACGCGTTGCCGCGGGGCTGGAATTTCTGGGGGCCGGTGGAGGCCAGACGGGTGGGAGCGGCGGGGATCTCGGATGTTTGTCGGAGAGGTACGGAGAGTTCGGTGGCGCTGCCATGTCGGAAGAGGAGTCTGCGATTGAGGTCCTGCCAGTCGGCTTCGATGAGCACCTGACCGCCGGGGAGTGGTCGGAAGGTGGCCGTGAGTGGTGCGGAATCGGAGCGTTGAGCACCGAGGGAGACGAGGCAGTCGCGAGCGGGGTCGAGCTGATCGGCGGCATAGACGACACGACCACGGCCGTTGACGGGATCGATGCGGCCGGCGACAGGTTCGCGGGGGGCATTGCCGTTGGTGAGTGTCAGCGCGCCGGGCTGGGTGGCGTTATCCATTTCAGTGGTCAGGTTCTGGTCTTCGGCCGTGCGAATGAGGAAGCAGGAGCGAAGGAGTTGGGTGTCTGCGGGTTGGAGGTTGAGTTTAGCGAGGTCGATGTTGAGTTGTTCTTCGATGCGTGCGGTTTCCGCTGGGACCATGCAGAGGATCAGGACCTGAACGCGGCCTTTGAGATTCTGGAGTGATCGCAGGAGTGCGGGAAGGCTGTTGCGTTTGGCCTGTTCGGGAGATTCGGGTGTTGGACCGTCTCCGGGGACACCATCGGTGATGGCAACGACGAGTCCGGAGCGTGCCTGAAGGTCAGTGTCGATGCACTTTCTGATGGACTCGTAGAGCGGTGACCAGCCCCAGGGAGTGCATTTGTTGAGCCGCTGATTCACGTCTGCGAAGCGTTTGCTGATGGCGGGAGCGAGTGGCGTCATGGAAATCAGTCCGAGAGCTCTTTGCTGTTGAGGCTCGTTGGCGGGGAAGTCGAAACCTTCGAAGGCGGCATCGAAGTCCGGACTGAGTTGCTGGACGCCGTCCGTCGAAAAATTCTCGCGATGTCCGAACACGCGGAGGCTGACTTTGCGCGCATTGACGAAGCCGGCCTGCAGCTGCTGGTCAACAAGTTTCTGCAGGGCGGCTGCGGCCTGTTCGGAGCGGGGCGCTGTATTTCCCTGACCGCCGTCATCAACGTTTTTCATGCTGGCTGACCAGTCGAGCAGAAAGGCGACGGGGCCGAGGCTGAGCGAGGTGATTTGCACTGAGGAATTTGTGGGCTGAGCGGCGCGGGTGATGGACCAGTCGAGTGCTTCGCAGGGATTCAGGGTGATGTTGCGAACGTTGTTTGAGCGTCCGCGGAAGAACCAGGTGGAGAGGAAGCTGGCATCTGAGCAGGGTGCTGGTCTGGGAGTGCCGCCTTGAAGTGCAAGCGGGAATGCGGCGCGTTCGCGACCGTTTGGAGCGGCGATGTTCACAGCAACAGCTGGGGGAAGAATGACGGCTCTGGCGGAATCATCGGGCTGGAGCGGAGGCAGCAGCTGGAAGGCGGCGATACCGGAGCGGTTGGAGGGGTTGGCAAGTCTGAGAGAAAGTTCGAGTGTGGGGGTGGAGTTATTGGCGAAGAGCACATCGGGCGGGGCGTTTTCAAGTTCGAGTGCGGGTTCGCCCGGGGCTGTGGGGGGTGTGGGAGAGGCGGGGTTAGCAGCTGTGGGGGGCGCGGATCTGGAGCTGGCCTGCCAGAGTTCGATTTGACGTGCATACCAGCCTTTTTCCGCCAGCGGTGACTGGTCCGTCGGCAGCACCCAGCGACTGGCTCTGAGTCGTTCGATGTGGAAGTTGCTGTAGTCGCTGGCGAGTGCCATCCAGTAGCGAGCGGAAATTTCGGGCTGGGGTGCAGGGGGCAGAGTCTGCCGGGCGAAGAGCGGCGGCAGCAGCCGCGTGCGAAGATCTGCTGTGCGCAGTTCCGGGGTGCTGCGGAGGGAACTGAGTCGATCTTTCTGGGCGGGCCAGCTTGCCAGCAGTGCGGAACCAGCCTGATGCAGGAACTGGGAGGTGACCTGTTCCGGCTGATCGGGGAACTGCTGCAGGACTGTGGTGAGGTTTTCTGAAGGGTTTGGGAGGAGCGTGACGAGCTGCAGTTGCCAGAGAAGTTCGGTGTAGCCGGCCGGTCGCCGTGCGGGGAGTGGGGGAGCGGTATTCTGTTCGGCGGGGGTGTTCGCTGATGCGGCGGCGTTTGCGGTTGCGGGGGCAGTGGCTGATCCGGCAAGTTTGAGCAGTTCCTGTTCGAGTTCCTGCGTGCGTTTGAGGAGGTTGATGTGGCGATCGGAGTCGAGCGGAAGCAGGAGCAGTCTGCGGCAGTCGAGTGCGGTGTTGAGCTGTTGTTCGGGGGAGAGTCTGGCGGGGTCGAGGGCGTTTGTGTTGACGCGATCGGCGTGGGCGTTGGCGCGTTCGAGGAGCAGTGAGCGGAGCTGGAGGGACTGGTCGAGCAGGTTCTGAAGGCGGCTGGAGCGATTGCTTAGTTCAGCAGTTGCGTCTGTGGGGTCAGCGGGTGGCTCGGGCAGTGCTTCCATGAGTTGCAGGTGCAGTAAGCGGGTGGTGATGACGAGTGCCGCGGTGGGTGTGAGCAGATCAGTATCCGGCTGGCCATCGAGCTGGGTACGGCAGTCATCAAGGAGGCGCTGAACTTCCTGCGGCTGGCTGTCGGTGAGGCTGAGATGTCGGCGGAGCAGGCTGTTGATCTGAGCGGCTGTAGTTGATGTCGGGGTTGTGGTTTCCGTCATTGAGGGGATGGCGACGGGGGCAAATTCGATGAAGCCGGGAAGCTGTTGGAGGAGTTGGCTGAGGAGCAGTTGTGCGGAGCGGCGGGAGCGGGCGAAGCTGGTGGCAGCATCGAGGAATCGCTGCTGTTGTGTGAGGCTGTTTTCTGCGGGAGGCTGAGCGTTGACGAGAAAGCGATCTTCGCTGAGGAGTTGAAGTTCTTCGTGGCTGAGAAGCAGTGGCTGGAGGAGGTCGGTGGCTGTGAAGGCTTCGGCGGCGGCCACTTCTGCGAGCCGTCGGTTTTCGATGAGCTGTTTGCGAGTTTCGGCCTGAGTGAGAATTTCAGGAACATTTTCTGCGCGTTTGTCAAGTCCAATTTCGAGCGATTTTTCAGCGGCGGAATTGGGGTTGGGAGATTTCTGGAGGAGTCGCTGGGAGGCGGGGAGTTCAGCGAGGAGCTGGTGGGGGAGCTGGTGGCTGGAGAAGTTCGGGTCCGCGGGCGTGAGGAACTGGCTGGAGGCGGTTTGGAGTGTGGCGAAATCAGCGCGGGCGAGTTCGAGAAGTTTGGCAGCGAGTTCGGGGTTACCGGCGGCGAGCGAGGCTTCGGCGGTGCGGAGTTGATCGACGACCTGTTGCCAGCGAACGGGGAGCCAGAGCCACGGGGCATCTGCCTGAAGCTGGGCGACCTGCTGAATTGTCTTGACGAGTTCGGGAAGAACGGTGGTGGAGGATTTGGTGAGTGCTGTGGGCGAGGGAGCCTTGGGGAGTTCGCTGAGGAGAATGAAACTGGTGTTGCCACTGATCCTGACCTGCGGAGCAGCGGCTCCGAGAACGGGCTGAAGTCGGCGGGTGGTGTCCGTGTTGATGAAGCTGGCGTATTCGGTGGCGGAGAGCACTTGATTTTTGTTGGAGTCTGCATTGACAGAGAGACCCAGGTGGGCGGCTGCGGCAAAGGCGGTTTGGGCGGCGTTGCCACCGGGATCCGGCCAGCTGATTTGCTGATCATCGCAGGCGGTAACGACTGCCAGTCGTTCGAGTCCGGGTTGTTTGGTCCAGTCATGGATGTTGCTGAGGACGGGGAGCTGAACGAGGCCGTGACTGAGGGGCAGGAGTGGGGCGGGCTGATCGACGAGCAGCAGGAGGTGAGCTTTGGGAAGCGTTCTGAGGAGTTCGCTGATTTGATCGCGGAGTTTGTTGGGTTCGATGGCGTCGGCAGGCGGAGCGCCGCTGGCGTGCAGTTCGAGAAGTTCTGAAAGCTGAATGCTGCGTGGCAGCAGCAGAGCGGGAGTCTTGTTTTCTGCAGAGGCAGCGGCGGGGCGCTGATCGGGAACGGGGAGGATCTGCAGCCAGAGAACGATGGCGGCGTCGGGCTTGCGGACGCTTTTGATCGCACTGATGGTGCTGAGAACGGCATTGAGTTCGCTGACTGCCGGTCCGCTGCGAAGTTCGATGGGATTGAGATCTGAGGGGCGAGTGGTGAATGCGGGCGGGAGGGCGGCGAGGAGTGGGACGGCGGGTGCTGAGCTGGCTGTGATACTGGGTGAAACAACAAATGTCAGCAGGCGCTTGGCCGGCATAAACAAGATCGCAAGCAGTGCGGCGATAACGGTGACGACGAGGGCAGCGAAGAGCAATCGCAGTTTGCTGCGTCGAGAGCCGCCGGATGCAGCCCCGGACGATTTACGAGACGACTGCTTCCAGCCATGTTCAGGTCCGGCAGGCTGCTCGGAGCCCGGCTTTGTCGGGCGATTTCCGCGCCAGCCGCCGCTGTTTTGCTGAGCTGCCATGATGGTGAATCCCTTGAGATGCGATAAGAGGTTGATAAGCCACCGGGGGTAGCCCAATGGCATTGGCTTTCTGGCGGGACGCAGTGCCGGGATGGTGAAACGACGGCGGATGAGGGTTGTTTTTTGAAACACAGAGGACACAGAGGACACAGAGTTTTTGGTCGAAACCCAGAGAAATTGTGATTATTGGCGAAAGGGTTTGTCGTGAAAGTGCTCTGTATGGTTTCGTTCTGTTTTTATTCTATTTCACCATCGCAGCCTCGCCCTCCCGAGTCTTTGCCCGTCTGTTGACAGAATTCCAGAGAACTTCAATGCCGCTGGCCAGTCGCCCAGGGGCTGAGAGTACTGTCAACGCGCAGGAAAAGGGGTGAGGGTATTGAGAAGTAACCGGCTGACCGGCTGACCGGCACCTAGCCGTTTGTGGCTCGGATTTTCAGGATGAGGAAGGCAGTGGCGGCGAGGGCAGAGGCAGAGAGGGCAAAGAGGAGGATGGCGATGAGGCTATGACGTTTGCGTTTGCTGATGAGCGCGGGCGTCCATGCGACTTCGTCCTGGGAATCGGGGAGTTTATGCAGGACGCCGCGGAGGAATCCCTGTTCGGTGCTGACTCGCCCGGTGGCAGAGAAGTAGACACCATAGAGTCGGATGGTTGGTGAAACGGAGCGATAGAAGGCTTCGCGGAGGAGGACGACGAGGGCATCGCGACGGGCACCGAGTTCGCAGATCATCTGGAAGAGTTTGGGATTTTCGCGGTTATCGAGATCTGCAGAGAAAGCGCGATAGACCCAGCCACGGAACCACTGGAGGGCACGATCGACGATCCATTCGGCATGTTTTCGTTCGAGTTCATTTCCGCAGGGGAAGCTGGAGCCTGCGCGTGAGAGTCGGAGGCCGGGCTGGATGCGTTCGCCTCGAAGGATGAATTCGCGAACTCCGGAGACATCATCGAGTTCGGTGATCATGGCGATCAGCGGGAACTGGAGGTTGAGCGCGGTGTGTACGGCTGCGACATCTGCGTGGATGGCACGTGCGAGTGGTTTGGCGTATTCGATGGAGGAGGCCCAGGAGAGTGGGATGGCCTGGAGCATACCGTTGATCCCGCACCAGGGCCGTCTGGCGGCGGCGATGCGTTCGCAGAGGAATTGCATGCGTCGTTCGCCGACGAGTCGTTCGAGGTCGGTGACGGGCATTACTTTTCGGCGTCCGAAACCTTTATTGGCATTGCCGCTGGAGGCAGTGAAGGTCTGCATGGCCTTTTTGATGGCGCCGGGCATCATGGTGCCCATGAAGGGTGCCGCGGCGAAGTCGCGGGCTGGATCAGGAGCCATGGAGGGTGCCGGGGCGGGATCTTTCGGGGGGGCGAAGCCTGCGGCCATGGTACCGCCGGCGGAGGCGGGTTTGCGACCGGCGGGGCTGCCGAAGCCGCCAGCCACGGTGCCGGTACCGATATTGTTTCCGGAGCTGCCTGAAGAATTTGAGGGGCTGTTATCGACCTTACCCTGCTGGCAGGAAGTCACGCCGATCCCGGAGGTGCAGAGGTAGAGTGCGTCATCGGAGCCGAAGAGGCGGAGGACGGATCTGCGGTTCAGGGGTGGGGCGATGACTTTCCAGCCTTCAGCCCCGCGGTCATCGACGGCGGATTCGAACGCACTTTTCTCCTGCTCGGGTGTGAACCCATTCACGATGAACAGGGGGAGGTTATCAACGGGAAGTCGTTCGGTGCGAAGTGCGGCGAGGATTTCGCGCCAGTCTGCATCGATGTCCTCGAATTCCGACTGTTCTTCGATACCGAACAGGGAGACGAGAAAGAGGACAGAGCGAACGAGGCCATAGAGCAGGATGAACAGAAAGGCTGCCCAGGAGCGATCGATGAAATCAGGGAGCGTCAGCTGGGTGGTGTTGAGGAGATTTTTCTTGACGAAGTCGCTGACCGGCGGCAGTGCGAGGATGATGGTGATGAGCAGGATGAAGCAGTAGTGGGCTATGAGATAGACGCGGGGCGAGCCGATGGCGGATTTGGGTACAACGCCGAAGAGCCATCTGCACCAGTCGAGGATTTTGTAGAGCATGGACATGAGATGAGACCTGCAGTCGGGTGGGTCGGATTCGAGAGTGAGTTACTGACCGATAACAATTTTCTGCGGCGGAATTTCACCGGGCGGTGTTGGTGGTGTTTGGGGAGGCGGGCTGCCGGGAGCGGGTGGAGGTGCGGGAGGCGCGGCGGCGAGTGTGATTGTCTTGATACCGGCGTAGGGTCCTGAGAGTTTTGCATCAACGGGCTCCCACTGTACGGTGTGCTTGCCGGCGGCGAGATTTTCGAATCGCGCTGGTGCAGCGGCGGAGGCTTCTTTGGAGAGACCGCTTTGTACGAGCGTGACCTTGAAGCGGCCCTTGATTGCAGGAGCGACTTCGACGGTGATGGAGGCTGGAGGAGCGGGACCTGCGGGTGGTGTCGCCATGCTGCTGATGAGTCTGAACTGATGTTCCTGCAGGCGCGTCCTGCCGGCGGCGTTGGTGAGCTTGAGATGCAGGGTTAATGGGATTTCGATGTTACCGGGGGCTGGCGGCAAATTTTCTGGTCGCAGGAGTTGGGTGAGGTCCAGACTGGCGGGTGAGGGATCGCCGGGCCGGGAAGTGCTGGAGGGCCAGAATAATCTGAGTTTTTCCTTGTCAAAGCCGGCTTCAACGCGAACGACTCGGGTTTCGGGATCGGCGATATCGGAAATCTGGCAGGCGGGCAGTTTTTCTGAAGCTCGATCGACCACGGCGGGCATTCTGACGACAGCTTCGGGTGGCTGTGTCTGGTCCATGGTAAATGTGAGCGACGCGGTGATTTCCGGAGCATCTCGGCGTGTCAGGCGGAAGGTGAGGACGTATTTGGCAGAACCGGGATCAAGGGATTTGAGATTGAGTTCGAAGGGGGCAAGAACCTGAGTGGAGCATGAGAACATCCAGAGGGCGTTGGGGCCGGAGGTGGCTGATGACTGGCGGTTCCAGCCGCTGTTGATGGGTTCCTGGCGGGGCTGCGAGCGGACGATATCAACTTCCTGCGGCTGAATTTTCCGGAGGGTCCAGGAGAGTCGGGGATCGGTGGCGGGGTCAATGACGACCCCGTGAAGATGCACGCCGACTCGGAGCAGGCCATCTTTGCCGTCCGCGGTGGACTGCGAGGGGAAGACAAGTTCGGGGTAATCGCTGGTGGGTGATGGACTGGCGTTGAGCACTTCCAGAAGCAGACGATTTTCCGGGTCGCCTTCCTGCTGATCGAGGGATTCGACGAGTCCGGCATCGGTGAGCCTCCAGGCGCGGGCGAAGGGGAGTCCGGCTGCGGAAAGCGAGAAGATGCCGGTGGGAGGCGGATCTACGGGAAGATCGAACTGGAAGCCACCGGAGGCCGCAGCGAGATCGGGAATTGGCGTGACGGCCGGGGCAAGGCGAATCTGTTCGGCTTCCGGGGAGCCAAATGCGGGTGGAAGAATGTTCTGGTCTCGGAGCCGTTTTTCGACGAGGGCGTATTTGAGTTCGGGTGAGAGGTGCAGTTCGGCGGGCATGGGGCCTGCTCCGGCAGTGCTGGCGGGACGCAGACCGAGCGACAGGCGACCGCTCACGGGGTCAAACTGTGGGCGTTCGGGGATCTCGACAAACTGCTGGAGGTCGGAGAAGCGAAGTTTGACGACAAGCAGGGATTCGGGAGCAAGTGTGGGATCAGCGGTGGGAGCGGCTGAAGCGGGATTTGCTGCTGTGGGGAGCACAGGTTGAACGCGAACGCAGAATCCGTAGGGGAAGCTGATGGCGGCGGGGGCGGCGGGAGTCGCGGGGGCAGGTGGCGCAGCGGGTGCCGCGGGAGGAAGAGCGGCCTGTGGGGGCTGCAGCGGGAGGTTAAGCGGCTGATTGGGGGAGAGGTTGAAGAGCAGCGGTTGTTCCCAGCCTGGGAGCGGTGTTCCGGGGAGTGCGGCGGCTGTGAGCTGCAGCAGTTGCACTCGGACGCTGGGGACCGCGGGACCGGCTGACTGCTGGAGGCTGAACGTCAGGGTCTGCGGTTTATCGGGAGCTGTGGATGGAGGCAGATAAAGACGCCATGCAGGAGCGTAGGGGCTGGCGGAGGATTCCGGTACGAGCGTGGTCGGGTCAGGGCCGCTCACCAGTCGCCACTGCGTATCGGGCCTGGGGAGCAGCTGGACGGGCAGCAGATCAGCGACTCGGCCGTTGTCGATGGCGGCAAGGAGAATGAGCGAGGAGGACCAGTTGGTGGGGAGTGGTTGTGAGGGCTGAAGCTGTACGGAGAGTTCAGAGTTTTCGGGCCGGGTTGAAGCAGGGGGCAGAAGGAGCCAGCCGTCCGCATCCGGCTCGATCGAGGCGGGTTGGGGTGAGAGGAGTCGCCAGCCTTGTGGGACGTTGATCAGCAACTGACGGGACTCGGGCTGGCCGGTTGCGACCTGCACTTTGAAGGAGGCGGTGCTTTCGGGAGAGAGAAAGATCTGGCGGGGGCTGGCGTCGCTGAAGGCCGCGGGTGTTGCTGCGAGTGCCACGGGGCCGCAGAATGTCGGTGGAACTTCACGGGCCCATGCCGTGGAGAGCGGGCTGACTGGAAACCGAGCGCTGAGGGTGTCCTGAATATTTCTTTTGAGTCGATCATCAGTGGGAAAGGCAGCAGCTCCGGGATCGGTGTCTGTGGCTGCAAGTCGCTGCCAGTCGTTTGCGAGGGCGTTGAAGAGGATTGCGCGAAGGGCTTCCGGAGCAGCGGCTGTTCCGGTGACTGTGGCGGGGGTTGCCGGGGCAGTGGTGCTGGCGCTGAGCCGACTGCGGAGTTCGTTGCAGAGGGTCTGCCAGGCGGCCTGGGCTGACGGGCTGTTCTGGTGGGAGGCGGTTTCGCGGAGTCTGATTGAGAAGAGTCCGATCCAGAGTCCGGTATTGGTAGCGGCGGCCTGCTGAGAGGGATTCACGGCAGGTTGTGTGGTTGCGGAGGCCCCTGCGCTGAGCACTGTATCGCGGGATTTGGACCAGAGTGGGCGACTGTCGGCCGGGAAGGCGGGAGACGGTGGAATGGCCTCCAGTTCCTGAAAGTCGATGGCCGTCAGCGGAGTGGCTGTTGTACCGACTCCGCGGAGAAATGCCGTGAGAGTGCTGAGTGCCGCTGACTGAGCAGCGGAAGCATCGGTGGTTACTGAGGGGGGGGCGGTGAGCAGCAGCAGTGCATCGATGAGCGGGTCACCGGCGTTGAGGCGTGAGGGGTTGGCAGCGAGGTCCGCGAGGAGGGAAATATCACCACTGTTGACTGGTCTGCGTTCAAGGCGTTGTGCGGCGGCCTGGATCATGCCGGGCAGAGCGGTGGTGCGGAACCAGACCTGTTGCCGGGACTGGAGTCTCTGGCGGCTGGAATTGGTGGTGCGTTGGAGGGCAGCGGCAGCGGCATCCAGCTGACTGCGAACTTTGGCGGCCGAAAAACGGCCAGCTGCCAGCCACGACTCGGCGGCATCGAGTTGGCGGAGCACATTGGGCAGCCCGTTTTCGGTGTCGCCGAGGAGTTCGCTGTAGATGTCATCTGGCAGTCTGATTCCGGGCGCGGTGTCTGGCAGGACTGCTGCGAGCAGCGTCAGGGAGGAATCGCGCAGCTGCCGCAGTTTTGCAGCTGACCGGAGCAGATCGCGTTGAACATCTGCCGAGGCGGTTTCTGAAGCGACGAGGGCATTGTGAAGAAGTGTGAGTTGCCAGGGGATGTCGGAGACTGGCCAGCTGGCGGGTGGAAACCGAATGAAGCAGCGGCGGATGCGTTCGGTGGTGCTGCTGAACTCGTCTGTGGGAGCATCAAGACGGGCGGCGAGATCAGCCCAGAGTGCAACGGCGAGGTGGTTGAGGGGGGGCGCCGGGGGAAGCACAGCGGTGGCTGGTTCAGTCTGTGTGACAGCTGTGATGAAATTGCGACAGGCGTCGAGTTCCTGTTGTGCGGGGGGTGCGGGGCTGGCCCAGGCGATGGCGCTGGCGGCGGTTGCGGAGGGCTGTCGCGACTTTTCGGCGTCCCTGCGGAGTTGTTCGACGCGTTCCTGGATGCGGGTTGCGGTGATGGCCGAGAATTCGGTGGGAATCGGGGCGGTGAGCGACTGATTGAGGCGCAGCAGGTCGGCTCGAAGCTGGAGGAGTTTTGCGGGGAACAGTCGGCAGGCGGCGATATCGAGCTGGTCGAGCTGGCTCCAGAGTTCGGCGAGTTGTGCGGCTGGTGTGGTCTTTGGCGGAGCGGCGGTGGCGGTGGCAGCGGCGGTGGTTTCCGGGGCGGTGTTTGCGGTGGCGCAGCGGCGTTACCGGTGGTGGGGTTGGCGGGGGCAGTTGCGGCTGGTGCTTTAAGCCGGATCTGTCCAAGCAGAAGAGCCTGCTGTTGACCGAGAATGGGTGCCGGGGTTTGGGACTGCCCCCAGACAGTGCGGACGGTCAGCGGAAGTTTTTGAGAGAGTTCACTGTGGAATTGAGCAACGGTATCTGCTTTGCCGCTGAGAAGGACTTCGCTGACGGCGCTGCAGAAAGCTGTCTGCGAGGATCCTGTGGCGGGAAGTTTCCAGCTGAGTTGTCCGGCGCTGCAGGAGCAGATGATGGAGATGTGATCTTTGTGGGGTTCGAGTGCCTGTTCGAGGAGTCGGAGGCAGTCGCGTGTTGAGAGTCCGCCTTCGAGTCCGACGTGAGTATCGAGGAGATCGAGGAGGAGGACGGCTGGGTCCTTGCGGGTGCTGGTGGCTTTGGCGAGTTCTGCGAGGAGATCGGCAGCGGGGATTGCAGCGGAGTCACTGAAGTGGAGGTCGAGAACCGTGGCGGTATTTTGGTCGATGCGCGTGCGGGGTCTGACCGTGGCGTAGAGGACGAGTCTGCTTGCCTGGTTTGGGGACTGTGAGAATGTCTGAATCCCATCGAGCAGCTGTCGAGGGGTGTTGCAGGTGACGGGGGCGGTACTTGTTTGCCCTGCACTGGGTTGCTGCTGAGTGGTGGACAGGAAGAGGCTGGTGACGGAGGAATCGCTGACGGCAGAGGTGGAGGGGAGAGGAAAGAGTGAATCGAGCAGAGGCTGTGGTGGCGGGAGGATGAGCAGTTGGATGGGTGGAACGGGGGGAGTGAACAGGAGTGGCAGTGCGATCGCGAGGATAGCGATGACGGGGATGCAGCCGGCAGCGATGAGCAGCGATTTGGGAACTTTGGCGGACTGCTGCTTAGGTCGCCAGGAGGATTGTCGCGAGGCGGACATGGCAGGTCTCTTCGGGTGAAGCGGGAGAAATCAGGTGATATTGAATTTGAATCCGCCGTCAGCGTTGACATCGACCTGTGCGGAGCGGATTTCGAGACCTTCGGCGAGTCGGGCGAGGAATTCGGCGGACATTTGTGGGAGGAGGGACCCGGTGAGGATGCGATCGACGTTTCGGGCGCCGCTGTCGACTTCGGTGCAGCGTCCGACGATGTGGTCAAGAACGGCGTCGGTCCAGTTGAAATCGGCGCTGTAGTGTTCGCGGACGCGTCGGCTGACTTTGCGGAGTTTGAGTTCAGCGATTTGCCGCATGATGGAATCGCGGAGCGGGAAGTAGGGGACAACGACGACACGTCCGAGGAAGGCGGGCTTGAAGGATTTGAGGAGTTCGGGGTGGAGGGCTTCGGCGAGAGCGGTGTGTGAGGGGATGGTATCGGGATCCGAGCAGAGGCTCATGATGGTGCTGGTGGCGGCGTTTGATGTCATCAGGATGACGGTGTTTTTGAAGTCGATGTCGCGACCTTCGCCGTCCTTCATATTGCCTTTGTCGAAGACCTGGTAGAAGACGTCCTGGACGCCGGGGTGAGCTTTTTCCATTTCGTCGAGGAGCACGACGCTGTAGGGTTTTCGGCGAACGGCTTCGGTGAGGATGCCACCTTCGCCGTAGCCGACGTAACCCGGGGGCGAGCCCATAAGGAGGGAGACTTTATGTTCTTCCTTGAATTCGCTCATGTTGATGGTGGTCATATTTTGTTCGCCGCCGTAGAGGAGTTCGGCGAGTGTGAGTGCGGTTTCGGTTTTGCCGACGCCGCTGGGACCGACGAGGAAGAAGACGCCGATGGGTCGATCGGGATCGGTCAGGTTTGCTCGGGAGGTGCGGATGCGTTCGGCGATTTCGCGGAGCGCATGATCCTGTCCGACGACGCGTTGCTGGAGTTCTTTGTCGAGGCGGAGGATGGTCTGGATTTCGTCGCTGACCATGCGTCCGACGGGGATGCCGGTCCACGAGGCGACGATTTCGGCGACGGCCTGAGAATCGACGCAGGCCTGGATGAGTGGAGAGTCACCCTGAACGGTGCGCAGCTGGGTTTCGGTTTCACGGAGCTGCTGGATGAGTTTTTGGCGGTCGGCGTCGGAGAGGGCGGCAGGGGGCGTGGTGGCGGGTGTCTGGGGAGCGGCGGAGGAGGCTGCGGGTGTGGGAGTGGCGGGGTTTGTTTGTGGGGGTGTGGTGAGTTGTTTGCGGAGCGAGCGAATGGAGGAGACGAGTTGTTTTTCCTGTTCCCAGCGTGCGGAGAGTTCGGAGTGTCGGGCGAGTGCAGCGGCGCGTTTTTCGGTGAGGTTTTGAATTTCTTCGGAGTGATCGGTACCGGTGGCGGATTCGCGTTCGAGGACGTCGATGGCTGTGCGGAGGAGATCGACGGTGCGCTGGCAGTCTTCGATGGGTGCGGGGATGGTGGAGTGACCGATGGCGACACGAGCGCAGGCGGTGTCGAGGAGGCTGACGGATTTATCGGGAAGCTGTCTGCCGGAGATGTAGCGACTGGAGAGTTTGACGGAGTCTTCGACGGCTTCGTTGAGGATTTCGATGCCGTGATGGGCTTCGAGAGTGGCGACGAGTCCGCGCATCATGGCGATGGCTTTGGCGATGTCGGGTTCTTCGACTTTGACGACCTGGAAGCGTCGAGCGAGTGCGGCATCACGTTCGAAGTATTTTTTGTATTCGGCCCAGGTGGTGGCGGCGATGGTGCGAAGTTCACCGCGAGCGAGGGCGGGTTTGAGGAGATTGGCGGCGTCACCCTGACCGGCCTGTCCACCGGCCCCGATGAGTGTGTGTGCTTCGTCGATGAAGAGGATGATTGGAGTGACGGACTGATTGACTTCTTCGATGACGCCTTTGAGTCGATTTTCGAATTCGCCTTTGACTCCGGCGCCGGCCTGGAGGAGTGAGAGGTCGAGGGTGCGAACGGCGACGTTCTGGAGGGCTGGCGGGACGTCACCCTGAGCGATGCGGAGTGCGAAGCCTTCGACGACGGCGGTTTTGCCGACGCCGGCTTCACCGGTGAGGATGGGGTTGTTTTGTCGGCGGCGGGTGAGGATATCGACGACCTGGCGAATTTCGGCATCTCGTCCGAGAACGGGATCAATTTTGCCGGCTTTGGCGCGGGCGGTGAGGTCGATGGTGAACTGGTCGAGGTTGGGAGTAGCGCCGCGGGGTTTGCCTGGTGCGCCGGGCTGTCCGGGAGCGGCAGCGGGGGTACGGGAGGAGGAGGCTTCGAGGGTGACTTCGTTGCTGTCGGCGATGATCTGGGGGAGTTGTCTGGCGACGGCGTCGAAGGAAATGCGCTGGAATTCGGATGAGATTTGATTGGCGGCCTGACTGAGGGCGCGGTCGGAGAGGAGTGCGAGGAGGAGGTGAGCGGAGGAGACCTGTCCGGAGCCAAATTCGACGGAGGCGAGGACCCAGGCTTCGCGGACGAGATCGACGAGGCTGGCGGAGAGGAGTGGCTGGCTGGCGTTTCCGGTGCGGAGTCGATCGATGGCGCGGGTGCAGTCGGCGGCGAGTTTGGCGGGATCGATGCTGGCGAAGCGGAGGACGTTGTGGAGGTCGGTGCGGGCTGTTTCGAGGATTTTGGAGAGCCAGTGTTCAATTTCGACGTTGTAGTTGGAGCGAGAGAGGCAAAGACCGGCGGCCGCTTCGAGTGCTCGGGTGGTGGTGGTATTGAGTTTGCTGACGAGTGACTTGAGATTGAGGGCGGCCATGTGAGAAGTCTCCGGGACAGGGGCGACGGCAGAACCGTGGAAGTGAGTCTGTCGACAGCTGATGTGAAGGGGATGAAGAAGTGGTGAAGTGAACAGGTGATGAGTGATGAGAGGAGGCTTCAGACCGGTGTGGGCAGGCCTGAGAAGCGGAAGACAACATCATCGGCGGCAGAGGGGAGTGTGCCGGTTCCCAGCCACGTCGTCCAGCCAAGTCGTCGGTTGGAACCAGTGTCTGGGGAAAACTTCAGGGATGGGACATCGGAGCGTACGAGCAGGAGCTGGACTTCGAAGTCCAGTTCGGGACCGGCGTAGAGTCTGACGAGGTCAATAATTTGCTGTGGGAGAAGCTTTCCGGGGAGGAGTGTTTCGAAGCGGGCTTTGGTGAGAGGCCCGAGGACGATGCGAAAGCAGGACTGGGAGTCTCGAGCGCGGGTGCCGACGACGGTTTCGAGTCCAAGTTTGAGGTTACGTCCGGCGGGGCGCTGGGGTGAGCTGAGCGAGGACTGGGAGTGTTCCGGGAGATTGAGCCATCGTTCGTGGAACTGCTGGATGTGAACGGGGAGCTGGAGGAAGTGTCGGAGCATTGCGCGAAGACCGGTGGCGTTACGGGGTCGGAGCGAGAAGAGTCCACCGTAGAAGGCTGCGAGGTGATCTCTGAAGGCGAGTCTTCCGCGAAGTGTTGGGGAGCCGATGCCGGCGATGGCATAGAGCATTGAGGAGAAGCGATCGGAGCCTTCGTGACCACTTTGCCGGTATCGTTCGAATTCGTCGGGGACGCGATGTTTTCGCCAGGCGAGGTAGAAGAGGGTGATTGCACGATGGTTGAACAGGTCGAAGAATTCGCGGAGTGCGAAGTCTTTGTTTTGCTGGTGACTGCGTTCGACGACGAGCGCGGTGTAGTGATCGGGGAGGACACCGGAGGGGCCGGTGAGTCCCATGAAGGAGACGATCATGCTGAAGCGGTGATCGGGGAGTTGTGCGGGTTCGGCGAGTGTTTCGGTTGAGGAGCTTTGGAGGGAGATGATTTCGGAGCTGGGGAGGGTGCTGGCGGGCATAGCGAGCAGTCGGACGGGGTCGCCTGCGGGTGTGCGTGCGGAGCCGATGTCCGCCGACTGGCGGGCAAGTTCGAGGAGTCTGACAGCCTGAAAGAAGCGAAAGGCGGCGGGTGCGGCGAGTAGATCTGTGATCAGGCTGGGGGGCGATTGCCGATTTGGAGAGGCCATGACCAGGGTTCCAGTGCTCGGGCTTTGCGTTCGGATGTGTTTGCGGTGAGTGATGAGAAGGAGTTGATGGAAATGTACATGGAGAGGAAGTGGTTGAGAACGGAGGCGAAGAGCCACGGATTGTTGCCGCGGTAACTTTCGTCATCGAGGATGATTTCGCTTTCGACGCCGCGGACAAAGCCGCTGCCGAGTCGGCGGACACCGGGGCTGGAGCGCAGTTCGCGGAGTCCGTTGATGAGGATGCGGGTTTCGGAAGTTTCGGAGGGGTCGTTCAGGGCAAGGATTTCCTGGAGTGCAGGGAGTGACTGTTGACCTGAGCCCAGCGAGAGGTGGTTGAGGGTGAGTTGTGAGATGAGTGGCCAGAGCGAGGGGCGTGCGAGATGTCTGCGGCAGACGGGCGTGGGTGGTGTGAGGCATTCGATGGTTTGCACGGGGCTGCCTGCTTCGGCGGGGGAGAATCGCAGCGAGGAGGCTCCGGGGGAACCGCGACCGATGGCTTCAGGGAGGCTGCGGTTGAAGCAGGTGAGTTCCGCGTAAAGGAGACCCTGCCCGGGGTTCCAGACGGAGAAGTGGGGATCGAGCAGGCTGACGTAGACTTCGCCTGGCTGATTGATGACTCCGACGTCCCCGTCAACGGGTCCGGGGCGGCGCACGGCGTGCCAGTAGCAGGCGTCTTCGCTGGCGATGGCGGAGCTGTAGAAGGGGCGAACGGGGATGGTCTGTCCGGAATAATCTTCGAAGCGAACGGAATTTATGGAGTGAATTTCGAGGGAATCTTCGGCGCGGGCATCGGCGATGACGCGATATTCAGCGGTGCGATAATTGAGTGGGATGGCGTCGGCGGTGCGGGGAAAGAGGTTGATGGCGGGTGAGCAATTGAGGCGGAGGTTATCGCGGGAGACGGCATTGGTGAGTGACGCGGGGAGGTCGGCAAGGAGGAAGGAGATGTGGAGAGTGGAGCCGAGTTCAGCGCGGAGTTGTTGTGAGAGTCCTGAAAGGTCGAAGAAGAGGAATTTGCGGGGGAGGACGAAGTATTCGGTGAGCATTCCGTAGCCTGGGAAGGCGTGCGGGGAGCGAGGCAGAAGGTCGTCGTCGGGAGTGAATCCGGCTGGCTGAACGGCGGTTGCGGGGAGGACTGTGGAGAAGCCACCTGGCTGACCATCGGAGACGACGATTTCGAGTGTTTGTGTGCAGAGGGTTTCGAGGAGTTTCGCGGCTTTGGAGAATTCGGGGAAATGAATGTAGAAGCGGAGTGAGTCTGCCTGGAGAGCCTGCCAGGGGAGGACGTTGTCGAAGGTGCGAAGCTGGAGGAGGAGTGCTGCGGCGGCGATGGAGCGACGCGGCGAGGCGGGTCCTGGGAAGGGGCTGGGGAGGAGTTCGGCGGACTGCAGCTGGATGGGGAGGAGTCTGAGTGGTTGTGAGGTGCGAAAGCGGCAGGCTGGTCCTGCCGAGCGATCGGAGTCGAACATGGATCCTTTGGGAACAGCAAGTCCCCCGGTGAGTTCCGTCTGGGCGGGGTCGAGGTGAAACCCGAGGATTGTCATCGAGGGAACGGGAGCGAGCAGGTGGGGGTAGAGGGCGTTGATGACGCCATCGACGATTTCGGGGAAGGAGTCTTCGAGTTTGAGTCGGGTGCGGGCATTGAGGAATGCGAAGGCCTGGATGAGTCGTTCGACGTGGGGGTCAGCAACTCCGGCGGGGCCGATCATGAGTCGTCCGGCGATTTTGGGAAATCGCGCGGCGAATTCAGCGCAGCTGGTGCGAAGGAATTCCATTTCGCGTTCGTACCAGATGTCGAGGGCATCTCTCATCGGCCGCGTTCTTCCATTCTGAACTGTCCGGTGCGGGCTTCGACAGCGGATTCGAGCATCATGGGGATGCGCTGGTTTTCGATGAGCAGGACAGCATCGATGCGAAAGCGGAGTGTGCGATCGACGTGAAAGCTGTCTCCGGTCAGGCGGATGCGGACTTCTGTGAGTCGTGGTTCGAAGATGGAGAGTGCTCGGCGGACGGATTCGATGAGGATATCCGGATCGCGGGCGAGGTTGAGACCGGCGGCGGTGAAGTCCGGCAGTCCGTAGTTGAGGAGCGAGTCGCGGAGTTCTTCCAGCTGCGGCGGAAAGGCGACGCAGCGGAAGCGTGAGTTAAGCAGGTCCTGAACGTCTCGGCGGATGCCGGCGCGAATGACTTCGAGCCGCTGGCTGTCGGACCATGGCAGTTCGGTGGTTTGATCCGGCTGTCGATCGATGAGTCGATCGAGGATGGAGGGGCGTGCGGAGACGTTTTTGTTCAGCCCGGTGCTCATGCGGTCTCCGGAGCGAATATCAGGCTGCGGATGCTGAGGATGGCAGACACGTCATCACCGTTGAGGAACTCGCGCTGTCCGGCTCCGCGAACGATATCAGCGTCGGGCGAGGTGATCCATTCGGTGGTACGTCCGAGGGTGACGCGGGGGTCGCTGGACTTTTCGGAACCGTAGTAGAGTGCCGGGATGTGGACGCGTCCGTCGATACCGCCGACGGTCTGGATTGAGGCTGCGCGCCAGAGTGTATCGGAGAGGTGGGCGACGGGTTCGAAGTCGAGTCGGAGGATTTGGGCGCAGTCGATCCAGTAGCAGGCGCCGGTGGCGGTGAAGACTTCGAGTACCGGGCCGAGGATTGCATCAAGGTCGGAGAAGCCGGTGAAGGGGCGACCATCGACAGTGCCGGAGAGTTCGGATTCGAGTTCTCCGGCTTCCTGAATGAGAGCGGCTGCGTCGTTGTGGCAGCCATTGCGGAACTCGGTGAGTGCCCTGAGACGCAGTTCAAGGGCTGGGGAGGGTGGTCCGGAGAACTCGGGGATGCGTCCCTGTTCGAAGACTTCGCGTCGGGAAACTTCGGCGCGAATGAGGTGTCGCATGAGGGAGACGCCATGCAGGGATGAGGGGTCTGTGCGGAGGAGAGCATCGAGTTGTTTGTCGGCGCGTTCGAGATCTCCGGTGAAGCACAGGAGTTCGGCGAGCAGGCTGCGGGCCGGGATATCAGCGGGGTGGTTGCGGACGCGTTCGAGGCTGGCGGCGACGGCGCCCTGCAGATCACCGCGTTGAATGAGTTCATGAAGGTCCGACATGGGAGGTCCTGCTGCTGGGTAGGGAGGAGAAAAGGGCGATCAGAAGCCGAGATTTACGCGGGTGGCGACGAAGGAGATGGAGCTGGAGAGCTGGTCAAGCTGGTAGTGGGGCTGGAGGAGCAGTTTGAGCTGATAGCTGCCGGGGCGACCGGGTTCTTCAGCGAGTTCGACGGATGCGTTTCGGAGAGGAAAGCGGGCTTTGGTTGCGGCATCGGCGCGATCGTCGGGGGTGACGTAATTCTGGAGCCAGTTCTGCAGGGAGTTTTCCAGTTCGGAGGCGGAGCGGAGTCCGCCGAGGTTGTCTCGGGCACGGACTTTGAGGTAGTGGGCGATACGGGAGCAGCAGAGGACGTACTGGAGCATCGCGGAGATGCGGGAGTTTGCAGTGGCAAGATCATCATCGGCGAAGCGTTCGGGTTCGTGGAGAGAACCATTGGCGTTGAAAGCTGTGAACGGTGTGCCGGTGCAGGCGCTGAGGGGAATGAAGCCGAGTTCACAGAGTTCGGATTCCTGGGCATCGGGAATGCGGACTTCGAGCGGTGTGCGTTCGGCTGTGGTGGCGACGTCGGTGGCAAAGGACCAGGCCGGGAGTTCGGTAACAAGTCCGCCATCGTCGGCTCCGCGCTGTACGCCACGGATATCGGCGAACCAGCCGGACATGGCGAAGGAGCGGCAGACAACGCCGGCGAATGCCCATGCAGCGGAGCCCCAGAGGAGGCTGGATCTGTCGGGGCCTTCGACCGATTCGCGGAAGCGGAAACCGAAGCGGGAACTGCCATCGTCTTCCCAGGGTTTTCGCAGGAGGACTCGGGGGAGTGTCAGACCTACGAATCGGGTGTCGGGGTCCTGCCGGAGGCTGCGCCAGCGGATATAGCGGTCGGAGCGGATGATGCGGGCGAGATTGACTGGCTGGGCGAGCGAGCGAAAGTCATCGAGGCCGAGGAGGGCGGGTGACGCGGAAGCAATCAGAGGTGCGAAGGACGCTGCGGCGACTCCGGAAAGTGCGGCGAGCAGATCCAGATCGTCGGGATGGTTGGTGAATTCGAGATCAGAGATGAGCAGTCCGTAGGGGAGACCGCCGGCCGTTCCAAATTCCTCTTCGTAGACTTTCCGAAAGATCTGTGACTGATCGAATTCGGCAGCGCCGTTGAAGTCGCGAAGGAGTTCGGATTTGCGCACCGAGAGTACTCGGATCAGGATCCCTGGAGCTTCTGATGACGCCCCGGTTTCGCCGAGCATTTGGCGGCGGATGTCCCAGAGGTAGTGCAGGCCGCGCCAGGAGCTTTCCAGTTGCTGGAAGCGGGGTTCGTGGAGGATCTGGTTCACCTGTCGGGTGAGGGACAGGTCGATTTCGGCGATGAGGCCGGCGAGTTTTTGTTTGACAAGGAGGAGTTCGGAGGTGGTGCGGGGGGTTGACCGGAACAGGTGCAGGATCAGTTCTGCGGGTCGGGCGGGCAGGGGGGTGGGGCGTTCGGAGGATTGGGGGGCTTGAGTTGATGGCTGGGAGGAGTGGGCGATGGGGTTATCGAGCAGGCGTTCGAGGAGAGTGGATGCGGGAACGGCCCCGACGTGAAGGATTTCACCGGTGGAGTCCGGGGCAGGATTTGGATTGGCAGCCGACTGCACGGCCGGATCCTCTTTGAGGAGAGAAAAGGAGACACCGGGGGCTGCGGGCGTGCCCCCGGTGTGGTTGAGCTGGAACGGGCAGCCGCGTGGATCAGGCTTTCTTTGGAAGTTTTGCAACCATGCGGAGCGAGGTTGTGAGTTCTTCCATCTGGAGCCAGGGGCGCAGCATGGCGACGGCGTTGTAGGACCCTGGAGCGCCCGGGATTTCCTCGACAGAGATTTCGGCCTCTGCGAGCGGGTAGCGAGCCTTCATTTCGGCGGAGGCTTTGGGGTCGAGCAGGACGTATTCGGAGATCCATTTTCTGAGGAAGTCTTCCATATCACTGCGTTCCATGAACGACCCGATTTTGTCGCGGGCGATGCATTTGAGGAAGTGAGCGATGCGGGAGGCGGCCATGATGTAGGGGAGGCGAGCGGAGATGGCGGCGTTGGCCGTTGCGTCCGAGTTGGTGTAGACCTTTGGTCGCTGGCAGGTCTGGGCTCCGAAGAAGACGGAGTAATCGGTATTTTTGTAGTGACAGAGCGGAAGGAAGCCCTGTTTGCTGAGTTCGGCTTCGCGGCGATCGGTGATGCCAACTTCGGTGGGGCATTTGGAGTCGATTTCGCCGTCGTCGCTGATGAAGTTGTGAACGGGGAGTCCTTCGACGCGACCACCGTTTTCCATCCCGCGGATGGCGGTGCACCAGCTGGTTTCAGCGAAGGCGCGTGTGAGATTGGTCGCCATGACGAAGCTGGCGTTCATCCAGCAGTAGCTGTCGTGGGACTGAGCACCTGAGCTGCTGAATTCTTCGTAGCTGAAGTCTTCAACGGGTTTGGTGTTGGCGCCGTAGGGGAGTCGAGCGAGCACGCGAGGGAGGACGAGGGAGACGTAGCGGGAATCTTCTGAATCGCGGAAGGAGTTCCACTTTGTGTATTTTTTGCTCATGAAGATCTTTTCGAGATCTCGTGGGCGTGACAGGTCGCTCCAGCCTTCGAGGCCGAAGAGTTCGGGTGAGGCGGCTGAGATGAACGGGCAGTGGGCGGCAGCGCAGACGCCGCTGATTTTTTCGAGCAGGTCGATATCTTCGGGGTGGGAGGTGATTTCGTAGTCACCGACGAGAGCACCGAAGGGTTCGCCACCGGGCATTCCGAATTCGTCTTCGTAGAGCTTTTTGAAGAGCTGACTTTGGTCGAATTCGACGGCTTTATCGAGGTCTTTGAAGAGTTCTCGTTTGGAGATGTTGAGGACGCGAAGTTTGAGTTGTTTGCTGGTTTCTGTGTTCATGATGAGGTGGTGCAGACCGCGCCAGGAGCCTTCGAGCTTCTGGAACAGGGGGTCGTGCATGATTGCGGCCAGCTGAGTGGAGAGCTGGGCGTCGAGCGTAGCGATGGCAGCTCGGAGCGTTTTGGTGGCGCTTTTATCCCAGACGGCTGTGCCCTGCATGCAGGCATCGACGAGGGCTTTGATCATACCGGTGCTTTCATCCCGCTGAACGGATTTGGGCATAGCGGAGGTGATCTGGTCGAGCAGACTGAAGGATTGTTCGGTGGTTTGCCCCTGTGCGAGGCTTTGTTTGTCGGCGCTCATAAGTTATTTACCCCCCTGATCAGAGCCATCGGTACCCATGTCGGCGGCGAGACTACGAATTTTGTCGGTGTCACTGAGGATGCGTTCGAGCTGCGATTCGAGACCTTCGGACTGGTCCATGGTGGTGAGCAGATCGCGGATTTTGTTGCGGGATTCGAGGAGTGCCCTGAGGGCGGGGACCTGATTGACGATGTTGGCGGGGTCGAAGTCGTCCATGGAGCGGAAGCTGAGTTGGACGGGGAGTTCGGTGCCGTTGTTCTGGAGTGTATTGGCGACTCGGAGATTGAGTTCGGGGCGGATGCTGGCCATGACGTCGTTGAAGTTATCACGGTCGATGTTAACGAACTTGCGTTTGCTGAGCGGATCGAGGGCTTTTGTGGGATTTCCGGAGAAATCGCCCATGACGCCCATGACGAAGGGGAGTTCTTTTTTAACGCGGGCATCACCGATTTCAACGTCGTACGTGATGTGCACTCGTGGCTTGCGAACGCGGTCAAGCTTGTGCTGCAGCGACGATTTTCCCATGGCTAAGCACCTTTCTAAAGGGACAGGAAGCGATAAAGAGTAACGGCGGGAGTATTAGTCGTTCTGATCGCGGGTGATGATGCCCACGTCGCGGAACAGGCTTCTGAGAACGGTGTCGTCTTCGATGAGATCTTTGTAGAGTTCTTCCGGGGTCATGCGAGCGCGTCGGATGGCTTTGCGAACTTCGGCGGGGATCAGACTTTGTGGTTCATTTCGCTGGAACCATTCGGCGACGCGTTCGAGGGCTGCAAGGGCATCGTCGCGGGAAGAGATGGAACCTGGGACAGCGGGGCCGCGATCCTGGGAGCCGCCGGCGCTGTTGGTGGCACCGGCGGACGGGCGGTTCTGGGGGGCAGATCCGGCGGCACTGGCCGCGGCGGCGGCTTCGAGGCGGTTGCCGACGAGCCCCTGCAGGACGGAGGAGGCTTCTTTGAGTCCATCGCGAAAGCGGGAGAGATTGGGGAGTGCCGATTCGTCTTCGACGGTACTTTCGAGGGTGTCTTCGAGTTTTTTGAGCGATTCAGTGGCGTTTTTCAGATCGCTGGCGAGCGTCTGGTAGAATTCGTCGGAGGACTCTCTGATGCTTTGTTGCAGGGCATCGAGGGAGAATGCACCGCGCGCCAGGAGTTTTTCGGCTTCTTCAGGTTTTTCGGCCTGGAGTTTGGCGACACGCTGGGCCTGTTCCACCTGCCAGACGACGACGGGGGTTGCTGAGGAGGGATCGGTAACGGGGAACCGCTGGAGTGGGTAGTAGATGGGGTCGCCGTTGAGACGGGCAATGGGACGGAGTGTGGTTTCGATGCCATCCTCGTCGGGTGCGGGGAACAGATTGCCCCAGAAGTCACGGATCAGGGCGGTGGTGAGATCGAGGCTTTGGGCGAAGCCGGCGGGGCCGTCGAGTCGGATCGAGGCTTCGATGAGGCAGGCGGCCACTTCGAGGTCTCTGGCGGTGTCGGCGAGAAATGCAGTGCCGAGTTCCCAGACCTGATCCCAGAGTTCGATGGCGGCGGGTTCGTCGTTGCGGCGGGGGTCACCACGATCATCGCGATTTTCACGGTCTCTGGCGGCGTTGCGAAGATCGCGAATTTTGCGGTAGGCGTTGTTGGGGTTTGAGTCGCTGCGGAGGTCGGTGCCGGCTGGGGAGGAATCCTGGGTGTGGCTAAGGATTTGGTCAAGATCCAGTTCAAGCGTCATAGGAAGTGTACCTACGAAGGACGAAGTCTGGTTTCTGATCACCCCGGTGACGGAAGAAACGATGTCCACGGATGTTAACCAGGGAATCTACCCTGGACAATGAAGGCGCTGCGAATTAATGGAAATTTGGCGAGTTATCGCTGAGTTTTGTGGCAAGGAGTTCGAGCGCCCTGCCGTGCAGACGACTGGCCCACGATTTATCGATGTGCTGGCGTTCCCCAGCCTGCGTGATCGTCAGTCCTTCGAAATACACGCCTTCGATCATGCTTCGTTCGGCGTCCGGGAGAGCAGCGATGGCTTTGCGAACGGAGGTCTGCAGTTCGTTGGATTCGAGAGGTGAGCGGGGATCTTCGATGGCGGGCTCCCCCGGTTCCCCCATTGTGCCGGAGAAGGCCGTCAGCACAAACGCGGCTCCGAGCGAACGGGAGGTGCGAGTGAACCAGTCGACTTGCTGTGTCCCGTCGGCATTGCTGAGTTCGCTGGTGAGGACAGCGTTGGCAGCGGCTTCATAGCGTCCGCTGTGATAATCTGCGGGGCTGAACCAGGTCATTCGTGAGAGTCCGTCGAGGATGGCACCGCGGACTCTGTACCAGGCGTACGTGACGAACTGATGTCCTTTGCGTTCGTCAAAGTCGCGTGCAGCCTCTGCGAGGCCCACCTGGCCGTAGCCAATCAGGTCGTCGAGATCGACTGTTTTTGGCAACCGCTGGTGAATTCGCCAGGCGATTGTTCTGACGAGTCCCTGGCAGCCGTTGATCAACTGCGCTGCTTTTTGCGGATCAGCCCCCACGCTGGATGCTCCTTTGCAGACCGCCCCAGAATTCACCGAGTCTGCGACGGCTTTCCGGATCATCCCAGAGTGACTGGGCGACCTGCAGGATCATTGTTGCGTAATCGGCAGGCTGCATTCCACGAAAGGCTGGGACCACTGTCTGCACGAGTTCTGTGGTGATTGGCTGCAGTGAGATTTCGGTGTCCGGGTAGCGGTTGGCCACCTGCTGCAGCAGTGGCAGGCTGGGGTGATCAACTGCTGACGGCGTGGTTTCCTGGGAGGATTCGAGGATTTGAGCGAGGAGGGCTGAGAGTTCGGGGTGTTGTCGCGGTCCCCCACCGTGAAGCCATCGCTGTGACGATCCGGAAGGTTGTTCTCCGGCTGCGCTGTTCATGGGGTCTGCCTTGTGGTCGCATGTCCTGCTGGAACGCTACTGTCGGTAGCTTAGTCAGGCGGACCCGGCCGCAACAACTCCACGGGCGTCAAAAAAATAAAACCGCCAGCAGAAATGCTGGCGGTCAGAGGCCTGGATCGGGCGATTATTTGCCCTGGATCAGGGCTGGATTGTGGGCACGATCTGTGCGTCAAGCCGGACTTCTTCACCTTCCGCTGCTTCGACTCGACAGACGAGAATTGCCCCGGCTTTGAGGGATTCAATTTTGATGCGACGGAAATATTTTTTGCTGTTCAGCACGGCATCAACTTTGATTTCGTAAGTGTATGAGGCATCGGCTGAGGGCAGAGGAATCAGGTAAGAGCGTTTCTTTCCGAGTGCAGACATCCGCTGACCATTGAGCCAAACTCCGACGTTATCCGGGCCTTCATAGACGATGCGTGCCTGGGAGGCTTCCCTGAGTACCTTTGACTGGGCTGCAGGTGTGAGCGAATCAACGTCGGTGCCTTCTTCGAAGGTACAGTCCCAGCACTCCACGATGCCCGGCTTTTCGCAGGGGTTGCAGCAGGCTTTTTCTGCACAGGGCGTAGTTGTCGTTTTTCCACATTCGCCGCAGGCCTTCGTTGTATTCCCACAACCTTCACCCGCCATCGTCTCGGGGAACATGCAGGGGGCCAGCAGCGCCACAACCATGGCAAGTGTCATTCGCTTCATATCATGCACTCCGCAAAATCCCATTTCTTAAACCCCATTGGCAGGATGCCGCCGGGCAAATACGAGCCGACAGGGAGAGATTCGGCAGTTTCTGCCGCTGTTCACAGAAAAGGCTCGCCCGGTCGGAGAGTTTGCTGTTTTCGAGCGTCTGCAGCCCGAATTCAGGGAATGTGCGGCAAAAACAAAACGACCGGCGTTTTTTGACGCCGGTCGTTCGGGGAGGACGGACTGGGATCGCGTGACAACTTCCGGATCAGCGTGCCGACGCAACATTCTGAGCGGCGGGTGTGGCGGGCATGAAGCGTTCGGGTGACTCTTTGAAGGCTTCGACGTTTTCGCGGCTGGCGAACATGAAGCTGCGACCGGAGTGACGCACGAGGTAGCGGCCAACTTCGGCGCGGCCTGACTTCACCCATTCCACGGGATCACAGCCACCGAAAGCGACGGCATATTTTTCCGGGGCGGCGACGAAGGCCTTTCGGGCATCTTCGGAGGCGAAGAAGTACAGCCTTCCCTGATGCTCGGCACTGATCTGGCGATTGCTGAGCACAGCTCGACCTGCAGCGAGATTGACGACGCAGAGCTTTTCAAGGCGGGAGATGGGAGTTGGTTCAGCAGCGGCCTGTGTGGCGTCTTTGGCGGCGGGTGCCGGAGCCTGTTCGGTCCCCTTGACTGGCGGGGGCGTTTCTTCGGGGACTGGCTTCACGTCGCCAGCCGGTGCGGGAGCAACTTCTTCCGCCTGATAGGGGCCGAAGTTACATGGAATGCCGCAGACTGAGATGGCTTCGACGGCCATTTTGCGGACTCGCAGAGACGGCTCGTAGCAGCATCCGTTGCTCTTGATCTCGTAGGCTGTTTTTGCCAGTGTCTGCATGGTTTCTGCGTCACAGCAGTTCGTGCAGTGACACATTTCCTGTTCGGCCTTCTTCTTCGCGGAGAGCTTTGTGAACATGCTGTCGCTCTTTTCAGAGCTGCGGGGACCATTTCCGGACGCACGGGAACAGTTGCTGCGGGAGAGCATCTTTTTCAGGCCGAGTGCAGCTTCGTAACGGACCTCTTCCCAGCGTTCCTTTTCGGGGCTGAGCATTTCCAGAAGCATGGCTTTGGCTTCAGGGAACTGGGCACAGTCGAGATTGGCGAGGTAGCGAATACCGGCAATTCGATTGGGGACATCGAGTTCCCGGGCGCGAATTTTTGAAGCCAGACCCTTGGGACCTGCAAGATCCCCTTCAGCAGGCTCCATGTGGTAGGGTTTCTTCAGCAGCTTGTCGCGCTTGAACTGGCTCAGGAATTCGCCCCACGGCGGTGCTCCCTTGTCCTGAGCCTGCACACTGGCAGTGCCTGAGACCAGCAGCAGGGCAAGCACAGCCATCGCTGCTGTCATCATTTTCCGAAAGTCGACCATCCTGGTCATTTGGGTATCCTCCTTAAAAACGGTACCTGAACACTGCTCGATTTATTCGGCAGGATCGTCACCAGGATGAGTCATCGCAGGAAGAAATCCCGAATTGCATCGTGACAGCCGTGCACAGCGTAGCGGAGGTGTCAGTCAGTGAAGTTTTAACGGCAGTGAGGTGGAGCAGACAATCGGCAGAATTGGCCGGTGGGCGATCAAGGCCAGTGGCCGGACATTACAGGATGCTGTCGTGCCATGCACCACGCTCGCTCGCCTGACTCTGCGGTACGACGGACTTCCAGTCCGTCGGCCCCGGAATATGGCCGCTGTCAAACAGCCGGTAACGAACCTGGCACGAACTTCGGGCCCGTTGGGATGTAATGGGACGTATGGGACGTGTGGGACCGATGAAGCAGCGGGACGGGGATCCGTGACTGGTACCGGTTTGCATGTATCACTGAGCCTTGCACCTTTGGGGCATTGAACGCCGGTTCGCAAAGATGAAACGCGGGAAATCTGAACGAGCTGTCCTTCATTTGCGTGAGACCAGTAGTTGCGGCGGTTGGCGAGGCTGGGGCGGGCAGGCTGTGGTTAGTCTGCGGGCCAGATGAACAGGTTGCCGTCGCGGTCTGCTGAGAGCAGTCGACCGTCGGGGGCGAACTGGAGTGTGATCAGGGGGGCGGTGTGGGGTGAATTATCGTCAGATTTCTTCTTTTCGAAGGCCCAGACAGCTCGGGGCAGTTCGGCCTGTGGATCAGCCGGAGGATCGGGAACGGTGATTGTCCACTGATGAATTTCTCCGCCAGCGCCCCCAGTGAGAATGCGATCTCCCGGCAGGTCGAGGGCGAGTGCAATGATGCCCCCTAAGAGTCCGGTTGCGTTGCCGGTACTGTGGCGTCCATCGGCATCGACGAGCAGTGCGGCTGGCTTAAAGACGCCGTCAGCGGTTCGTTTCCAGAAGCTGACGATCGGCCGCACCTGTCCTTCTGACTCAACATTAGCGAGGCCTGCGGCTGCAAGCACTTGAGCATCGGGTGAGAAGACTGCGTCATTGAATCGACCATCGATGCCAGTTGGGAGTTCAAGAGGAGCAGCGGATGTTTGATCACCTGCAGTCTTCCAGCAGGAGAGGATTCCATTTCTGATGAGGACCACAAGTTGTCCATCGTGACTCCAGCGGGCGCTGGAAAGGAAGCGATTCAGATTGAGGTCGCTGGCCCATCCGGGCAGTTCAGATTTCGTGGGTGCGGGGAACTTAACACTTACACCGGAGACGTTGCCAGCGGCGCTGCAGCTCTGAATCTCGGCTTCACCAGCCTGATTGATACTGATGTATCTCAGATCATCTGGTGCGGGGCTGAAGCGGGCGACTTCCAGCGGCGTGGAATTAATTTCAGCGGCAATTCGCTGCAGTGTGACTCCGCGATTGGGGGAATCGTCAGCGGAGTTAAACAGGCGAACGGCGTCGCTTGCCGTGAGCATCAGCTTGCCGTCAGAAGACCATGAGGCTGTGAGTCTGGCACTGTGGTGGGTGCGGAATTCGGCGAGGTGAGTGGATTTTGCGAGATCCCAGAGGTGGGCCTGACGTTCACCGAGAGTCGCGACGAGGCTGCCATCAGCGGTGGCGGGACTGAATGCGGCACGAATCGGTTTCCTGGCGGAACCTGCTGCGGAGCCTGTAACGGCCAGCGTGCGTTCCGCCGACCAGTCTGCCGCATTAACCACGGACAGTTTTCCTTCCTGCACAAGCAGCAGTCGGGACCCATCGGGGGACCATGCGAGGCCGGTTTCGAACGGAATCCGGATATCGGAGGTGCCTGGCAGCACGCGTGTTTCACGGATTGTTTTGAGGACAGTGCCGTCGGCGTCAAGAACGCGAATCTGGAGAACTGAAGGGCGGCCGACTCGCGGGCCCGCTTGTTTGCCGGGTACAGTTTCTCTGAGAGGACTGAGGTCTGCGATGGCGAGTCGCGACAAATCTGCGGAGGCTTCCATTTGAAGAATCTGCTGGCCCGTGTAGAGCGTCTGCCCGTTAAGAGTCGCGGTGGCTTCGTCAACTGTCCAGCGAATGACGCGACCATCGTAACCGGCCGTTATCAGGAGTCCGTCGGCCTGGAAAACTGCAGCGGCTACCTGGTCGCCATTATGTGCTCGGGCGACAGCGTGGACGCTGCCGTCTGCCAGCGACCAGATCACGAGTTCACCGCGTCGTCCGCCGGCAGCACCGAACTTGTTATCTCGGGAGATGGCTGTGGAAGTGATCTGGAAGGCAGGTTCGATGCCCAGTTTTCTGAAGCGTTCGATCATTTGGGGCTGATCGACCTGCAGTCGTCTGGCGGGCGCCGGGGCGACGGAGGTGCGAAGATCCGCGGTATTCCAGAGCAGTGCTTCGTAAAGCAGGCGGGGCTCGGAGTTTTCGACGGGTTCCAGCGTTGCGCCGCCGGCGAGGACGAGGCTGCCGTCTGCGGAGACTGTGAAGGCACCGGTGCCGAGGTTGGTGAGGAGTCGGGATTCTTCGCGACCGATGCCATCGGCGTCGGCGAGAGTATCCCATACGGAGATGACGCCGAGGTTTTCGGAGGTCAGAAGCAGATCACCGTTGGGAGGAAGGAATTTGAGGGAGACGATGTTTGATTTGTGACCTTCCTGAAATTCGTTGCGGGCTCCACCGGTTTGAGCATCTCCTGCCAGCGGATCCGGGCGATTGCTGATGTTTTCGAGTGGTTTGAGGGTGGCGGCGTCGAGCACTCGCGCGTCCAGTTCCCCGGTGCCTACGAGAACTCTTGAGCCATCGGCGTTGAATTCGGCGGAATACAACCGCGTGGCGGGCCTTGCGGAGATTTCCTGCTGACCTGAGGCCGCGGCATCCTGTGGTTGAAGCGGGAATTTGGTGAGTATCGCGTCGCCGAGCGAGTTGATGCGGTGGTTGGGGAGTGCTGCGGAGAGAGGTGAGCGACGGATGCCCGGGGGCAATCTGCCGGCATTAGGCGCGGCCGGCGGCTTTTGCTGCTGGAATGACTTGACAACTTTGGATGCAGAATCGGTGAGTTCGTGCCAGGTATTCAGGTTCCAGCGGCAGAGCGATTTATCGTCGAGGGTGAAGAAGTTACTGGATTCGTCATCGGGAATTCCCAAGGCACGAATTTGCAGGGACTGGCCGGCGAGGAGGGTCCCGACGGAACCCGCGTTATTGGTGCCTGTGGCCTGTGATTCGATGCCCTTGATAACTGCCTGAACGATGGTGGTTCCGGATGCATCCCAGACTTCAAGGTTATCGCGTTTTCGATTGTGTGCTGCGACGATGGTGCGTTCGTCTTCCGAGACACGAATCATAGCGGGCAGCTGAGGCTCGCGGGATTGAAACCAGCGAATGGCGGGGTCGCCGTCCAGCACGGCAAATGGGAATCCGGTGCCACTCTGAGCGGTTCGGGGGACTGCGGCGAGAATGCCCAGAACATTTCGGTCGCGATTTCTGTTTTCGAGGCCGATCAGAAGATTGCCTTTCGGGGTGAGCTGCAGGAGGGAGATATCGGAATTGGCAAGTGGGAGGCCGGGGAGGTTCGCAACTTCGAAGGCGGGGACGGAATCAGCGTTTTCCGGCAGTGTGGGAACACCTTCTTTCCATTCGATGGGGAAGAAGCGACATTTGGAGTCACTGCGGCTTTCGTGTTTGGAAAAGTGCAGAATTCCGTTGCCGTCCTGAGCGACGACAAATTCGGTGCAGATGTGGCTGTCTTCGGGGCTGCGAAAGAGTGTCTGTGATGGCTGGAGCAGAGATTTGGGTTCGGAGGACTGCAGATCGAGTATTCTGATGGAGCTTCGTTTATCTCCACCAACAAGGAACAGGCAGTTTTCGTTGGCGTTGAACGAGCAGAACCCGAGCTTGAACTTTGCCTCTGAGGGCTGCAGATCGGGCAGGCCGATTTCGCTGTAGACACCGGAGTTACTGCGGGACCAGAGCAGAGCTCCGTTATCGGTGAGCAGGCAGATAAAGCGGCCGGTTGGAGAGACGGCAAGTTGGCCGGATTGGGTCTGTGCGGGCAGATTCAGGAACTGGATCTGCTGTTGTGGTTGTTCTGCGGTGAGGAAGTCTGAATGAATAAGTCTCAGGCGACGACCGTTGCGAGCATCTGTGACGATGGATGCGACAATTTGCTGATTATCGCTGATGGCAGCGAGTGTGACGCTGTCTGCGGCGGCGGGGATTTCGCGACGCAGGTTACCGGTTGGTCGGCTGGCCCTGCGGCGGGCTTCATTCAGTTGAGACTGGATAGTTTTTCGCTCAGCGTCTGAGAACTCGGGGTTATTGCTGAGTTCGTCGAGGATTGTGGTGGCCACATCAACAATGCTTTGCCACTCGCGGAGTTCCTGGAGCGACTCTATTTTTTGTTTGCCGATGGCAACTGCCTGTTGGTTGGCTTTTTTCAGAGCGGCCTCCGCTGCCTGGTTGGCGGCGCTCGCCTGAGCGAGGGCTTTTTCGGTATCACTTTTCGCCAACCTTGCTTTTTCCGCGGCTTCATCTGCGATGCGCTTTTGCTTGTTGGCGTCGGTCGTCAGTTTTTCATTTTCCACCCGCAGTCCGTCCTGCTGGATCTGAAGATCCTTGTATTTGGCTTCGGAGTCTTTGTATTTGGCCTCTGATTGAAGTTGTTTTTGCTCGAGTTCGCTGTTTGCTGTTGCCAGTGAGGCGGCCGACTCCTCCAGTGAGTCGGCCGACTCCTGTAGTTTCTTTTTCTTTTCCGACAGGTCCTTCAAGGCGAGACGAGATTCATCGGCGGCAGCCCGCTGGGTTCGGGCATCCAGACCGTAGATGACAGACAGTGCGATGAAAATCGCAGCCAGTCCACCAAACAGCAGCCATGTGCCGCGGATGATTTTCCGCTGGAGCAGATTGCGGCCGAGTTTTTTGCGGAGTGCGACGAGTTGTGGTTCGCGGCGGCTGGCGACGACTTCGAGACCGAGATCGAAGTCACCGCGTTTGAGGGCGAGGCTGGCGAAGGCTTCACGGGCTTCTGCGTCGCCAGCGGCAGCGCGGGGATTGTCGGGCCAGTTCTGGATGGCGTTGGCGAACAGAGCGACGGACTGCTGATATTCGTCGTAGCGATCGAGGTGTTTGAGTTTGGCTTCCATGAGCAGTTCTTCGGCGCGGCCGGTGATGCGGTACTGGCGAATGGCATCCTGAAAGTCGGTGACGGTGCGATAGCGATCTTCGGGGTGAGTTTCCATGGCTTTGAGAGCGATTTGCATGAGTTCCCCCGAGTAGCGAACGTCGGTTTCAATGTGGTTGCGGCAGGCAGCGTCAAAGACGGCAGAGCCGAGCGTTTCCGGATCAGTAATGTGGCTGAGTTCTTTAAGCAGGTGGGGCGGCTGACCTTCGAGGAGTTCGAAGAGCATTGCACCGAGCAGATAGACGTCGGATTGAGGACAGACGCGATCGGTGGATTGCAGGGTGAATTCCGGAGCCATATAGGCAGGAGTTCCGGCGGGGCCGAGATCGACGGCAGTGAAACCGGAGGGGAGAGTGAGTGCCTGGCCGGGGTTTGCGAACTGTGGTCTGTTCACAGCGATACCCCAGTCCAGCACGATCACTTCGCCGTATTCACCCACGACCACATTTTCCGGCTTGAGATCGCGGTTGATGACGCCACGCGAATGGGCGTAGGCGACCGCATCGCAAACGCGGAGCAGGATATCGAGGTTCTGTTCCAGCGTGCGTTCCGGCATGACCTTCTGCCAGTTCGGGCCGGAGACGAGTTTCATGGAGTAGAACAGGCGACCATGTTCGTCCATAGCCAGGTCGTGCAGAGGCACGATGTTGGGGTGGACAAGTCCGGCGGTGATCAGTGCTTCCGCAACAAACATGCGTTGAACGGTTTGCGGATTTGAAAGATCACTGTGGAGAGCCTTGACGGCCAGCGGTCGGTTGAGTGATGTCTGTTGAGCCCGATAGACGTTGCCCATGCCGCCTTTGCCGAGCCGGTTCTGGATGGCGTATTCGGATCGGTGGCCGGACTGGGCGTCGGGGGACTGTTCGGTAAGAACCCGCTGCTGAACACCGGAGATTTCTCCGCCGACGAGGCATTTTCTGATTTGCAGACTGCCGGCCTGGCCGACCCACGAAGAGATGGCGGAGCGCGCGTGTACGGGGGCGCTGGAATCGAGGCCTGGTGGTCTGGACCCCGTGTTCCCGGAATCGGCCGACGAGGGGCGTTCGGAGCTGGCAGCGTGATTTTCGGCACGGTCCTCGGGGTCTGCCGAGATGGAGGCGGCGTAGGCCAGCGTGTCGGAGTGTGGGTTTGAGGAATTGGGCGTGCCGGTGTCACGGGCTGAAGGGAGGGAAGGACTGGCGGGGTTCTTTGCGGCGGGGCCAGGGGGGGAGTTTGGGGGTTCGGCCTTCTGGTTCGGAAGGGGAAACTGGGCGGTCGCAGGGGAAACAAGTCCCGGCGGTTGCAGCGTGGAATTGGCTGCAGCAGGTTTTCGGGGCGGATTGTGAGAAGGTGTTGCGGGCGCTGCGGGTGGCGGAGTCATCGGCGCGAAGGATTCGGCCTCGGACCACGGATCCGGGCGCATGGTGGCGAAGACTTTCCGCTGATGCGGATTTCTGGCTGGCTGTTCCCTGCTGTCAGATTTGTCGTTTCCGTTCATAACACCGCACCACTGAGAGTGAGAGTGAAATCAAAAGAGCCCTCTGCCAACTTCACTGTACAAAAAACAGGGGAACAGCCCAGAGAAAATCCTCGCGAAAGTAATTTTCCGGGAAACTTCGTACAAATTCGATCAGACTCGGCGGTGATTTCGCAGGGAGCGGGCGACTTTCAGTGCAGCAGTGCTGGCTGTCTGAGAAATACGGTTTCGCAGTGCCTGACTGACGACCAGTCCTGCGATAGCAGAAGTGGCCAACGGTGCGGGCTGCTGTGGTTCTTCAGCGTCTGATGATTCATCTGCACTCGAATTGCTTTCAACTGCCGCGTTGAGCGGTTCTGCGACAGCGCCGGCCGCCGCTGGCTGATCGAGAGCAGCACCATTCGCGGCCGGTGGATTGGCCCCGGGCTGTGCCGCTGGTTCTGCAGGTTCCAGCCGCAGTTCTGCGGGTGCGAGCGATTCTGCGTCCTCCGCTGACGGGAACGGACGCTGATCCCGCACGTCGAACTGCAGCAGCTGGCGTTCGACAACGATCTCGCCGCCACTGGCCGTCTTTTTGCGGGTGATCAGCCAGAGCTCATAGCCTGTGCCAGTGGAAACGTCCTCGTCGGCCACCCATTTCCTGAGCAGCTGCGGGTGCAGCAGACGTTCACCGGATTCGATGTCCTCCTTCTCCACCTGATACTCACCACTGTCACCTCGTTTACGCAGTTGGTAAATGTCTTCCGACACCGATGAAGGCTGTTCGAGCGGCAGATCTTCGTCGAGACGATTTTCCGGCTGTGTGAGCTGCCGCAGGAAGACTTCACGCATCTGCAGCGGTTCCAGTTCTCCCGAGACGAAGGGTGACGGTTCTTCTTCACGCATGAACGGCGGGGCTGGCAGGTTGAGGCGGATGATACCACCTTCGAAAAGGTAGTCGGTTTGTGAGAGGGTATCGTCGGCGACCCACGGGAGCGTGCGATCAACGCCGGCCGGCTCGATCGGGAACGGCCCAGCCACAGTGGTGCCGCGGTTGTCTGTGGTTGACAGGTTGCCAGTCAGCGAGACTTCAGTGAGGCCACTCCCTGATACCCATGGGAGTGCAGAACGGGTACCCTGCACGCCGGCGTCTGCCGTCAGGCTGATTGTTTCGTGATGGGAAACCGCGAAGTCGAGGAAGAGTGGATTCTTCTCAATGATAAAGAAATTCACGAAGTCATTCAGGTGGTATCCATGCCTCACCAGTGAAGACGAAACGCCGTCGCTGAAATTCAGGTACTGTGAATCAATGCGTGGCCCGCTGGGGCCGACGTTGGGGTCGCGCCAGTCGATATCGACACGTACGTTCTCTTCCCCGGGTGACGGAAGTACAAGGCTGAAGCTCACGCCGTACTGCAGCCCCGGACCCACAGCCCCGATGGCGGCGATGCGTGGATCAGCAAAGTCGGTGAAGAAGGCGGTATTTGTGGCGACCAGAGTATCGGAAATCACGGGTCGATTGGCGAAGCCGGACGCCACGCCGCCATCGGTCCGCAGGCGCGAGTCTGCTCCAAGAAGCAGCACACCGTCCTGAATACCACCGGCACCGATATAGTCAGCAATGGTCAGATTGGTGTCGCCGTTGCGATCTTCGCGGGAAGCATTATTGTCTGCATCGACGACAACAGCGATCGTGTCACCACGCAGGTCGCTGTAGCTGCCGCTGCGAAGATTATCGGTGGTCAGCAGAGTACCGTCTGCGGCCAGCAGATTGCGGTTGGCACTCAGAGCAATCGTTTGATCGCGGGCGGCGAAGATGCGAGCACCGCTGGTGGCGGCGAAGGTGAGTGGCTGAGTCAGGCTGATTGTTCCGGCACCCGAGTCAACCGTCGCCACAACACCGGTCTGGATCGTGCCCCCGACTTCGATGTCAATTCGCGTCCCCGCTGCGAACAGAGCGGTGTCGCTGACAGCCAGAGTCGTCGTGGTGGCGACAGCATCGCTGGTGAGCGTTGCGGCCGCGCGGCGTGTCAGCACCTGAGCAGAGGATGAGTAACTCCCGAGCAGAGGACTGGTGAGCGTAATTGTGCGGGCGGCGAGATCCACCGAAGCCACGACTGCTCGTTCAGACACGAGTCCATCCACCAGCTGCATTTCCTGTCCTGCGACAAAGCCTCCGGCACTGCGAACGGAAAGCACAGTGTTGCCTGCGGCCGCACCACCGGCCGCGAGCACAGCGGCGGGACCAGCAGCGCTGATGGCGACGCCACGTGTCCCCGAACCACCCGCAAGGCTGCTGCCTTCACCCAGCAGAATGTCGCGTCCGGCCGTTATACTGATGTTGCCACTATTGCTGGAAACATTGCTGAAGATGGCTGCATCGGACACCGCACCAGCGGCTGTCAGCTGAATGTTGCCTGTGCCCGCTGAATGCACACCAAACCCCGTCGCAGAGACTCGCAGCAGAGCGTCTGTGGTGGAGATGATGATATTTCCGCTTCCAGCAGCATTCGTCTGCCGCACTCGCAGCAGCGTGAGATCACTGCCGGCGACTTCGTTAATCTCGATATTTCCTGTGGCTGTGTTGTCAGCAGTCAGCGTTGTGATCTGAGTTTCGAGAGCATCGGCGCCGCCGATACCCGTAGCTGCGATCAGTGTCAGATCGCCGGCTGTGATATTCAGTGCGGCCCCGTTGGCATCGGTGAGTGCCCCGGAAACGGCCGTGAGAATTACTCCGCGATTGCCGTTTGAAATGGTCAGCAGCCCAAGATCAGGCGTGCCGCTGCTGATCTCCGTGACTGCAATCACCCCACTGACGGTGTTTGTAGCCTCGAGCTGGATCAGCTGGGTATTAATGTCGGCGACACCGGCACCACCGATGCCTGATCCTGCGGACAACTTCAGCAGTGAAGTGCCGCCGCTGGTGATATTGGCGGCTGCTTCGCCGCTCAGTGCATCAATGATGGCCCCACCACCATCAGACATTGTAGTCACGCCATTATCGTCCGCACTGATTGTGATGTTTCCGGATGTACTGGTGATCGTGCTGATCGAGATATCACCGTCGCCACGAATGGTAATATCGCCGGTTGCTGACGTGATACTGGCCGACGTGTTCATGCTCACGATGCCGTTGCTGGAGGCTTCGGAAAGCGGGCTGTTGTAACCATTCGCCGCCGTACCACCGGCGTAGTTGGTGCTGGCGCGAAGCAGAATTGCACCGGAACCGGCGGCAGTGATAGATCCTGATGCGCCCATGGTGATGTTGTTGCCGGCGTAGAGAGAAATCGAACCGTTGCCGCCGGAAGCGGACACAGCGGCGTTGATCGCAAGATTATCAGCAGTCGCTGTCCCTTCAGCTGCCAGGATAATGTCACCGCCACCAACGTTGGACACGGCGCTGGTGATCGTCAGCGGACTGCTGGTGCGGATTGTAATAGTATCGGAAGCGGACCCACCGGTGATGCGAACACCTGGAGTTGAGCTGGTGTCTCCATTCACGTCCAATGTATTGACTTCCAGCCCACCGGTGGTGTCCTGAATCGTGATATCGCCGGTGGCGGTGACGGCGGCAATCAGCACACCGTTGACTTCAATCTGGGCGGAATTACCGATCCCGGTGCTGGCGATCAGTTCAATTGACTGACCAACGATATCTGCATCGATATCTGTCGTTCCAGATTCTTCGATGTTTCCGGCCGCTGCGCTGAGAAGCACATCTGCCGCTGTTGTACCGGCTGCGACCACACCAACCACGATATTTCCTGTGGTTGCCGTCAGCGAGATGTCGTTCGCGTCCAGATCACCCGTGGAGACAACGTCGGTTGCCGTGATGGTCCCACCGGCGGAGATCGTGATCGCACCGCTCACGGTGTCCACGTCGAGGAGGATGATTGCGTCGGCTTCCTGGAGAAACAGGCTGCCGGTTCCGGTTACCGAGGCATCCAGCGTACCGATGTTGGTGTCGATGTCACCTGTTCCGGACGAGCCGATGCCAAGTGCGGCGGTGAGTGTTGCGGTACCAGAACTGGTCAGATTCGCGGACTCGGCTGATGTCAGATTGTCAGTAATGGTACCGGCGGTCGCAGTCACGCCAATGGCACTGCTGGTGGTCGTGATTGCACCAATTTGCACGTTTGTGGCAGCCGTCACGGTCACAGTTCCTGAACCCGTGCTGTAGACGGTTCCGTCTGCCATGCTGACGTCTCCAGTGGTTGCGGCCACCGAAATCGTACCGGTGGACGTCGTTGTCAGATCACCCGCGGCATTATGTGTGACTCCGGTGCCACCGGTCAGGCTCAGATTTCCGCTGCCGGAGCTGACTGCTGCATTTACCGTCATCAGGCCGTTTGTGGACAGCAGTGTCACGTTTCCGGTGCCATGAGCTGAGATTGCACCGCTGATTGTGAAGCTGCCGGCGTCGGTCCGGATGTCGATGCTGCCGTTTGCTGCACCGGTCGAAACACCACCAGCCGCGATCACCAGGCCGCTTGTTTCCTGAATCACAATGTTGCCGCTGCCGGTGGTTGTTCGGGTGGATGCGGTGAGATTGACAACGGTCGTGTCGATGTCATCGCTCACACCGATGCCGGATCCGGAGGACAATGTCAGCAGTGAAGTCCCGCCGCTGGTGATATTTGCCGCTTCAGTGCTCAACACATCAATAATGGCCCCACCACCATCCGACATTGTGGTCACGCCATCATCGTCCGCACTGATTGTAACATTTCCGGATGTACTGGTGATCGTGCTGATCGAGATATCACCGTCGCCACGAATGGTAATATCGCCGGTTGCTGAAGTGATGCTGGCCGAGGTGTTCATGCTCACGATGCCGTTGCTGGAGGCTTCGGCAAGCGGGCTGTTGTAACCATTGGCCGCCGTACCACCCGCGTGGTTGGTGCTGGCGCGAAGCAGAATTGCACCGGAACCGGCGGCAGTGATAGATCCTGATGCGCCCATGGTGATGTTGTTGCCGGCGTAGAGAGAAATCGAACCGTTGCCGCCGGAAGCGG
>JBJTOP010000205.1:0-3735 GCA_046074645.1 Planctomycetaceae bacterium | reverse complement strand
CTGTGGTTCGCCCTGTTGCGGTTGGCCCTGTTGCGGTTGGCCCTGTTGTGGTTCGCCTTGCTGTGGTTCGCCCGGCTGCGGCTGGCCTTGCTGTGGTTCGCCCTGTTGCGGTTGGCCCTGTTGCGGTTCGCCCTGCTGCGGCTGGCCTTGCTGTGGTTCGCCCTGCTGCGGTTGGCCTTGTTGCGGTTGGCCCTGCTGCGGCTGGCCTTGCTGTGGTTCGCCTTGTTGCGATTCGCCTTGTTGCGGCTGAGCTCCGCGGTTTTCGGCGAGTTCCCGGACCTGTTCATTCAACTGGTTGAGTCGTTCTTCGAGTTGTCCGGCTTTTTGTGCGAGTTCCTGTCGTTTGGCGTTTTGTTCATTGAGTTTTTGCTGTGCGGCAGCCTGCGTAGCTTTTGCGGCTTCATCGAGTGGTGCGGGGTCAGCGGGCTGATTGGGGTCAGCTTGTTCGGCTGGCCGGGCTGGATCAGCGGGATTGGCTGCATCTGAAGGTTTGCCGGGGTCAGCGTTAGCGGGATTATCAGCCGATTTTGGCTGTTGTGGCTTTGCCAATTGTTGTGCGGCATTTTCGAGTTGCTGGCTGACGTCTTCGATATTTTGTCGGGGTTGTTCGAGGTTTCCCTGCCGAAGTTCGCGCAGGGCATCATCGAGGGGTTGAACGGCGGGTTTGGGGACGGATTTATCCTGTTGTTCGATTTCGCGTCCGAGTTGTTCGGCGTCGTTGCGTGCCTGTTGCAGCTGTTTAGCGATTTCCTGAGCATCGCGGGCAGCATCTTTGGCTTCTTCGTTGACTCCTTCGGCGAGTTTCTGTTGTCGGCTGGCGAGATCCTGGAGTTGTCTGGCGGCTTCGGCGGCGCGGTCGAGCTGGGCTTCGCGTGCGGCCTGGAGCAGTTCCTGTTTGCGCTGGAGGAGATTGTTAAGATCGCCACTGACTTCCTGTTGTTTTTGCTGCAGTCGCTGGCGTTCCTGAGCGAGCTGCTGGTTGAATTCTTCGGGTTGTTGTCCGGCTTCTGGTCCGGCCTTTCGCTGCTGCTGGAATTTTTCGGAGTCATCCGCGAGTTTTTCGGCATCGAGTGCGAGTCGATTGAGGTCAGCAAGATCCTGTTCAAGTTGTGCGGCGCGCTGGATTTCTTCGATGGTGCGGTTGAGTTCATCGCGGCTGCGATTGAGTTCGTTTGAGGCCTGCTGGAGATTCTGGACGGCGGGATCGCGTTCGGCGGCCGTGGCCTGGTCGAGCAGTTCGGGGACGTTTTGACGCACGTTCTGGGCGAGTTCCGCAAGTTTTGCGGCCTGTTTTTGCATGAGCGGGTGTTCGCCGGTTTGTTCGGCAAGTTTCTGGAGTTCGTTGCCCTGAGTCTGGTCCTTTTCGCTGAGACCACGGGCTTCCTGGCGAGCATTTTCGTTCCAGTCGCGGGCGGCCTGATCACGGAGTTGAGCGGCGGTGGTGGCGTCTTTGCCAAGCTGTTCGGACATGGCTCTGAGGGAATCGATGAGCTGCTGGTCGGCCTGTTTCAGGGCCTGTTGTCCGAGTGCCGCGGCGTTGTCGCGAATGCGAATGGACCACGGGCCCTTCCAGACCACCTGGGGCCCGGGAATTTGCCGTTCATCTGCGGCTCGTACGCGAAATTCAACGGTGTCATCCTGCTTCACGCCCAGCGTCTGCAGATCCACGCGGAATTCGTGGGTGACTTCCTGTGAACCGTGATCCAGCGGCACCGCCGGAATGACTCGGACCGCATCCTGGTTCCTGCGAACGTGCAGTTCGAGCAGTCCCACGCCGACATCATCGGTCACGAGGCAGTTGAGTGGGACGATGTCATCGGGGCGAACTTCCAGTCCGTCGGTGAGACCAGTGACTGTGAGTACTGGCGGGGCATCGGGGGTGACAATGAGCCTTCGATCAGGTTCACTGCTGTTGGTCAGTCCGTATTCGTCGGCGGCATGGAAGCGAAAGCGGCCACTGCCGAGGGCAGTGAAGCGGAGCAGTGCAGTGAGTCGGTCGGGGGTGAATGCGATTTCGGGGAGGACTGGTTTGGGGTCCGTTGGGCTGGTCCTGGCAGCAGCAGTCGGGGATGTTTCCGGAGCACCTGCCATGGCAGCCCCCGCGGCGGCCGCTGCGAGTTCTTCAGGGAGCTGACCGGGGGCGGTGGTGTTGGCGGCCGGAGGGGCGGGAGCGGCAGACACATCTGGACTGCCAGCGGGTGCAGCGGCGGGTGCTGACAGCAGGGGTTCCCAGTCGATCCATTCGAGCTGCAGTTGCTGGACGGGTTTGCTGAAGCCCAGCTGAATTCGGATATCACTGCGTTCGAAGACGGTGATCTCTCCGACGACGCCATCGACGACCTGCACGGGCCGATTGGTCCATGCCGGCGGTGTTTCCTGGAGGGTGGCTGTGAGTATTCGTGGGGGATCGGCAACGATGAGCTGATACCATGCGGAGGCGGCACCTGCACCGGTGATGCGATACTTGAGTGACTGGGAGGCCTGGACGAGCGTTGCTGTGAAGGTGCCGGAGGATTCATCCCAGAACATGGGGAGGTGTTCGAGATGTCCGTCGGCGGCCTGCATTTCCAGTTCGACGGACTGTGGCCGCGAGCCGTTCTGGCGGTTGCGCCAGAGCGGTCGAGCAGCGAAGGGGATGCTGCTGCCGGTGGCCGCGACGTGATCACCAGGCTGCACATCGAAGTAGAGGTTGGTGGGGGCAGCGAGATTGGCGAAGGGAGACAGCAGGCGCTGCAGGAGCAGTTGCGAGGAGTCGGGCCAGATGAGGAAGGGGATGAGTGTGAGCAGGAGCATGACGGCAGCGAAGGTGGCGCGGCGAATGACAGGCTGAGAGTTGACTACTTCGTGAGGGCGAATTGCCTGAACACGCTGCGACACGTGCTGCTGCAGTCGCTGTTGCATGACCGCGGAACCGGCGTCAGACATCGTCTGCGGCGACCGATGAATGGAGATCAAGGTCGCAAGCGATTCCTGAAGATCGGGAAATCGCAGGTCAACCGCTGCACCCAGTTCTTCCGGAGGAAACTGTCCCAGCAGAGGCCGTGCAAGTCGGAGCCAGGCAACGGCGGTTGTGCTGAGCAGTACTGCGGCGAGCAGAGTGCAGCGGGCAACCCCGGGCAGGACGAACAGATAGTCGAGCAGGCAGGCAAGAAGCAGACCTGTGCAGAGAATGATGCAGGTTTCCGCAAGTCCGCGGGTGGTGGAGTGCAGCCGTACACGCCGCTGACACTGATCCAGAAGACTTTGCAAACCAGGGACCTGAGTCAGGATTCCGGAAGACATGGAGCACTCCTGGTGAGTGTTGATCAGGACAATCAGCAGGTCGAGTTGAAAGTCCTGCGTGGGCCACAGTCTACAGTGTTTGTTTGAAAAAACCTACAGAAATTGGGGGTTGGGAGCTGGAAGACGGGGGAAAAAGCAGGCTTTGGCCCGGGGCAATGACCCAATGGCCTTGAAGTTCTCTGGAATCCTGTGAACAGACGGGTGAAGACCCGGGAGGGCAAGTCTGGGACGGTGAAACGGTGTTAAGGACACTTGAGATCGTCTGTCGGATTTCATGCAGACCCGCCGCCTGGCATCTTGCTGCAGCAACTCTTACCTCACGCAAAGGCCCCAGGGCGCAAAGCTGGAAATGTTGGAAATTTGAACCTTCTGTCCTTCCTTTGCGTCTTTGCGCCTTTGCGAGAGACCAACAGTCCCTGCACAAGGGATCGCGGTGAGAGCTGTCAACTGGCA
>JBJTOP010000204.1:0-19274 GCA_046074645.1 Planctomycetaceae bacterium | reverse complement strand
ATCAGATAGATGCCCGTCAGCTTGAACAGAAAAGCAGTACCCGCAAGCACACCGGCCGCCAGCAGCCATCTGAGCTGCCGCGTCTCTGCAAACGTTAAAAACGCATCCAGCAGCGCCACCGTCAAAAACAGAATGTACCACGACGGCAGCGACTCAGGGTTCAGTCGCACACTCCACAGCCCGCAAAGCACCACCATGCCGCCAGCGTCCAGTGCTGAGAGCCACCGCCGCGAGACACGGTAGATGCTCACAAAAAACGGGAGACTGGCTGCCAGCAACAGCCAGCGTGTGGACTCCGTTCTCACCCCCAATAACTGAAATGCCCCTGCGTGCAGGACCGTCAGCAGGCCCGTGTACATGTCATCAAAATCGCGGTGCGGCAATTCCCCCTGCAGAAATCGCTCGGCCGCCTGACCCACCTGACCTTCATCGTGTGGAAACCACCCCGTCATCAGATCGGGCAGCGTCGCACACAGCACAATCGCCACAGCCACTGCCATCACAACACAGTCTGTTGCTTTTTCACGGCTCAGATGCACGGCCCACCACCCGTCGAACACACAGCGAACCCGGCGGAACTGTTCCGCACGCGGATTGTCCGCCCTGCTCAACTATACATCCGAACTTCCGTCAAGGTCCCGGGATTATTCGCGATTCACCGATGCACTCAATTTCCCCGGTGAAGCAGCACTGCTCCCGTTCAACAGCAGTGCTGCAGCCGTTCGGCCGTTCCGCAGCCACGCTCGGTCACCAACGACAATCGGATGATTCCACGTCTTGTCATCCAGCAAAGGCACCCGCCCCAGCTCTTCAAAACCGTCGCCCGTGGCCTTCACCAGCACCGCATCGCCGTTCTCTGCCGCTACCAGAATGCAGCCGGCCTGTGACAGCAGCACCGCCTGCCCAAACCCATAACGCCGACCGCGCCACCGCAAATCTCCGGTCGCAGCGTCCACACAGCAAAGCAGGTCCTGGTTAAAACCAAATACGTTTCCATTGTAGACCAGCGAATCATTGAAGGACGGTCGCAGACGACTGGTCGTCCACGCTTCGGTCATGCTCCATGCATCGCCCTCCTTCCTGAAATCCACTCGACAGAGACCGACGCCATCGCCGAGCGACAGCAGCAGTGAATCGGGGCCCAGCTGCTGCGGGTCAACCATCGGCCCTGCATTCCACTTCGCGGGGCGGTAGCTGAACAGCTGCTCTCCCGTCTCCGCCCGCAACCCCCGCACGCCCTCCTTGTCACAAAACACCAGACACCGCTGGCCACACAGTTCAAGATCTCGCACCGTAGTGTAGTTCATCCCTTCCGACTTCACCGACCACTCGATGTCGCCGCTCGAAGCGTTCATGGCAACCAGACCATGCCCGTTACTCCCGTCAACATGCACCACAACACGGCCCTCCACCAGCAGCGGAGAACCCGAGAACCCCCACATCGGCACTCGAGCACCAACTGTCGTTGTCATGTCCTTCTGCCAAACCTGTCGACCGTCGGCTGCGTTGAGACACGTCAGCAGACCCCGGCCACCAAGCGCGTAGACTCTGCCGGAGTGCACGGTCGGAGTGCTTCTGGGGCCGGCGCCGGAGACAACCTCCGTAAAGCGACTGGGACTCGCATGGCTCCAGATCAGCTGACCACTCTCAGCCGAATAACATGTGATACACTCCTCTTCCCGCCGCTGCTCCTGAGTAAACAGGCGGTCCTTGGACCAGGCGAAGGAGGACCATGCCGGACCAACGGGGATCTTCCACAACACCTGGGGCGGACGACGAGTCCAGTCGAGCGGACCGGCAGTATCACTGGCAATGCCGTCACCCCGCGGACCTCGGAATTGCGGCCACTCGCCCGCAGCGGCAGTACGAGCAGTGTCCTCCACTGACTCTGAAGCCGATGCCGTGTTCTGGTTGCCGTCGGCTGCATCCGGAGATCGGCTTCCAAGGAGCGGCAGCGTCGATTCATGCACGGGCGACCACCGCCACGCAAACTCCGGGTAATATTCGCCGTCGAACCCTTCATTTCGTACAAGCGTAAAACTGAACCACGCAGCCGCAAGACAGCCCAGAGCCCATGTCCACGCCCGGTCACTGCCGCGGCTCACCGTCAACGCCCCTGTGATGGCAAATACAGCCAGAGGCAATCCGTAGATCAGCATGGCTGTCCGCAACGCCGGATCTGGATCGCTTAAACGCCCCGCCAGAAGCGGAAGTGCCACCAGGCCAGCGAACAATAGAAATCGATCGCGAATCCGCAGACGGCTGAGCAGCAGCAGCCAGATCGAAAACAACAGACCTCCAATCACCGGCCCGCCCATCATCATGAAAAATCGAGGGCGGTTGGCAATCGATGGCGTGACCGTGAGCACCAGAGTCACGGCAAGCCCCCCCGAGATGATCCACGCTGGCCACAACCGCGGTACTCGAACCGCAGCGCTGGTGATCGTCTGAGTGGCGTCGATGGTCATGCGGAAGAACTTCCAGAAAAAGGCGATGGGGCACCGTGTCAGGGAAAATTCGACGTGGCGAGTATCAATGCCTGATTCTTGCGGTGCGGGTCCGAAATTCAATTCAAAAACACGCGAGAACAGCACGCTGCGCATCCTTGCTCTGCAGGCAGCCACAGCCGGATAACGCAGCTGAAATGTCCTGCAGTGCGTTCAGCCACGACGCCGGAGCATTGCCTTCGCGGCCACGTAATACACGATTCCTGCTCCGATCAGCAGCAGCACTGAATACGTCTGGGCAGGCTGCTCAATCAGCAAACTGACAAAGGCGCCAACGTAGGCCAGCAGCAGGAGTGCCGGGGTCACCGGGTAGCCCCATGTAAGGTAGGGGCGATTCGCGTCCGGTCGCTTACTTCTGAGTACAAACACAGCAGCCACTGCCAGCCCGTAGAAGATCAGTCCCGCACAAATCACGGAATTCGTCAGATTGTCGAAGGCCACGTAAAGCTGCTCTGTACCGTCCAGGTCATCGCCGCCACCTCCCCCACCGGGCGTCCAGAAAGAAAACAACAGCACCAGCAGGATGGTCCAGACCGCCTGCAGAACGATCGTGTTCGCAGGTGTCAGATACCGTGGGTGGATCTTCTGCAGCCACGCTGGCACAAGGCCGTCGCGAGCGATCGCAAGGTAGATTCGCGGCCCCGTAATCATGTTGGAATTTGTGGCGCCGAATGTGGAAATCATCACGCCAACGGCAGCGAGGCTGCCCCCCACCGGACCGAACATCACTTCAAACACATCCGCGGCCACCGTCTGACTTTCTGACAGATGCGACATCGGCAGCACCGCGTGATAACTGATGTTCGCTCCCAGATAAACCACAATCACAAGCCCCAGACCAATAGCCATCGCTCGCGGCACATTCTTCATCGGGTCGCGAATGTCTTCCGCCACCGGACCCAGATTGATCCAGCCGTCGTACGGCCAGAGCACAGCAACCATGGCGATACCGACGGCCCTTGCAAATGCCCCCAGAACACTGACGTCCGCGGGCACCGTCCAGAGCGGTTTAAAGTTGTCAGCGCTTGCCCCTTGCCAAACAAAGGGCAGCACCACAAGGGCGACGAGGAATCCCACTTTGCTGACCGTGGCAATGCTTTGAATGCCCGCACCCACGCGGGTGCTGCGGTAGTTGGCAGCGGACAAGCCGATGACAATGGCCACGGCCATGAGCGTCTGCTGGAGCGAGTTCAGCGGTACGAGTTCGTTGAAGTAGAGCACCGTGGCACAGGCCAGTGCTCCAACTGATCCCGTGCGGACCACCCAGAATTCGGTCCACCCCCACAGAAACGCAGGCAGCTGACCAAAGGATTCACGGATATAAAGGTAAGGCCCGCCAGCGTTGGGAAACATGGCTCCCAGTTCGGCCAGCGCCAGCGACCCGCAGAGCGTGATCAGTCCCACAAAGAGCCAGGTGCCGAGAATCGCCAGCACCCCGTATTCGGCAAGCTGCTTATCAACGGAACTGACTTTGAGGAAGATGCCTGAGCCGATAATTGAACCGACAACGATCATCGTCGCGTCGAACAGTCCCAGCACTCGTGGCAGCTGCTGAGGCTCGGGCGTATGGACTTCCTGTGACATTTCCCGGAGCCTCCTTCAAAATTCGTATTCAGTTGGCGCTGGCGGCCGGAGAATCTGAAGGAGCGGAGCCACCGCGAGGATCCGCTATTTCCACCATCACAATCTCAATCGTATAGTTTTGCCCCGCTCCGCCACCACCACCAGGACCACCACCACCCGGCAGCCCTGGCAGCCCCGGAGGACCGCTGAGCCCCCCCGCTTCACCAAGGCCGCCCGGTGCTCCCCCGATGCCGCCCATGCCGCCCGCTGAACCACCGCTGCGGATCAGCACATCGACCGTTCTGCGCATCCCGGAACCACCAGCTTTGACACCGTCCATCCACGTTGTCCCGCGAGCCGTATCGGCACGCTGAATCGCACCTCCCATGCTGCGGTAATGTTCCAGAGCGTCCTTGCGTTCCCGCTCTTTGGCGGGAGCAAAGGATGTCCGCGCGTAGTAAATACGGGTTTCTGAAATTCCAGTTCCAGCAGCGGCGTTGGCCGCAGGTGCAAGCTTCAGCAGCCCCGTGTACTCAAATTCTCCGCCTCGGTGAGCCCGAACTGGGAACCCTTTCGGATTGGCCGTCATCCTGCCGCCCCCCTGAGACATGCTGCCCAGTTTCGAGACGTAGTTCTGGACAAGCAGCTGAGTCGCAGCGCTCCACGAATCCAGCGGCGCTGGCTTGTCGTCGTCGTCCGTCCGCGGTGGTCGCTGACGACGCAGCGATTTCAGAACGACCAGAGCACCAGGATCGGCCATGCCGTCCGGGAATACTCCAGCAGCGTTCAGCGCGTCCGCTCCGCCGGAATGATGCTTTTCAAGAGCTTGAAACAATGCTTCACGGACTGGTTGCAACGGCAGACTGCCCGCAAGTCGCAGCAGTGATTCTGAGCTGGAGAGGTCGGGAATCTGGTCCAGCCGGGTAACGACTGCCTGAGCGAACATGGGGGTGAAGAAGAATTCAGCGGTGAGTGTCAGCACGGCATCAGGAAGACGCTCGAGCGGAGCGGCAGCCACCATACCCGCGGCTCCAAATCCAGCTCCACCGAATCCCGGAGCACCCAGACCACCGGAGGATTCGCCACCACCAAATCCGGGCGGACCGGCAAGTCCACCGGGACCACCAGGAATTCCCGGGAGTCCTGGAGGAGCAGGAAGTCCGCCACCAGCACCACCGGGCGCACCGGGCATCGCGGGCAGACTGGGCGGGCCCGGCAAACCACCGCCACCACCGCCAGGAGCACCGGGCAAGCCGGGAAGACCCGGGGGACCGGGCAGACCGCCACCAGCACCCGCGAGACCTCCGGGCAGCATTCCCGGGCCACCCATCATTCCTGGTGCACCCGACATGCCGCCAGGAAACTGGCCGCCAGCACCCTGGGTCGCGGGAGCGGCAGCGCTGGTCAAGCCCGTCTGCTTACCAACGATCTGAGCAGCCACGCCGGCCAGTGTTCGCAGGCTGGCAGACTGAGTTGTGATTGGAAAACGTTCCGGATTGGTGAGCATCGCCAGCAACACCTGACGCGACTGGTCCGGGTCCACCTGCTGATGATTGCACAATGCCAGCACAACAACTTCCACTGTCTCCTCAGGTGTGAGTGGACTTTTGACGGTGCCGTTGACGATTTCCAGGAGTCCCTGCCACGCTTCGGCGGAGTTGTTTGCGAGGAGGCCTCCGGCGATGCCTTTCAGAAGTTCGCGATCAGTCATGGTGGCCACGGAGGGAGCGGCGGGCGCACCACCGGGCATTCCGCCCGGACCCATACCCGGCATCCCACCCGGACTCATACCGGGAAGGCCGCCCGGAAGCATCCCCGGACCAGCACCACCGGGGGCTGAGCCCAGTCCGGAATCCAGCGTGGCCGTTCCTCCTAAAGTTGTCTGCGAGCCACCTGGAGCCTGACCAGCGGCGGCGCCGGCATCAAGCAGGCCCGTGGAGCCGCCGGGGGATCCGAGCCGTCCCCGCATGGCACCGGCGGCTGGACTGGATTGCCACGCCGTCGCGTATTCGATGAGCATTAAAGAGATGGAGTCGAGCGGGGCAGGGGACAATGAGGACTGTGGGGGCGGTTCAGATGTGGGTGGTCCGCTGGGAACACCGCGGCCGCCAGGCTTTCCGGGCAGCGGCGGGGCCGCACCCGGGTCGCTTGAACCGTTGGGCAATCCGGAAAGTCCCGGAGCACCGGGGGCGCTGCCATAACCGGGAGCACCTGGTGGAGTGCCATAACCGGGAGCACCTGGGGCGCTGCCATAGCCGGCCGCTCCGGGTTCCGAACTGACTCCGCTGCCATCGCCGGTTGGTTCTGCCGGTGCGCCGTAACCTGGAGCAGACCCGGGGGCCTGAGCGGGCGGGGCCGCGGGCTTTTCGTTGGCAGCGGCGAGGAGCCCCATCAGCATATCAGCAACGGTCGCGTCCCCCGGTTTCGCTTTGACTCGTTTTTCGATCACCTGCAGCACCCGTCGGTCACGGGCAACGACCGCTTCGCGAAGTTGCTTATCTGTCCATTTAGACACATCCGTGGGACGTGCGGGGGCAGCAGGTGCAGACGGCGCTGAACCAGGAACGCCACCGCCAGGCATACCCGGCATACCTCCGGGCATCCCGCCGCCGAGCATTCCGCCCGGCATACTGCCGCCGAGCATACCCATGGAGGCGCCGGCGCTTGCGCCACCAGCACCAGCCGGAGGCCCCATAGGCATGCCGCCCGGGGGACCTGACTGGCCGGAGGACGCTGCTGCCGCAGAACCGGCATCGGAACTGAGTCCATCCGGAGGTGCCGTTGGCACGTTGCTGCCACCGGCTGCGGCACCAGCCGCAGCGAGGTCGCCGCCGCTGGCATCGACACCACCCGCTGCAGCCGCACCGCCGCCGCCGCCACCACCGGAAGCCGCAGCAGGTTCAGATTCGGAGTCACCACAGCCAGGAGCGATGGTTAACAGTCCGCAGAGAGCGACTGAAGCGAGAAATGAATGGAGTCTGCGGCGAAGATTTGTGCACACGGGCTGCTGCTCCGGAAACTTCAGGGGAAACGTGGCGGGTCGTTGTGGAGATTACGACTTTGGCTGGGGCGATGCAAGCTGGAGGCCGCGTTACGGCAGGGAAAACTGTGAGTTTTTTCAGGATCTGCGGGACGGACGGACGATTTGCCCGTGCTTGCCTTCCGTGGGTAAAAACGCGACTACGCCAGAATAGCCTCAATCGGCATTCCGTGGTCAATCTCCAGTCGTTTGCGGCCGGGAATTTCAAGCTTCCGCGAATCGAGTCCAAGAAGTTTCAGGATCGTCGCGTGCACGTGTGACGTAGTGCCGATCCTCCACTGCATGAAAACCAATCTCATCGGTCGCTCCATGGACCGTGCCCCCGCGAATGCCACCGCCAGCCATCCAGCAGCAGAAACCATAAATATGGTGATCGCGGCCGTCAGACCCCTGTGAACCCGGTGTGCGGCCGAATTCCGAGGCGAATATCACCAGCGTTTCATCCAGCAGACCGCGCTGTGCGAGGTCCTCAAGAAGTGCCGCCACTGGCTGATCCACGGCCAGCGCGTTGCGCTCGTGGTTGGCCTTGAGCCCCCCGTGAGCATCCCAGCTGCCGGCTCCACCGGCGCCGTGCTGCACCTGAATAAACCGCACACCACGCTCCACCAGTCGCCTCGCCGCCAGCATCTGCATGCCAAAGTCACGGGAGTGCGGCAAATCGATTCCGTAACGGTTTTGAGTCGCCGCAGTTTCCTGACGGAAGTCAACCGCTTCCGGCACCGATTGCTGCATTCGAAATGCAAGCTCGTAAGAAGCAATGCGAGCGGCGAGCTGAGGATCATCGGCGGATTCCTCGGCCCGGCGGTGATGCAGCTCTCGCAGCAATCCCGAAGCGATGCGCCGCGAATCCGGCGACTGAGCACGTTCGGGGCGTCCAAAGTCCAGCGGATTTCCCGGGTCCACTCGGAGTGGTACCGCGTCGTGAGCAGGCCCCAGATAGTGACCGTCGCGGCGATTCCAGTATTCCCGGCTGCCAAACGAAATGTACTGCGGCAGGTTGTCGTTGAGCGATCCCAGCCCGTAATGCACCCATGCACCAAGATTGGGGAATGAACCATCATTCTGATGCCGGCCGGAATGAAACTGCGTCTGCGCTCCGTGGTTACTGTCGGTCGTCCAGAGCGATCGCACCACCGCAATCCGATCAATCTGCGAACCAATCCGCGGAAACCAGTCGCTCACTTCAATCCCGCTGTCACCATACCGACGAAAACCGACCTGCAGCGGATACAGCGTGTTTCTTTGATTTCCGTTGCCATCCGGAACCACCAGTCGTTCGATGGCCAGCCGCTGCGGGTTCTGAACGTCGGCGAACGGAGTTTCCGCGATTGATTTGCCTGCGTACTTAGTCAGCATGGGCTTCGCATCAAAGCTCTCTACATGGCTCAAACCGCCGTTCATAAACAACCAGATCACACTTTTCACTCGCGGCAAAAACGGAGGTCGACCATCCGGAGGCGTCCAGTCGGTCGAATTCTCCAGCGAAGTACTCGCCGATGTTGCCCTCGCGTCGCGATGCAGCATGGCGGCAAGGGCCACCGAGCCAAGGCCAAAGCCGGTGCCGCGTCGAGTCAGTGCAGGGTGGGGAGGCAGAGCGTGCATGGATGCGAATTCCTGCTTCAGCGAACGGTGATCAGGTCATGATGATTCAGCAGCACCTGAATCAACTGTGTGCGAGCAAATTCAGCGGGTGCAAGGTCGGGCTGGGACGCGGCTTCCGGAAGCTGCTGCCATTCCGAAATCGCCTGCCTCGCAGCAGCCAGTTCGCCGGCTGTCGGTTCAGCCCCCAGCAGCAGAAGAAATGCGGCCGAGATGAAGCGGTCGTCATCTGTGGCCGCGTGAGGAACCAGGCGAAAAGAATCGGCAGTGACGCGGGCTGCAATCAGCGGCGCGGAATCGAGCACCAGTCGACTGTTGGAAAGCGCGAGTGCCTGCTGTGGCACGATGCTTTGTTCACGGCGATAACAGTCCGTGACGAGCGCTTCATCGAACATGGTGAGAAACAGATTGCGATCGTTGTTGGAATGATGAAAGTACAGACTGCGGCGTCTGGAATCAGCCTGCTGTGCCGATGGAACAGAAGGGCCACCCAGCGTGGGATCGAGAGTACCTGCAAGGGCAAGCAGGGAGTCGCGCACGAGCTGGGATTCCATGCGACCGGGAAGCCGTCTCCAGTACCAATGATTCTCAGGGTCCGCCGCGATCCTCGAATCGCCTGGGGGCGGGCTGGTGCTGCGGCGGTAGGCAGCCGACAGCACAATACTGCGATGCAGCTGCTTCAGGCTCCAGCCGCTTTCAATGAATTCCGCCGCAAGCCAGTCCAGCAGTCTGCTCTGCAGCGGTTCAGGGGCTTTGAGCCCGAAGTCGAAGACCGTGGGAACCAGAGGCTGACCGAGATGCCGCATCCAGACGTGATTTACGGCGACTCGAGCCGTGAGCGGATTGCTACGATGAGTGATCCAGGCGGCCAGTGCGGAGCGTCTGCCGGTACTCTGTGGCAGAAATTTCGGGACAGGATCATCAGTGCCGGATGAGAAGAATCGAGTGGGCGTCCAGCGAGCGCCGATGAATTCGGTGAGCGGTGCTGCGGGATCGACCTCGCCGCTGACTGCGGCTTCAGCTCGCACCACGGCGTCTTCCGCTGCTTTTACCGCTGCCACAGCCGCAGCGGTCCGGTCAGCAGGGGCTCGCTGATGTTCACGCTGAGCAACCTGCAGCGAATGTCGCGCGGAGGCAACCGCCAGCAGTCGCGCGGCGCGAATGGCGGCCGCGTGAGTTTCCTGACGAACAGTTGCCGTGGCGTCCTGCCAGATCGCACGCAAAGCTGCCGTTCGGCACTCGACTTCACTGACCTCCGCCACTGCCAGCAGCACCGCCGCTTCAGCCGTGTCGAGGTCCTGCTGAGCGGTTACGGCGTCGGGTGCCGCGGGAACGCCATCCGCGGACAGACTGCCGGCCGAGCGCAGGGCCGTTGCCGAGTCCAGCGGAGCCAGCTGGAATTCGTGAATGGCAACGATCGCGTCGAACGTTGTTATCTGCAAGGTGCCGGGCCGACGTTCGGTGGCCAGCTGACATGCCAGCACAGGTACGCCGTTGAGCGAGGCGTTGAGCAGTGATCCGCGAACCTGAACACGCAGCAGGTATTCGATGCCAGGCGCAATCGGCAGGCTGCGTACGGCGGGGGCAGGAGGATAGTTCCAGCGACCGCCGGCATTCCACGCAGCATGTATCTTCGATCCGGGCGACTGTCCGCTGATGTAAACGTTCTGCTCGTAGTAGTCAGCTCCACTGTCGGCCGTCGGGTCGCCCGGAGCCGCGTCGAAGCTCAGTCCCACACTGCGGTACTGTGAACCGCCCACGATGGTGAATCGCACACTGGCATCGAAATCCTGCGGGTGCTGTTTTAACAGTCGCAGGGCAGCACGACGCGGTCCGTCCTGCTGCTGTTCAAGCCTTCCTGGGGAGTGTTTCCAGGAGCCGGCGAAGAGCTGCCAGCGGGTCGGATCAAGCGATTGAAACGGATCTGCGACGACGCCTTCTGCTGTCTGAGCTGCTGCTGTCAGAGGCTGCCTGCCGCTGGCATTGCGAGCCGTTTCCAAAGTCTGCCTGGCAGCATCACGGCTGGCTGTGGCCACCTCCAGTTTTCGCCGGGCTGCAGTCATGTACGCGTCCGCCACCCATGTGCGACGCTGAGGCTGCCAGGCTTCAACTGGCAGCGTGACCGGGGTGATCGTAATGGGCGCAAAGCTGAAGACAGACGGCATTCCCGGAGCGATCGGTTGACTTTTGTCGGGACGCTTTTCGTCGCCGCGAATGTAGAGCCATGTCGGGTCATCAGGATGCGCGTCAAACACCCGCGGAATGCCGTTGCGCTCGAGATCGGACTCGCCCGGAACAACATCCAGTCGCGCATGGTACGGTTCGAAGAAAGCCCGCAGACGATAATAGTCGGCCTGATCGATCGGATCGTATTTGTGATCGTGGCAGCGAGCACAGTTGAAGGTCAGTCCGAGGAACGACTTACTGACATGCTCAACCGTTTCATCCATCCACTGCGGACGATTGAACAGGAAGTAGTTGCGAGCCAGAAAGCCAGTGGCACGCAGCCGGCTCAGGTCCTCGGGATGCAGCTCGTCCGCAGCCAGCATCAGCCGCAGCATTTCGTCATAAGGCTGGTCGCTGTTGAGCGATTCCACGATCCAGTCACGCCAGTTCCAGATGTGCTTCTGACTGTTCCGCAACTGATCGCCCAGCCCCCACCAGTCGCTGTAACGCCAGATGTCCATCCAGTGCCGCGCCCAGCGTTCGCCATGACGAGGATCCGCAAGCAGACGGTCCACGGTCCGTTCATACCAGTCGCCCCGCGGATCACTGCGAACCGCCTGCAGTTCTTCGGCAGTGGGAGGAAGGCCGATCAGATCCAGCGACAAACGTCGCAGCAGAAGTTCCCGAGAGGTCTCCGGAAGCGGCGCGAGATCCTGCTGGCGGAGCTGTGCTGCGAGCAGCAGATCGATGGGATGGGTTGATGAATTCACGGCCAGCCTGTCAGCCAGAGCCACATCTGAAACAGCCGGAACGTCCGGACGCAGAATAGGGCGAAAGGCCCAATGATCGCGAGGATCTGTTTCGGGCTGGTCCGTGATCGGAGCCGGCGCTCCGGCGGCAATCCACCTCTGCAGCAGCAGTTGCTGCTCAGCGGTGAGCGGCTCTCCGGCATCTTCCGGCGGCATCCGGTGATCGGAATCCGACGCTGAAACTTTCATCATCAGCAGACTGCCCGCAGCGTCACCGGAAACAATGGCCGGGCCTGAAGTGCCACCGCTGCGAATGAACGCCGCAGTGTCCAGACGCAGACCGGACTCCTGCCGCAGCGCACCGTGGCAGGCGGTGCATCGCTGACGCAGCAGCGGACGGATGCGACTGACATACAAGTCGTCGCCGCTGTCCGGTGTTTGTGCGATGGCCGCCTGAGCCCCTGAGAGGAGCAGTACGACCACCCCCACCGCCCCCAGCACCGTCAAAAACCGATTGACGGCAGCGATACGCGTGAGCGACATCAGCAGCCTGGCAGAGATCGGGAGCAACATGCGGGTGGGACTCCGGAAATATGCGCGTAGCGGGTCGTTGATGGGTCTTCAGCAGCTTTGAATATTAGCAGGCTTTCGCGGCTGGAACAACACCCGCGTCCTGTTACACTGCAGATGCACCCACGGAATTTTCAAGTCCCCGTCTGCCGGAGCTTCCCTGTGACCAGTTCACCACCGCAAGTGCTCAGAATCTGCATCGCTGCTCTGCTCGCCACTGCTGCACTCAAAGTCTGTCGGGCCGACGAGCCGGCGGCCGGCGCGGCTGCTGCTGAACCGGCGGCGATGGTCTTCCAGAATGGCGAGGCTCAGATTGTGCCCGAATTCCGCAAGGCTTCAGAGTGGATTCGTCATTTTCTCTGGGTGGAGACCGAATTTGACTCAGACGGTGACGGCAAACGGGACCGCATGCATGTGGATGTGACGCGTCCCGGACAAACCGATACCGAAGGACTCAAGGTACACGTGATCTACGAAACCAGTCCCTATTTTGCCGGAACCGGAACCAACAATCCCGAATTCTTCTGGACTCCCCGACAGCAGCTCGGCCAGGCTCCACCTCGCCACGTCTTCCCGCCCGATATCGATCATCAGAAGGACATGGGAATGATCTCCGATTCCCATGTTGGCGAGTGGGTGCCGCGGGGATTCGCTGTCGTGCACTCCTGTTCGCCCGGCACCGGCCGGTCTCAGGGCTGTCCAACCGTGGGCGGCCAGAATGAATCGCTCGCCCCCAAAGCTGTCATTGACTGGCTCAATGGCCGCGCCGCCGGCTTCACAACTCCCGATGGTTCCGAACGCGTCGAAGCCACGTGGTGCACCGGCCATGTCGGCATGACGGGAACGTACTACAACGGCACCCTTCCCCTCGCTGCTGCCACCACCGGAGTCGAAGGACTCAAAGCCATCATTCCCGTCGCCCCCAACACATCCTACTACCACTACTATCGCTCACACGGGCTTGTCCGCCATCCCGGTGGCTACATGGGCGAAGATATCGATGTGCTCTACGACTTCATCGCCAGCGGTGACCCCGCCCGCCGAACATGGTGCGATACCGAAGTCCGCGACAAAGTGATGCTCACTCAGCAGGACCGAGTCAGCGGTGACTACAACGACTTCTGGGCCGGTCGCGACTATATTAACCAACTGCAGCCGCTCCGCGCTGCACTGCTGATGGCTCACGCCTTCAACGACTGGAACGTCATGCCCGAACACAGCGTCCGGATCTACGATGCCGTCCGCGCCAAAGGTGTGCCCGCACAAATCTTCTTCCATCAGGGCGGGCACGGCGGGCCTCCACCGCTGAAACTCATGAATCGCTGGTTCACCCGCTATGTCTGCGATGTTCAGAATGATGTCGAAAAGGACCCCCGCTCCTGGATCGTCCGCGAAAGTGGCACTCGAGGTAATCCGGAATCCTACGCCGACTATCCACATCCGGAAGCGTCCACGGTCAGGCTGCGGCCGCGCAAAGGAGGAGAAAAAACCGGTCCACTGCAGCTGCTGAATGCCGCCGATCCCGCCGCTGGCGGTACCGAAAAACTGATCGATAATTATTCCTTCGACGGAGCCACACTGGCAAAAGCCGACTGGACTCAGCACCGACTCCTCTACGCCACCCCAGCTCTGAAATCCAGCATCCATATCTCCGGAACTGCCACCCTGAAGATTCGACTCGCCAGCAGTCGCCCGGCTGCAAATCTGTCAGTCTGGCTCGTGTCGCTCCCGTGGACCGACAGCCGCACCATTACCGACGACGTCATTACCCGCGGCTGGGCTGATCCCCAAAATCACAAATCCCTCACCGAAGGCAACCCGCTTGAACCCGGTCACTTCTATGACCTGACCTTCACTCTGCAACCCGATGATCAGGTGCTCAAGCCTGGCGAAAAAATGGGCCTGATGATCTTCTCCAGCGACCGCGACTTCACACTCTGGCCGGATCCGGGCACCGAACTCACCATCGACCTCGATCACACCGAACTGCATCTTCCAGTCGTCGGTGGAGAACAGGCCTTCACCGAAGCCATCACGCCGTAGCCGCCTGGCAGACGCAGATGTTTCAGCTGTGAATTCTTGGTAACGCACAGCCAGCCGCGATGATCTCCGCCTCCCGTCCAGCCAGCTCCTCCAAACGAGCATTCACCACACAGGATGACGCAAACAGTTGCGCCAGCCGCAGGTACGTCGAGTGATGCCGCGCCTCTGACTCAAACAAACTCCCGTAAAAATCCTGAAGTTCAGGATCCGCAAGATGATCCCGAAGCAACTGGAATCGCTCGCAGCTGCGCGCCTCGATCAAGGCCGCAATAATCAGACGGTCCACCGCACGCTGCGGCTCCTGACCCCGAACCAGCGCCTTCAGCTGGCGCCCGTAAGTCCCCGGCCTGAGTCCCACAAAACGGATCCCCCGACGCTTCAGCAGTCCCCGAACCAGTGCAAAGTGCTCAAGCTCCTCCCGCACGATTTCTGACATGCAGTCACACAGATCGTCATGCGACACGTAGTCAAACATCAGGTCCATTGCCGTCGATGCCGCCTTCTGCTCGCAGTGGGCGTGATCGATGAGCATTTCAGGGAGTGATTCAGAGACCTGCCGAAGCCAGCGCTGCGATGATGCGGAGTGCAGATGGAGCATGTTGCCGAACTGTACCGGAAAGAGGATGAATGGATGAAGGGATGAATGAATCGATGGACTGCAGAACTCAGCAGACAGCATGACAGCTCATCAAGCCTTCATCAAGGCCAGCACAAACCAGACTTGCCACTCCGAAACGCTCTAACGGGCTGCCGGCTGATGCTTCAGCTGCTGGATGAGCGCTGGTGCGAGAGCGTCCGCAAAGAGCCTGCTGCCGTCTGCCGTGACATGGCACCACGGGTCGGCGTAAAGCGTTTCTTCGCTGTTCTGAAAAAGTCCAGTAAAATCCAGAAAATTGACTCCGAATTCTGCCAGTTTTTTTCCGCGACTTCGCAGCCGTGGAAAGATGGTGACCGCAAGAACCGCGTGAGGCTGTTCCGGCGTCAGACACAGCTCCCGTTCGGTCTGCGTAAATGTCTTTGTTCCCGACAGATACTGAGAGGGCTGCAGGCAGTGCAGATAGGCAATGCCGTTGGCCTGACAGAGTGCCGCCAGCTGCTCTGAACAGCGGCCCCAGAGCTCCACAGCGTCGGTAATCGCCTGATCTTCTGCGGGCGGAGCTGGCCCGTGATGCACAAAACTGTCCCGCCGCGTCCCACTCACAGACTCCGCCAGGTCCAGCAGCTGTCGCTGAGCCGACTCGTCCCGGGCCAGCCAGATCAGCTGGTACAACCCAAAAACCCGCAGAGGCGAATCGAGTGCAGCCCGGGCACGTGCCTGGCGGGCCGCACGAAGACTCAGCAGCTGCCACGCTTCACTCGACTGACGCGGATCAGTCATCACCAGCGACCGCGCGTGCCATGATCGTGGATATGCGATGGACGTGCCCTGTCGAGCATTTTCAAGCACCGCCAGCACGCCGTCATTAAAACCATCGAGATTGATGATCGCATCGAATTCGCCGCCAAGTGCCAGCACATAGCTGAGTGAAAAGAGCTGTTGCGGCTGCTTGTAGCCCGGGAGCGCCAGCCGCACAATGCGAAGGCGTCGCGCTGACAGTTCCGGAACCTCAGCCAGCAATTCACGCAGCCGTGACTCCGCTTCCCACGAAAATCGCCACGCCACCGAACCACCCGTGATGCCAATGATCAGTTCGTCGGGCGACCGCTTCCAGACAGAAGGCCCGTTGTCGCGAAAGCCAAGCGCATTCGTGTTTGCACTGCGACCGTCAATGGTCTCAGGAACCGCCAGTTGCGGATTATGTACCCAGCCAAGAAACGGATGGATGGTTTCAGCAGCACCGCTGCTGGATGTCGCGCCGGAGGCCGTTTGCTCCTGACGAACTCGCAGCGCCGCCGGGCTGGAACCAGGCAGCACAAACAGCAGCCAGACCCACGCCAGCAGTTCGCCCAGCATCAGGCAACCGCCGATGACGAACCCGCGAAAGAGCCAGAGCCGACGTCGGGAAAGCACTCCACTCATCGCGGAAACTCAATCGACTTCCCCTGCCACGACGAAGCCCCGACAACAGCCTCCGCCAGAGGCAGACCCTTCGCAGCGGTCTGAGTTACAATCGGAGACTGCAACGCGGCAGCAATCGGAAGCAATTCAAGGGGTACAGTGCGAGTAAGATTCAGAATTGACGGCTGATGGTCGAGGTCGGGGGAAAGGTTGGGCAGCACCAGGCGCTGGGCCGGTGGCTCGAACAGCGAGGCGATTGCTGCGAGAAACTCGGTGTCGTCACCGGCGCGGATCGTGAGCATTTTCAGCTGCGGACACTGCTGCCTGACCAACTGCACCGCGCGGCGAATATCCCAAACTCGCATACCGTCAATTGTCAGGCCCAGCAGCTGAAAGCGGCGGGCAATGTGGATCTGTTTGGCGGCGTTTCCCTGCCACGTCACTGCAGCTCCGGGTCGTGGAATAAACACGGCCGTGGCAGAGCCTGTTGAAGATTTCGCGGCGAGGTCGAGTGCCTTTCGGGCGGATGCCTGATCGAGCGCCACGACCAGTTCCAGTTGTTGCAGACTGGTGAGCTGCGTTTCAGGTGCGTGCAGAATGTCCAGCTGCAATGGAACACCGGGCTGACTGTCAAATGTCAGGCGAGTGCCCGTGTGCGGAGCATTGGCGGTGGCTCCCGGCAGCGGATCGCAGTGAAAATCAGCCGACAATGTGTCGGCTGCGGGCCAGCCGCGGAAGCAGCGATCCTCAAGTCGGGCTCTGAGTTCCGTGATGAGCGATGTCTGTCGCTTCAGAATCTCCTCGGCGGTCGGCGTGCTGGCAGCCGCCACGAAGGTTTCATCAATTCGAGTGTTGAGCTCGTCGGTCGGCAGCTGCGGAAACACTTTCAGCTGCGGTGGCTCAAAAAACTTCACCGCCGTTTTCTCGATCATCGATTTGTCACTGCGAAAGAACCGATTAAACCAGCGAAATGCGTGAATATGCAGCTCCTGAGTGTCCTCGTGAGGCCCTTCAGTGATCTGCAGACCGAGCTGCTTGTCGGCCCCGTACAGACGGTAGATGTGATGCGTCTGGCGATGGATATCAACGACTCCCTCCAACGGAAAAATTCCGTCTTTATCGGTGTTGGAAATGAGCAGCGGTCGAGGGGCGACAAGGGCCGCGACGAGTGCGAAGTCCCAGCGATGAAAATTCAGCATGTACATGCAGTCACAGTGGCCTTCGATGCAGCCGTCAATGACATGGGTTCGCATGGAAGTAATGCCGGCCACCGGTACGGCACACTGAATGCGGTCGTCCAGAGCAGCAATCCACCAGCTGTAGGCTCCACCACCGGAACGGCCCGTGACGCCAAGCTTCCCCGCGTCCACTTCAGGACGGGATTCAAGGTAATCAAGGGCCCGCATGCAGTTCCACGCCTCTACACCCGCAGGTGTGTAACCCCGCGAGTTCCACCACCAGCGATTCAGATTGTTGGTGCCGTGGTGAATGCCCTCGATTTCTCCAAGCTGCAGCGTGTCAATCGTCAGACAGACATAGCCATTGCGCGCGAACCAGCCACCGTGGTGCTGATAATGTGTCTTGTTGCCCAAACTCACCCCGTCCTGCTTCACCCGGCCATGGCCACAAACGTAGAGGATCGCCGGGAGCGGACCGGTCTGCACTTTCGGACGATAAAGGTTGCCCGTGACGTAAAGCCCCGGCAGAGACTGAAAGTGCAGCCGTTCGACGACGAATTCCGGATGTTCGACTGTGCCCGTGACGACCGGAATCAGCGGTGTCTTTTCGGGAAGCGGTGCCAGCCCCAGCATATCGAACAGCTGCTGACGCAGCACCGGACGATCCGCCTCCCAGTCCTTCAGTGTGGCATAACGAGTCAGCTCTGAAGCACGCTCAATCCGGGAAACTTCGTCTTCAAAGAAATCCGCCAGCTCCGGATTCTCGGCCATCGACCAGCCCTGAGCGAACGCAGCCTGCGGAAGGCAAAGAAAGAAAAGGACCACCGCAAACAGTGGCCGTGCGAAAACCCGAAGATGCAGAAGGAGCGACATATCAAACTCCGGAATTGGAATCACGCAACAAATCGCAGAGACGTACCAAATTGAAAGCGACGCCCGCAGTGTAATGCGAAGAGTGATGCCGGTGAACTCTGGAGTCAGGGATTGCCTGCAGCCCATCGGCGAACAGACGGAACAACGACCAATAAACTGCCGCCACGAGACTCACACACGGGGTCGGCATCCTGCCATAAAGCTCGATGGCCGGTATGCTCCACGCTGCTACGCGGCTCGGTTGATATTCAGCCACCATCCGGCAATTCCGGACGACCGAAGAAAGGCTGACTGAAACCATCATCGCTCGACAACAGCTGCCAGCACTTCCAGAGCGCCCGAGGGTAGTGGAAGAAGCTTTTCCAGAGATTCCCCTTCAGGCTCACGGAAAGTCGACCATCCCGATGCAGATAACCAAACCATTCACCATGAACTCGATCGTGAAAATGTCGAAATGACCAGTTGAAGACTTCACAGTGCCAGTCGAGATACCGAGCTTCACCAGTGAGTTTCCATGCCAGCAGAGTCGCAATTAATGCCTCGTTGTGTGGCCACCAGAATTTCATATCATGCCAGTACTCCTGAACGGGGCGGTCAAAAACATCTCTGAAATAGAACAGCCCGCCAAACTCGGTGTCCCAGCCGCGATTCCACATGCAGTCAAGCATTCCACATCCCAGCGCCGTGAGCTTCCTTTCACCGCGTCGCATGGCCTCCTCCAGCACAAACCATGCTCCTTCAATCGCGTGCCCCGGATTCAGCAGCCGTCCGTCAAAATGATCGGCGATGCTGCCGTCAGGCTGAACGGATTCCATCACGCATCCCAGCTCCGACTTGTAGAACAGTTCCGCTATCTCCCGAAGACAGCGATCGATCCATCCGGAAAGTTGACCGGAATCTGCAGCGGTACCTCTGAGCTCCTGTGCGGTGGCGATTGTGATCATTCGCGGTGCCAGCCCCAGCAGCGGGCGTTCGCCTGTGAATTTC
>JBJTOP010000203.1:0-7410 GCA_046074645.1 Planctomycetaceae bacterium | reverse complement strand
GCTGCCCCAGTCCCCGCTGCTCCGAAGCCGCTGGAACTCCGGCCACAAACAGCCCGGAAGTCAGAACTGCGGCGGCAAAGCACCAGCAAAGAGCCAGTCGGCCCTGAAGCGGTCTGCCAATTTCCCGACAAAGCATCACAGATGCAATCAGCAGCGGCACGGGAATCCAGCAGAGCCGGAAGTACCCCGGAAGATAGCTCGCACCAGCCATCGCCAGCACCGCAGTGAGCGCCGCACCAACAATGGCCGACGTCCCGAAGGCCAGACGCAGCCAAATCGCTGATACCATCAGCATGCCCCGGACCAGCCGATACATGACCGGGGCAAACGCCAGAGCCAGACCCGGATAACCCGGTGTGATGTAACTGGGAAGCTGAGTTGCTGCAGCAGAAAACAGAATCACAGGTGTCACTGCCCAACTCAGCCCGAACAGCATCGGTAACGCCTCATACGGCGATTGTCGACACTGCCTCAGGAAATCAATGCCCAGCACCGTCAGCAGTACACTCCACGGAAAGAAACCAACGCACAGCGCCGCAGGATAGAACAGCAGCGGATGCCCGCTGTGTCCCTCCATCGCCTGCAACGCGCGACCAAGATTGTGATCCCGCAGAAAGCCGCGCAGCCAGGCTCCGTCGGTCGCCACTGTCACGGCCGCGTACCACGGCAGGGCGACCAGCGATACCGTGATGATCCCTGTCAGCGGATGAAACTGCCACAGCAATCTCATCAGTCGGCGAGGGTGCATCAGCTGAACAGCAACAGACCAATCTGAGCACTCCGGAGTCGCTCCTGCAAGCAGCGAAGCTGGACACGCGAAGGTGGACATAATCAACAGCGGCAGCACGACACCGACCGGCCCCTTGGCCAGGACTCCAAACCCCATCAGGACATAGATCAGAATCCAGTGTTCGCGGGCAGCAGGCATCACACAGGTTTCGCGACAGAGACCGGAACTCGCCTTCGTCGGATAACTCGCCCACGTCCCGCGGATATACACGCTCAGGCAGGCCGCGATGCAGAAGATCAGAAGTGAGTCCGGAGTCGCTTCACGGGCCGCCATCACAAACAGCAGCGATGATCCCAGAGATAACACCGCATATTTCGCTGCCCCCGCCGGATACAGACGGCGAGCTGACAGCCAGACACACCACACAGTTCCCAGTCCACAGATCGCCGAAGGCAGACGAGCCGCCAACTCCGTCGTTCCCAGAATTACCATCCAGGGAATCATCAGCCAATACAGCAGAATCGGCTTGTGAGTCCGCAGCTGTCCGTGAAACTGCGGCACAATCAGGTCACCCGCGGCCAGCATCTCAACGCTGCAGCGCGCGTTTCGACATTCGTCGTCATCCCACAGCAGCGAATCCCCGAGACGAGCAAACAACGTTGCCAGCACAACACCGCTGACAGCCAGCATCAGCCAAAACTCGCCGGACACCCCAGCAACTTTCTGAAGCAACGTCTTCCTTCGCCACCACATCACAATAACTCCCGCTTCGTTCTCAACACCATCGGCACAGCAATTGTCAGATCCCATCAAGCACGTCATGCAATACCCGCGATTTCTGGTGCCAAGGCCGCTTTGCAGCCAGACCGAATGTCCCGTCCATAGGTGACTTTCTGCATCTACAACCCTGAAATTCACACTCCCGAGACTCCAACCGCAATTTCTGCCGCACATCGGAAATTCACAAACGGCTGCACAGGATCTTCATGCGCCCTCGCAAACCTCCGTCTTCTACCCGTTCAAAAAAACTGCCAGCGGAACTCAGCGCAGGGAGTGCGATGACCATGCGAGTACTCTATTCCGTCCATGGCTACGGTCGCGGTCATGCCACAAGAACCATGGCTGTCCTGCCGCACCTGATGCGGCCAGGTCGCCGTATCCTCTGCCTCGCAGGAGGTGATGCCTACCAGACACTGGCAGGTGAATTTCCCTCAGTGCAGATCCCAGCTATGGGGTTTACGTATCGGCCTCGATCCGGACGACTCTCTCTTGCCGCCACTGTCCTGCATAATCTCCCCGCCGCACTCGACCTCGCCTTCAGGGGCCCCGTCTTCAGCCTGGTTCGTGATGTGATGCTGGACTTTCGTCCCGATGTGGTCATTTCCGACGCAGAAGCATGGAGCCACCGTGTGGCCGAACATCTCCAGATCCCACGCATCAGCTTCGACCACTTCGGACTGCTCGCACACTGCCGCCCTCAATTCGACATGCGAGATCGCATTCCCGCCCTTGCCCATGCATGGTGCTACCGATGGCTGATGCGACAACCCGATCGCGCACTCGTCTCCAGTTTCCATGACGCCCCCGCGCGGCAGCCCGGAGTGCAGGTCATCGGAACTCTCCTGAGGCCCTCCGTACGGTCTGCTGTGTCTGTGCCCGGCGAACATTTACTGGTGTACTTCAATCGTGGTCTGGATCAGTTCCGGCCCGGTACACTCGACGTGCTTCGCAGCCTGCAGATTCCCGTGCGCGTCTACTGCCTCGAACCGCGCGAGAAAATTGATCAGGTAAGCTTTCACGCGATGCACCCGCAGACATTTGTTACGGATCTTGCAGCCTGCCGCGCCATCATCAGCACCGCAGGCAATCAACTGATCGGGGAAGCCGTCCACCTCCGCAAGCCCCTCTGCGTGCTCCCGGAAGACTGTGTCGAACAACGCATGAACGCCGCAGCCATCGAACGTATGGGAATCGGAATGCGTCTGCACCCCTCACAACTCTCCCTCCCCGCACTGCAGAAGTTCCTCGGTCAACTGGAGACCTACCGTGAACGCATGGCCGCACACGGATGTGATGGCACAAGCGACGCCGCTCGAATCCTTGAAGAGTTCATTCAGCAACTCGCTCCCGCTGCCGCCGCTGAAGAACAGCAGATGCCCCCTCGGATCTCGACAAGCGAAGCCGCCTGAATCGCAGACGTCGCCGCTTCACCCCCCTGATCACCCCCTCTCTCTACTCGGCGGGAACTCCCCAAATGTACGCTGCCAAACTTGCCCTCAGCATTCTCCAGAACAGATTCCGCCTCACACCACGCCCCCTGTGGTGCACCTTTCTCGTACTCTATCGCTGCAATGCCCGCTGCCCCATGTGCGATTCGTGGAGACTGAAACCGGGACGCGAACTGAACCCCGCACAGGTTCGCAGCGTGTTCCGCAAACTCGGGCCCCTCCAGGTCGTGCGGCTGACCGGCGGTGAACCTTTCCTCCGAACGGACTTCGCCGAAATTGCCGATTCCGTCATGCAGGAGTCACAACCGCAGGTCCTCCACGTCACCACCAATGGCTCGTTCCCCGATCGAATTCGCCAATTCGCCACCGAATTCTCCCATCCCCGCAAACTGCAGCTCCTCGTCTCACTCGATGGCCTTGAAGAAGAACATGATCGCAGTCGGGGACCCGAAGTCACCTACGCGACAGCCATGGAGTCCATCCTCCAACTCCTGCCACTCAGAAAACAGGGAGTCAGTGTCTCAGTCAACCACACCATCTCATCACCCACATCCCTGCACGATCACGCCGAGCTTGCCTCCCGACTGCTTCCACTCAACGTCACTCTGCATGCCGTCATCGCGTATGCAGAGTCAGCCATGTATTCCATCAAACGCGTCGGGACCCAGGCGTCCGATCTGATCATGCAGTCCGGTTACCCGCTGCACCCCAACCTGCGAGATTGCGATGTCGTCGGATTTGTCCACCAGCGAATCAAAGATGCCGAAAAATTACCGCGAATCGCCGAACGCATCGCAAAACGCTACTACTGGACCGGGCTGCTCTCCAGACTCAACAACCAGTCGCCGCCAAAGCTCAAACCCCCCTGTACCACCCTCAGGAGTCACATTCGCCTGCTCCCCGACGGCAGTGTCCCAGTGTGCCAGTTCAATACCGAAAAAGTCGGCAACCTTCTCGAACAGTCACTCCATGATGTCTGGCACAGCGACACCACCCGGAACCAACGTCATTGGGTCGATCGCTGCTCCGGGTGCTGGGCCGAATGCGAGGTCGTTCCAAGTGCACTCTACTCCGCCGATTTCCTCGTTCAACTGGCCGCTGGAAAACTGAATCCCACCGCTCACCCTCCCGGTGAAAGTGGCCGAGTGTGGAGTGGGGGAAAGCGAGATCTGTGACGTGACAATTACACTCGGGCAAAGTCGTGTGGGAATCAATGCGGAGCAGCAATCTCGTGCGTCACGTTTAATGCCATGTTTTTTGCCCCGTTTTTCTGGACACTCGGGACTCTCAAACACGCCGACCTTCGAACCTGTTCTGCCGCAACGCGAAGCTCGTGCCGAGCCCAGGCTCTGACAAAAGCACCGTGCGAAACAGCCGTCCGATCATCAATAGTCCTTCCGGAGATATGCGAAGTGTTGCCCGCAGAACACTTGAAGAACAATGCTGGCACCCGAGGCGGCAAATGCTTGAGATGCCCCGGACCGGTCGCAGGCCTGCAGAAATACTAATAAATAATTCCAGCACTTTTCCCCAGAAAACCATATCGGGCCGTCACACGAACCACTAGTATCAGATTGCCAGCCTGTCGCGCTCCCCCTCCCGTATTGTCGAAGAAACTTTCGCCGAGCTTTTGGGACTCGGTGTGCCCGTGTCGTGTCTGTCCGCATAGCGTACAAACACGACAGCTTGATTCTGCACGGTACCACAATTTTAATATGAGGCATGGTTGTCCAGATCGTCATTGCGTCTTTTGACAATGATCCACCGCTGCTTTATCTATCACTGCAGGGAACGGCCCATGTCCGTGGAATCGTTGGTAGACATTCTCTTCAGTTGCCTGAAACTCTGCAAACGTCAAAACCGACGATTCAGGATGTCTAAGACGGCGCAGTCCATCGATAGCTGCGAGTGCCGATTGCTCCCGTCGGCAATCACTGCACAGATCATAGCCGGTAGCCTGGTCGTTCGAGGTTCGGGAACTCAGACGACGGACATCTCGATTCAACGTGACAGTCGCCAGCCTGCTTTTCTGTTGGTGACTGGAATCTCCGGCACTACTTTCAGCGGCACTGCGGAACAACTCTTTCCTTTGTCCGCATTCAGGAAAAATTTGCGAGTTGAACTCAGTGGTCCTTCCCGCATCTCTTTTGATGGTACTGGAACCAGTTTTTCTGGTACGGTCCAACTACAACTTCGCGGGCAAGCCGATCACCATGTCAACCTGAAAAACTTCGTTGCGAGGAACGGCGTTGTGATCAACACCGCTGGAGGGAACGACGTGATCCAGTTGACGAACTTTTCAGTCGGATCAACCAACATCAGCACGGGCAGGGGCGCAGACCGCGTTGTAGTCTCGACCGATCCAGCCCTCGTGCCAGCATCCGCTCGCAACGTGTCCGGTAATACTCAAATAGACGTCGGCGCCGGAGATGACGTTATCGATCTGCGATCAACGAATACCAAAAACCTTTCCTTCAGGTCCGCTGGGGACTGCGCCACGATGATGCAAAGCACCCTGGTGGCCGGCAATTTGTCACTGGTCGGAAAAGCTGGGCAGCAAACTGGCCTTATGAATCAGTTAGAGGTTTCCCGACAGGCCAGCATTCAGACTGGCATGTACCAGGACCACTTCGGCATCTATGACTCCACCTTCAGAGGCCGAACGTCCATTCATCTCAGCAACGGAGCAGATGTCGCTTCAATCGAAGGTACTACTTTTCTGTCCCGACTCACGCTCTCCGGCGGCAACGGTCATGACGATCTCACAGAGAACTTTGCAACGGCCAACTCACTTGTTTCATCATCTGCCACTGGCTTTGAGCATTCGCTGGAACTCGTCGAAAGCGTTCACTTCAGTTACGGAGTTGAAACTGGCCCCGAATACTGGGCAAAACTGACACCAAGGTGGATTCGTGCGGCCGTGGGAGTCGAACAGTCCCCTGTCAACATCGATACAAAGTCAGCTATACGAGAGAATCTCAGCAACATAGAGTTTAATTACAGACCGCTTAATGACCTTCCATACAAGAACAATGGGCATACAGTTCAGGTCACGGCTCCGTCAGGCCTCAGCATCACTGTCCTCGGGCGCACCTTCGAACTCCTGCAGTTTCACATTCACACTCCCAGCGAATACACGATCGATGGCAGACAGTTCAACGGGGAATTGCACCTCGTTCACGCAGACAATCAGGGAAACCTTGTCGTTATCGCAGTGTTTTTGAATATTGGTGCAACGTCCAACGAATTGCTCAGCCAGCTTGCGGCCGATCCACCCGCGATTAAAGGACAGCAGAAAACACTCCTTTCCCTCGACCCCTCCGCTATCCTCCCCAGCAATCGCCAGTACTATCATTTCAACGGGTCGCTCACCACACCCCCCGCCACGGAAGGAGTGAAATGGTTCGTGCTGCCCAATTCAGTCTCGATTACACAGGCCGATTATGACCGTCTGAGAATCGCCATCGGCGGTGACAAGAGCCGCCCCCTTCAGGCCTTGAACGGTCGCAGAATCGTCTTTGATGAAACCACATAGTCGAAGGAAAACGAAACAACAAGACGGTGCTCGTCTCTCTCAGTTAACGTCGCTCTGTGCCAGTCCTCAGCGATGGTACCAATGCCCACTCGCTGACACGCTGCGGTCCGGCCGCAGACGGGAGATCCGGTGATTTAGTTTTTCCGCGGCCCCATGCCGAAGAAAGTGGCTTGCCGTTTGGTGATGACCATTGAACCCGAAGCAAAGCCGTTTGCCTCGGTCTCGAAACAACAGGTCGGCTCGCTGGAACCGAAGTGACACGAACAGCCGGACCCTTTGTCACATCTCAGCGACCGAATCAATGATCAAAATGGCAGTCGCCTGAGAGCCGAGCGATCCCTGTTGCCGCCGGTGACGCCGTTGGCGACGGCGATGAGGAATCGAAACGTCTGACCGACGTGTTGAGACCATTCATCCATTTCTGGACGGTAATGAACGCGTTGGCCGATTGCTGATTACTCTGCTCATCGAGAAATGGGGACTCCTTTCGTCACCGCGTCTGTATGTCAGCCTCGGCTTCAAACGTCATCAGCATGAGTACTATGAACGACTGAGCCGAGTCCGGACGCACGGTAACTGGGAAGGCTGGATTGAATTTTTCCTGCGCTGCGTCATTGAGTCGGCAGACGACGGTGTGACGACTGCCCAGCGTCTTCACAGGCACAACTGTCAGACGAACGAAAGTTCCTCTATCTGAAGAGCTGCCCGGTGCGGGTTGGAGAGGACGGAAAAAGGGTGGCGCAGAGACCGGGCTGTTAAATCCGGGAGGGGTGCGATGGCGTCGTCAATCCGAAGCGGGCTGCAGGTGACTTCCGATGCAGGGGAGCACCGTGCTGGGATTGACACCCGCCTCCAGGCCACAGTCTCTGACAGGAAAGGATTTGCAGGACGCCTGCCGAACGCCATTCACCGCCGGC
>JBJTOP010000202.1:0-12219 GCA_046074645.1 Planctomycetaceae bacterium | reverse complement strand
GTCTCTCGGATTTCATGCAGACGCGCGGGCGGGCATCTTGCTGTACCAACTCTTACTTCACGCAAAGGCGCCAGGGCGCAAAGCTGGAATTGTTTGAAATTTGAACCTTCTGTCCTTCCTTTGCGTCTTTGCGCCTTTGCGTGAGACCAACATTTCTGACGACAACCGGCAGCGGAAGAGACGTCAACTGACAGGAAGAGCCAAATACTCCAGCTTTCGCATTCTCACGCCGTTTCACCATCCCGGCTTCGCCCTCCCGCTGCGGTTCGTTCTGCACAGATTGCGGCGGCGGAGATTGCCGCGAAACTGAGGCCCTCTGCAAAAAACAGCGAATGAGTGGGGGGACTGACCAAAAGAGTGGGACTGAACGCAGCAGAGATAAACGCCCTGAAGTCTTTACTTCAAAGGCTTTAGAAAAACGTCCCCGGCGGGATTCGAACCTGCGACCTTCGGTTTAGGAAACCGACGCTCTATCCTGCTGAGCTACGGGGACTTGATGGGGGAAGGATAGCTGGAAATCGGAAGGTTTCCACGTTCTGGGGCAGGGAACGGTTTGGAATCGTGGGAAATTAGGGGGATGAGTGATCAGGCGCTGCGGCGGAAGGATTCTCTGCCGTCGAGGATGGAGGAGGCGTCGAAGCGTTTGCCGAAGTAGCGGGTGATGGCCTGGGGGTCGCTGAGGACTTTTTCGGCGTTGCCGGAGACGAGGACTTGTCCGTCGCAGATGATGTAGGAGCGGTCGGTGATGGTGAGGGTTTCGCGTTCGCGGTGGTCGGTGAGGAGGATGGAGATGCCGCGATCGCGGAGTCCGCGGATGATGTCCTGGATGCTGTGAATGGTGACGGGGTCGATCCCGGTGAAGGGTTCATCAAGGAGGATAATTCGGGGTTCGCTGGCGAGGGCTCGTGCGATTTCGAGTCGGCGGCGTTCGCCGCCGGAGAGGGAGCCGGAGAGTTGGGCGCGTTTTTCGAACAGGCCGAATTCTGTGAGGAGCTGGCGGGAGCGATCGAGGCACTGTTTGCGGTTGAGTCCGTGGAATTCGAGGATGGCGAAGAGGTTTTGTTCGACGGTGAGTTTGGAGAAGATGGAGGTGTCCTGGGGCAGGTAGCCAAGTCCATGCCGAGCGCGCTGGTACATGGGCCAGTGGGTGACATCGGTGCCATTCAGGAGGACTCGTCCCTGAGTGGGTGCGATGAGACCGCAGGCCATGCGGAAGCTGGTGCTTTTTCCGGCACCATTTGGACCGAGCAGACCGACGATTTCGCCCTGGTTGACGGTGAAGCTGACACCATCGACGGCGCGTTTGCCCGGGTAATCCTTAACGAGTCCTTCGCAGGCGAGCAGTGGCATGGGGGTTCTCGGGAGAGATTTGGCGAGAGTGTGCGTGGGGCAGAGTGGTGTGGAGAGTGTAGAGGACGGTGTGGAGTTGGGAAAGGTTTTTTTGTTTGCGGCTCGGGGTGTTGTCTGGTTTCCCGCCTGAGGTCGCCTATAAAGCAGGGACGTAAGACCGCAGTTACACGGCGATTTCCGCAGGCTGGGAAGCAGACAAGGTGGAGAGCAAAATGGGACGAGTGGCGATTTTGGGGGCATCCGGAACGATTGGCAGCAAGCTGGCGATCCAGCTTTCGGCGCGGGGGCAGAATTTGCTGCTGACGGGGCGGAATGCGGACCGTTTGCAGGAGGTGGCAGGAGCGTGTGGCCAGCCTTTTGCTGTCACCGACTGCAGTTCGTCACAGGCACTTGAAGAGGTGCTGCGGCGATCGGCGGAAAGCGACGGTCCGTTCACGGGGATTGTCAACTGCATCGGTTCGGTGGTGCTCAAGCCAGCGCACCTGACATCGGACGACGAATTTCGGCAGACGGTGGAGACCAATCTGTTTACGGCATTTGCTGCTGTGCGTGCGGGGGTGAAATTGTTGCGGGAAGGGGGGGCAGGCGGCAGTCTGGTGTTATTTGCATCTGCGGCAGCGGAGGTGGGTATTCAGAATCACGAGGCGATAGCGGCTGCGAAGGGGGGCGTGATCGGTCTGGCGAGGTCTGCCGCGGCCACGTATGCGGGTGCGAATATTCGAGTGAACGTCATCAGTCCGGGGCTCATTCGGACGGAAATGACGCGGCGAATCTGGGAGCATCCGGGGAGTGCAGCGGCGTCAACTGCGATGCATGCACTGGGTCGTCTGGGCGAGCCTGAGCAGGTGGCATCGCTGGCCGCGTGGCTGCTGGAGCCAGCTCAGGACTTTATCACGGGGCAGGTGATTGGCGTCGATGGTGGACTTGGACATGTGCTGGCACGGCGTGGCTGACGTGTCCCGGCAATAATCGAGCCGGCCTGATTTATATGACGCCGCAGGGCGGCTGTTTTCCTTTGTCTTTCGCGGGTCATTTTCCATGCAGGCTGCCATTATTTTTCCTCACCAGCTTTTCGAGCAGCATCCTGCACTGAGGGGCTCTGCAGAGGTGTTCCTGCTGGAGGACCCGCTGCTGTTCAGTCACTATCGATTTCATCGCAGCAAGCTGATTCTGCATCGGGCCTCGATGGCGATTTACGCAGAGGGTCTTCGTCGAAGCGGCCACAAAGTGCATCTGGTGGAGGCTGACAGTCTGCGGGTTGGTCGGGGTCCCGGAGAAATTCTGCGGCAGCACGCGGTGACGCGGGTTCATTGTGTGGATCCCTGCGACGACTGGATGCTGCAGCGTCTGCGGGCGAGCCTTGAAGCGGCCGGCATTGCTCTGGAATTGCTCAGCGATCCCCACTTTTTGACCCCGCCGGCGTCATTTGACAGGCTGAATGCAACTGGGAAGAAGTGGTTTTTTACGGACTTTTACATTGATCAGCGGAAGCGTCTGGGAGTGTTGCTGGACGCCGCCGGGAAGCCACTGGGAGGCAAGTGGAGTTTTGATCCGGAAAACCGAAAGAAGCTGCCGCGGGACGTGCGGGTTCCGCCGGCATGGCAGCTGTCACCCGGGAATTCGGCGTTGGAGTGCGATGCGGTTCAGTCGGCATCTGCGTGGGCAGTTCGGGCGTACTCTGATTCACCGGGGGATGCGAGCGATTTCAACTACCCTGTCAGCCGTGCTCAGGCATTGGCGGCACTGCAAAAATTTCTGGACGAGCGTCTGGCGGATTTTGGTCTTTATGAGGACGCGATGCACACTGATCACGTGGTGCTTTTTCATTCGGTGCTCACACCACCTCTGAACATCGGGCTGTTGTCCCCTGAAGAGATCGTTCGTGCGGCGCTGGAGCGTCAGAGCGATGTGCCTTTGAATTCTCTGGAGGGATTCGTTCGGCAGGTGATTGGTTGGCGCGAGTACATCCGCGGGGTGTATCTGCACCATGGTCGCCGGCAGCGGTGCCGGAATTTCTGGGGCTATGAGCGTCGTCTGCCGACATCATTTTATGACGGCACGACGGGCATTGAGCCGGTGGATCTGGTGATTCGGCGAGTATTGAGACATGCGTGGTGTCATCACATTGAGCGGCTGATGATTCTGGGGAACTTCATGCTGTTGTGTGAACTGCATCCGGATGACGTTTATCGGTGGTTTATGGAGTTGTTTATTGATGCCTACGACTGGGTGATGGTTCCGAATGTGTACGGCATGAGTCAATACGCGGATGGTGGACTGATCACGACGAAGCCCTACATCAGCGGATCGGCGTACGTACTCAAGATGAGCAATTTTGCACGGGGTCCGTGGTGTGAGATCTGGGACGCGCTGTACTGGCGATTTGTGGATCGCCATCGCGACTTTTTTGCCGGGAATCCGCGCATGTCGATGATGGCGCGTCAGTGTGAACGTCTGGGGGCGAAGCTGACGCAGCACCATCGTGTGGCGGAAAGGTTTCTTGAGCGGCTTTATGCCTGAGTTCAGTGGGGATGTGTGGGGTTGGAATGTGATCTAGGCCTGTTTGGCGACGAAGTCCGCGATGTTTTCCGGGGAACTGTCGGTCAGGAGTCGAAGTTTTGAGGAGGCGGCTTGAAACGCGGCGACGGCGATGGGCAGCGAGCTTTCGGTTTCTGCGGCGACTGCTGTGGGAAGCGGGGCGCAGAGTGCGAGCAGTGCCGGGAGGTCACCATATTTGACGGCGCCCGGGAGCAGATTGGGATCGCGAATTTCCGTGATGGAGGCGAAGCGAAACTTCTGTGTATCGACGGCGAGGCTGGCGAGCTGTTTGCTGGCGACCGCGGCTGCAGCGATTGCGTGTGCGGCGGCGCCGTTGAGTCCGACGAGATGGACTTTCCGAGGCTGGCGTTCGTGGAACACGGTTGACGACAGGAGTGTGAGAATGTCGTGGACTCTCTGAGCGAACAGCGGGTGATTATATCCCAGAGTGTAGCCAGCGAATTCGCGTGGATTGTTCACCCGGGGGCTTTCCTTGACTGGTTGTCCGTCAGCGGTGAAGGCGCCGGTGAGCAGCAGATCGATGGAGCCGACTGCGAAACCTGCTTTGAGGAGACCTGCGACGGCTGGAATTGGCGCACCATCTGCGTTGTTGACTTTGGATTTGCCGTGACCGTCAATCCAGAGCACGGCCTGCTGGTTCCAGTTGTCGGGGAGCAGCCAGAGGCAGGGAAGAACTTCCTGATGGGCATCAAGATGCAGGAGTCCGTTGAATTGTGTGATGCCGGCGGCTGAGGTCTGATCGAGTTTTTCAAAGCGAGTGCTGGCGGCGGGCGGGAGTTTGCGTCCGATCATCACTTCGAGTGCTCCGCCGATCACGCGGCGAAATTCAGCGAGGCTGGCGGCATTGGTGGGGTCCAATTTTGTGATCTGTTTCTGTGAAGCATCTGCAAGCGACTTCATGAGTGCAGCTTCGGCGGCCTCGGTGCGATCCGGGGCGGGGTGTCCTTCGCCGAATACGGTGGTTTCCTGCTGCGTCAGTGGCACGTAGGGGCGTTCGGCAATATTTGACAGCCCCAGTTTCAGCGTGCGGTTGAAGAAGTCATACATCATGAGGCGGCTGGGGAGATTGTAGTTGTGCGGGAACTTCATGTATTTGGCCTGGACGTTGTCGGGTGCCCCCAGCATCAAGTAGTGTTGTTTGAGTTCCGGGAGTCCTTTGGTTTCGATTTCGACGGTCCAGTCATCTGCGCCGGTCATGGCGATCGGTCGTGGTGCTGCGAGAGCGGCGAATTCGATATTGCCGCTACCCACTCGGAGATACGACGCATTTTCGCACGTGCATCCCCCCTGCATTGCAGTGGACACCATGACCGCCGGGAATGCGGCTGCGACACGGTCATCAAGGGCAGTGAGAATGAACGTCTGTGTCCCGCCGCCGCTTGCGCCTGTGCAGCCGATGCGGCTGCGGTCGCAGTCTGGCCGGGACGTGATCCAGTCGAGGGCGCGAATGGAGTTCCAGGTCTGCAGCCCCATGGCGTTGAGGCAGCGAAGTTCTGACTGGGCACTGAAGAGTCCCCAGTGATCCGGCTGGCTGAGTTCGGGGCGTTGTTTGGAGAAGCCATGTGCCAGCTGCTGTGTGAGTGATCCGCCGTCGGCGTAGCCCAGCATGTCGTAGATGAAGACCATGCAGCCCATGCGGGCCAGTTGCACGCAGCGAGCCTGGAGCGGATGGCGGCCACCGACCGGGTCGGTTTCTCCGCCGGACTGCAGCTGGTTCTTGATTTCTCCGTCACCGTGATCATGGAAACGACCATTTGGCCAGTGACCGTGGGGGCAGAGGATAGTTGGGCGAGTGCCGTCGGGGGAGGTGGGTGGGGCTTTGGGAAGGTACAGGCTGCCGGTGACAAGCAACCCGGGACTGCTTTCGAAGTAGACGCGGTCCACCGTGTAGTCTTCCCGTTCGACACGTCCGTGAATCACCGCTTGAATTGGGGGACGTTCCGGCATTGGCCAGAGCCCCAGAGCAACACTGATCTGTCGAGTCACGTATTCGCGACGCACGGACCATTCGGCCGGGGTTGCGGACGGGGTGAATGGAAAATAGCCGTTGAGATCTTTGAGGGCCTGGAGCCGGGCGTCTGCAGGGGGGGCAGCGGGCGTTCCGGCGAGCAGGGAGCTGAAGAGGATTTCGGAAGGCAGGAGTGCGGCTGCCGGGGCGGCGGCGGACAGACGGAGGAGTGAGCGGCGATTGAGCTGAGGCTGGGACATTGGCGGGAGCTCCATGCGGCAGTGTTGGGTGGGGGCTGGGGGGGGACGGGCAGAGAGATACCGTTAGTGCCGTCACGGGCAACGTAAACCCATGATCGACGAAGCGGAAACCGTGGGGCGGGAGTCTAACGCGTGGCTTCTGAGAACTGAACCCAAACGGCAGGGCAGCGGCAACTTGAGTCGAGGTCGGTGTGCGACTCAGGAATTGTCAAAGTGACAACGTTCGCGGCAGTGAGATTGCAAGAGTGTCCCTGCGACGTGAGTAATGTCACCCCATTTTAGTAATTCGTGCAAATCGGCAAACTTAGCCGAATGACGCAAAGTCAATAATGAAAACGAGTTACGAAATTTCATTTGGTGTCAAATGCAATCGGAATCGAATTGGCACAGTTCTCGCAATGTTACTTTCAACATGACAACACTTGCGGATGTTCAAAGGGAACAGCCAGGAATGTGAAGTCAGGGAAGCACATATTTCAGGAGGATCAAGCGATGCTGGTGCTCACAAGAAAAACGTCAGAAACCGTGTGGATTGGATCGGACATCGAGATTCGGGTGACACTGATAGACGGCAACAAGGTGCGTCTGGCCATCTCCGCCCCGCGGTCCATCCCCGTACTTCGCGGCGAACTGGTGGCCCATGAACAACCCCTCGCCATCACGGCCACACACTGAAAACTGAAAACTGAAAACTGAAAACTGAAAACTGAAAACTCAAAACCAAGGAGTCCCCCATGAACACTCAGAAATTCCTTCTCACCCACTTTAAAAAGCTGCTTGCCGGCAGTTTGATTCTGTCTGGCGCGACCTTCTCGATGGCGGATGACGTGCGGTTCGGCGTATTTTCCATGGACCCGGAGCCGGTTGAGGAAGCGGAGGCTTCAGCGTTTGAATTTCCGGCATTTCCCCAGCGCTTGCTGCGAACAGCTCCGGTTCTCGATGTTCGCGACAATGGTTTTCGTGGAGTGGATCCTCGCGGATTGTCGGTTCGGCCGGCGGTTGACGAGAGTCGCGATCGCAACTTGGGCGTGCGTCCTGCGAGTGCACGGGAGCTGCGACTTCGACCACGATTGAACGAGCTGCCGTTTGTGAGGCCCGGAGACGACTTCGCTGCTCCCGACAGGACGCGGATTCCGGTCCGGGAACGCTCCGATGGTCCGGCGACGGATCCGTTCATTCCGGCTCCGGTACCTCGCGGTCTGCTGGACGAGGAATCAGAGAAGATCAACGAGCTGCTGACCCGTCGGTACAGCAATCCGGTGACGGTGCGGGTGATTCGATCGCTGACTCCGGCGAAGGCGGTTGAGCTGTTTGCGGAAGTGTCGCGTCGAATCGACGACCGATCACTGGAGCCTACCAGCTACGACGTTCGGGTTCGTCGTGCCTTGCGGAACCTTGGACTGGCGCTTGATAACCCGGCATTCAACAGTGGTCTGGGCCTGTCGTCGGACTCTTTTCGAACAGATGCCTTCCGGGAACTGCTGGGACGTCTGGCGGGTCGTGGTCCGATCACGAGCTACGAGGGTGCGAGGAAGGTGATGATGGAGGTGATGACGGCTGCTGGCAATGTGCCTGGTCTGGGTTCAAGCGTTGCGGCCTGGGAATTCACTTGTGGCAGTGTGGACACACTGGATCAGTTTTCCGGCCTTGAGCCTGAGGATCCGGCCAGTCGCAGTGGTGCGGAGCTGAGCGGTGTTCGGAGTGCGTCGCTGGAAGAGGAGATCACGGGTGTGGGTGTGGAAGTGCGTGAGCATTCTGACGGCCTGGTGGTGATGAAGGCTCTTCGGGGCGGTCCGGCAGCTGAAGCAGGACTTGCGACAGGCGACATCATCACCCGCATCGACGGTCGGAATCTTGCGGGAATGCTGCTGGCAAAGAGCACTGATCTGATGCGGGGCGCTGTGGGGAGCCGCATGACGCTGCGAATTGTTCGCGAGGGTCGTGGCGAAAAAGACGTTGTTCTGGTCCGCCGCCGAATTCGCGTCTGGACGGTGAACGACGTGCGAATGCTGCCGGGTACTTCCACTGGTTACCTGAGTCTCAGCCGTTTTTCAAAGTCATCCACTGCAGAGCTCGACAGTGCCCTGATGGAGCTGCATCGCAGCGGAATGAAGTCGCTGGTGCTGGACCTGCGGGGCAACCCCGGCGGTCTGCTCACGACCTGCGTGGAAATCAGTGACCGGTTCCTGCCATGCGGCACGATCGTGAGTACTCGCGGTCGTCTGGGTGGCGACAACATGGTGGAAAAGGCCAAGTTTGATCGGACCTGGTCAACGCCTGTCGTGGTGCTGATAGACGGCAACAGTGCTTCGGCGAGCGAGATCTTCGCGGCTGCGATACAGGAGAACAAACGCGGTGTGGTCGTCGGCAGCCGCTCTTACGGCAAGGGTTCAGTCCAGACACACTTCCCGCTGAATGCGATCGCTGGAGACCTGCGAATCACCACTGCCCTGTTCTATTCCCCGAACGGTCGGAGGATGGCGGGTGAAGGAGTACTTCCGGATGTCACGGTGGAGGACGCAGACGGCCCGGTGAATGGTGACCGGGTGCTTGAAGAGGCACTGCGAATTGCTGCTGACAATCGACTGCGTGAGATGGCTCTGGCCTCCGCCAAATGCCGTCCCAGCGAAGCTCCGACACCCCGCAGTTCTTCGCTGGAACATCTTTCTGACCCAACCCATCTGGCCGTGGAGACTCGCTGAGCATGACCAGTGAAAGCAGAAATCCAGGGAGATTCCGTCATGGTCCGAGCCGGTTGCTCAACAGCCGGTGGATGCGGTCCGCGACGGAATCTCCCTGGTGCATTTGGGGGACTGCTCAGGGGACTTCGTGAACCATCATGAGGTCATGTGTTTCCCCGAGCCATGCGGTGTGACCGACGATGATAATGCGGCTGCCCTGCTGGAGCAGACCAGAGCGTTTTCCCCAGGGCACGACAAACTGCAGCAGGGCATCTGCGGACTGCTGGACGGCGCGGTTGAGGACGGGAGTGACGCCCCAATAGAGGCACATGCGACGGGCGACGTCTTCTTTGTCTGTAAAGGCCAGGATGGGGACTCGGCCGCGCATGCGTGAGAGGGCGAGTGCGGTTCGGCCGGTGACGGTGGCGACAACGATGAGGTCTGCTTTGAGGTATTCTGCAGCGGCGACGGCGCCGCGGGTAACGGCTTCGGTAATTGGACGTGCGCGGCGGGATTCAGCGTCGGCAATCTGTGAAGGAGCGGCGGCCTGAACGAGGACTTCGGCTTCGCGTGCGATGCGGTCCATCATTCGTACGCACTGGACAGGGTGCCGGCCGATGGCTGTTTCGCCGGAGAGCATGACAGCGTCGGTGCCATCGAGCACAGCGTTGGCGACGTCGGTGACTTCGGCTCGGGTAGGCAGATCGTTGTTCTGCATGCTGTCGAGCATCTGGGTGGCGGTGATTACGGGGATACGCAGCTGGTTGCAGCGGCGAATGATCAGTTTTTGCAAGACGGGGACTCGACTGATTTCCGCTTCGACGCCGAGATCTCCGCGGGCGACCATAGCGGCGTCGGCGGCATCGAGGATATTATCGAGGTCTTCGATGGCTTCCGTTTTTTCGATCTTGGCGACGATCAGGGGAGTGGTTCGGGGGTGAAATGAGGCGATGAGAGCCTGCAGCTGTTTGATGTCTGCGGCACGACGAACAAAGCTGAGGCCGATAAAGTCGAGGTTCTGCTGGAGCGCCCATTCGAGGTCGCGGCGATCTTTTTCGGTGACACTTGGAGTGCTCAGGGCCACTCCTGGCAAATTGACTCCCTGCCGGCTGCGAATGAGGCCGCCCTCGCGGACTTTGCATTCGACCCAGTCGGAAGCAGGGCTGCATTCAATGACCTGCAGAGAAACAGTACCGTCGGCCAGCAGGATCCTGTCGCCGGGCCGAACGTCATCGATGAGCGGTTCGTAGGTGCAGGTGAGCTGCGAGGGGTTATCGGAGGAGTTGCCGCGGACGAAGCGGATGGTTGCCCCTTCCGTGCACTGCAGTTCGCCGCCGGGGAGTTCTCCAAGACGAATCTTGGGGCCTGAGAGATCACCGAGAATGCCGACGGGGCGGGCCAGTTCAGTGGAGACGAGGCGGATTTTGCGAACGAGCTCACCGAGCCATGCGTGGGAACCGTGGGCAAAGTTCAAACGGAAGATATCGACTCCCTCCGCGACAAGCTGCCGCAACACCTCGATGGATTCGCTGGCGGGTCCAAGGGTGGCGATGATGCGAGTCTTGACAATTTTCTGCAGCGCGAGCGGGGGTGTCATGTGTGTGTCACCGAGAATGGGGGGGCTGTCGAATCAGCGGAGCTGATCCGGCAGCAGCGGAGGATTGACGACGTTGGCCGAGAGATTCAGTTCGAACCGCGAGCCCGGTTTGGTTGAACTATTGGAAAAGCCGCAGTTCTGCAGGAAGAAATGATCTGCACCGACTCCTCCGGCAAAGTCCAGTCGATGTTTCTGACTGCCGGTTGCATCTGTGGAGAACCGTGCGGCCGTACAGGCGTGCCAATTGCCGTTCGTATCGCGAACATGAACATTCCGGTATTCCACACGACGACTCAGGTGCCCGGTAGCGGGATTAAAGTTTTCAAGGAAGGAGTGAAATCCAGTCAGAGAAGTCTGTGTATTGGGTCGGCGGAAGCTGGCAATCAACCGCCATGGCGCGTCTGGACTTTCGCTGAACCAGCTGGTGTACACGGTGAAGTTGTCCTCAGCCTGCTGCACTCGAGTGAGAAATCGGCAGGTGACGCCAGCTTTCCACGGGTGGACAAGGTAACTTTGTCCACCGGCTCCTTCGTTCCCGAACTCCCCAACATGTACCCCGTCGCCCCGGGCCACCGTCAGCACTCGCTGGTTTTCAGGAATCTTCCGCGGGTCGTCGGTCTTGTAGGGGCTCCAGACGGAAAACAGAATGCGTCGCTCCGTTTCGCTGTTGACCTGCATGCCAAAGTAGCCTTCTTCGAAACCGTTGGCCATAAAGTACGAGCCAACCTGGTCCTCTTCTTCCGGTACCAGGAGTTCGCTGTAGGCGTATTCAAGCGTAACATTTGGGGGAACGTTATATCTGAGGTGTACCGATGGACCGCGGCGTCCCCAATAGAACATGTTGCCCTGATTGTCGCGAACGAAACTGACGTTCAGTTCCGGAGTGATTGATGAAATCAGGAGGTTTCTGAGGGTACCGAAACTGTCGCCGGCTTTCGTCACTCCACGAAAATCAAAACGCAGATAACCCGGACCGGAAGCCGCAACCTGTCCAAGCGCGGCGGGTTCCTGAGCGGACGCTGAGAGCGCCGGAGTGAAGGTGTTGTCACTGCAGTCAACTCTGAGGGTGGAGGATCGGTCGGCAGTCGCATCCAGTTGGAGTTCAAGCTGGGCAGGTCGGTCAACGTGAACATAGACAGACCAGACGTCGTCAGGATTTTCGAGGTTGAGTCCGGATGCTCTCAGATTGCCGTTCCCCGGCACGGGAGCCGTTCGAAACGCATTTCCACCAAAGGGTACTCGCCAGTCACCGCACTCCACCGCGCCGGTACTGAGACAAGATGCCGCAGTGAACAGCGTGAGAAGTAAATGAATCTGCTGGCGGTAGATCCAGATCATGGAATTGCTCCAGTGCGGGTCAACGTCAATCGGTTGCCCGTGGAGGTTACCGACCGCGGGGGCGAAGGAACAGTCCAGTCTCCACGTGGGAATACAGTGCAGACAACGGCACAGAATTTCTCTCAATCAAGACACCGGGGACAGTCCCCGCGGCGACTGCGGCAGGCGTGCAACGGCGGCTGTTGGCGGGGCGATAGAATCGTCACAAACCGATGAGTCCCCAGAAACCGCAACCGGTAGGCGGCTGCCGGGGACAGTCCCTGCAGTCGCAGACACCGGGGGAAATGAGTTGGGGAGGTAGCCGGCAAGAGGGGCTTGTTACGGCCCTAAGGTGCATGGCACCTGTAAAGAAAAATCCCAGAGAATTTATTGGCGTCCGCATCATTTGGTGCGGCACCGGGGACAGTCCCCGCGGCGACTGCGGCAGGCATGCAACGGTGGCGGTTGGCGGGGCGGTAGAATCGTCACAAACCGAAGAGTCCCCAG
>JBJTOP010000201.1:0-39439 GCA_046074645.1 Planctomycetaceae bacterium | reverse complement strand
GGCGGCCCCAGTCAGCTGGATATGTGGGACATGAAGCCTCAGGCTTCTCGCGAGATTCGGGGTGATTTTCGGCCCATAGCGACGTCTGCTCCGGGGGTCCAGGTTTGCGAACATCTGCCGTTGCTTGCGGGGGCGATGCATCATGTGTGTCTGGTGCGTTCGATGCATCATCGGATGCCGGTGCACGGGCCTGCCTGCAGTGAGCTTTATTCCGGTCGGCCCTATCCGCTGCCTCCGATCACGGACGAGGCGCGTCGGGAGGACTGGCCATCGCTGAGTTCCCTGGTGACTCGTTTTGGCCCTGTCGGCAACGGGCTGCCTTCGGCGGTTGTATTGCCGTGGCATTCGCAGTTTCGTGGTCAGCAGCTGCGGATTGCGGGACAGACGGGTGGTCGGATGGGTGAGCAGTTCAATCCATTTCTATTGAGTGCAGGGCTTGACTCGGGCGAATTCGACGCACGCGAGCTGCAGACTGAAGATGCGGCTGCGGCCTTACGACTGAGCCATCGTGCGCGTCTGCTGGGACAACTGGACGCATCCTCCGGCACTGAAATGCCGCCGGCTGCGATGATACAGCGTCTGCAGCAGCACCAGCGGACAGCTTTTGCCATGCTGGAATCCGGCCGGATTGGTGAGGCGGTGGATCTGGCCCGTGAATCGCCGGCAACGCTGGAACGCTACGGCAAGTCGGTCTTTGCGAGGAGTCTGCTGGCGGCGCGGAGACTGGTTGAGGCTGGTGTCCCGCTGATCACCGTCAACTGGTATGACGACTCTTTTTCAGACAAGGTGTCGCCGCACTGGGATCAGCACAACCATATCTTTCCGACGCTCAGGGACCGCATGCTTCCGGTTTTCGATCGGTCGGTGTCTGCATTTCTTGAAGACCTGCATGATCGAGGGCTGCTGAAGACAACGCTGGTGGCGGCGTCGGGAGAGTTTGGTCGCACACCTCGCGTGGGCCAGTTCACTCAGAATGCGATGACAGAATCGACAGGCCGCGACCACTGGCCGCATGCCTTCACGGTGCTCCTGGCCGGTGGCGGCATTCGTGGAGGCCAGGTGTTCGGTTCGACGGATCAGCATGCAGCGCACGTGCGTGACAACGGAGTGACTCCGGCGGACCTGACAGCGACGCTGCTTGAGCACATGGGAGTTGACCTGGCGCAGCAGTACTGGGATCCGTTTCAGCAGCAGAAGCAGGTTTTGACGGAGGGTCGGCCGATCGCGGTCGAGCGGGGCTGACGCAGCCGGGTGCTTCAGGGATCTTCGAGGACTTCCACATCGACTTCCATTTCGACTGGTTCGTCGAGCGGTTGGTTTTCGAATGCCGCGGCGGTTGCAAGGAGGGAGTGATCGTCGTCTTCGACGGCGATTCTGGGCATGGCTGTCGGCAGCGGGTTTTCGTTGATGGTGCGGTCGAATTCCGCTGGTGGCGTTCGCTGGCTGATGGGGGGAGCGGATATCGGAGCGGGAGCAACTGTTACGTTTTCAAGGAACAGAAACCGCACGTCGCCGATACAGACTTCCATTCCATTCTGCAGGCGCTGTTGGCGGACCACTTTCTGACCGGCAACCCAAACGCCGTTCATGCTGCCGAGATCGCGGAGGTAGTAGTCTGAATCGACCTGCACGAGTGCGCAATGGATGCGGGAGATTTTGGAGCTGGAGTCAAGGACGAAGTCGCATTCGGCGCTGCGGCCCACCAGCACCACTGCGCGGTCGATCGGAATCTGACGTCCGCCGCCTAACTGGTGCAAAAGGGCTGTCATGCGAATTCCCGTCAAAAGTGCTCTCGTCCAACACCGAACGATTAGCCCGAAAACATCTCTGTCAAGCGCGAACTTCCAGCAATCCCGCGGATTGTCTCATTTGAACTGCAAACTGTCGAGAGGGGAGCTTCAGTTAGCGGTTTCGGAACGGACGGTGAGTTCATCCCGCTCATTGAAGAGTGCTCGCAGCCGTTCGCGCGAATAGAGGCGTACGACAGTTTTCTTGTACCTGAGTCGCCCCTGTTCATCGAAATCGAGGTGTTCAGCGATTTTCGGCGTTGCCAGATCGGCATAGAGGGCGGCAAAGGTTTCGGGATCGACGCCGCGACCCTCTTCAAGGTCCAGTTCAGCGTTTACCCCGCCAACGGAAACACCGAAGTAGTTGGCGGCAGTTGTGACCGACGTCAGGTTTCCGCCTGCCGTGAGCAGGCTGCTGAGTTCTCTGCCGGCTTTGTTGAGCTGCCGGTAGGCCTGAAGCACATCGAGTCCGTATTTGGAGGGCTCATCCTGCTGCGCTTTGAGCAGTGGAGTGTTGCCTGATGTCATTTGCCCGGCAACAAAACCGCCGCCGACAAGCAGCAGTCCGGCCATCAGTCTTCGCAATCGCTTCATGGTCTGCAGTCCTGCCTTCAAACACTTGACGAGCCGTCAGGGAATCCGTTGAAAATTGTGGCTGCCAGTCCGTCAGGCGGCCCTGCGATCGGAAATCGACGTCTGTTGAGCGGCAGCTGCGGGTGTTGCTGCCGGCTTTCGCATCGTCTTCTGCTTTCCCGCTGCTCCGAAATGATAGCTTAAAGCCATTAGTACGCCACAGAATGCGAGGGCTGCAAAACTCCCCAACACGGCGATCTGGTCGTCTGACATCCCCATGGTTCCACTCCAGCAAATCACCCGGTTCCCGCCCGGCTCGATCAAAAATCGGCAAAACCTGCGTCAGTCTTCGGCCGTCACTGGCTCAATTCTTCAGCGATGAAGTTCGGAACAGCCGCGGTCGGACGGAATTTGGAAGCCGTCCCGGAAACGTCCGCACCGTTTCCCCCAAACGGCTTTCTCAGTCGGCCTCCCCGAACGGCTTCCTGCAAACAGTCGGTGGCAAACCCTGCCGTCTGCGAAGAGACTGCTGTCGATTCGTTCAGTACCGATTTCTCCGAAACGCAGCTTCCCGAAGACTGTTCTGCATCCCGTCAGATTGTCGTGTGAAAACAGCCTGCCATCACTCAGCCGGTGCGTGAGCGGCAAAGGGCATCTGCCGATCAATCGCAGACAGCCGGCACTTCGCCATGGCGTTTTCCGCGGAGACGATGAAGACATGTTGACTGCACTCAATCGCGATCGCGCCGGCCTGAATGTCCTTATGATCTGTGTGCTGTTTCTCGCGGTTACCGGCTGCAGTGATCAGAAGCGGCGGGCGGAGTCTCTTGTTCGTGCGGGGACGGCTGCGGCACGAGCCGGGGATCACGCGGCTGCGGTGCAATCGTTTTCGCAGGCACTTGCCCTCGATACAAGGCTGGCAGAAGCGCATTACGGTCGCGGCGTCAGCCAGGCAGCTCTGGGCTTACATTCTGCCGCGATTGATTCGCTGCAGACAGCTGTGAAGCTCAGAGCGGCATGGCCTGAGGCGTGGTTTGCACTTGCAACGGCACAGCGAGCATCCGGTGAAACGGCATTGGCAGTGCAGTCGCTGGGTGCAGCGATCGAGCAGAAGTCTGACTTCGCGGCCGCTCGTTACGACCGCGCATGTGCCCTGTTGCAGCTTCAGGATCCCGCTGCGGCTGTGGCCGACCTCGACACCGTGATTGCCGGTTCTCCACGACACATCGAAGCCCGACTGCAGCGAGCCAGATGTGTACGCAGGACCTCGCCCGAGCAGGCGATCGAGGATTTGACGGTGGTGATTGATGCGGATCCGCAGCACGCAGTTGCGCTGCAGTTGCGGGGGGCAGCGCTGAGCAGCATTGGTCGCTTCGAAGAGGCTGCTGCAGACCTGAATCAGGCCTGCGGTCTGCAGCCTCAAAATGCAGAATTCCGACTCGAACGCGGCCGTATGCTGCGACTTGCCGGCAGACTGAAGGAAGCCGCTGCGGATCTGAACGCAGCTGTCGCACTCGATCCTCGAAATGCCGATATTCTCTGCGAGCTCGCACTTACGGCTCAGAGCAGCGGGCAGACACAACAGTCCAGAAAACTGTTGCTGGAGGCACTGCAGATACAGCCTGGCCATTCGGAATCACGCATGGCTCTGGCTGATGCCATGGCTGGTTCCAACGACCATCTCGCAGCCATCGCTGAACTCCAGAAGCTGCTGGACCAGCCAGAAATCGGGCTGCCGGTGAACGCCGAGCTTTTAACGCGGATTCGTCTGCGTCGAGCCAACTGGCTGCAGGCCGTCGGGCAGCTCCCGGCAGCGCTCGCGGAATTGAGGGCTGTGCTGCAGGCCGAACCCCATAACGAACAGGCACGGCTGCTGCAGGTGCGCCTGCTGCAGCAGTTGCAGCGGCACGACGAGGCAATTGCTGACCTGACCCAGTTGATCTCGCGGCGTCGTACTGATCCTGATCTGCTGCTGGCCCGCGCATCCAGCAATGCAGCGGTGCGACAGCCGTCGGCAGCTCTGCAGGACCTGAACCAGCTGCTGAACGCGTCACCCCAATCCCTGCCGGCTCTGGCACTGCGTGCGAATCTGCTTGCAGAGAGTGGCCGCAGCGATGCTGCAATCAGGGATCTTGATGCTGCCATCGCAGCCGCTTCCCCGGCCGACCGTGAGTCCCTGCAGTGGCAGCGGCTGCAGCTTCTGGACACTCCGGAACATGCTGCAAGGGCCGAATCGGCTCGACGTCAGCTTGCAGATGCTGCCTTCGGCGATGCGGCTCGCCTCGGCCGGGTGGTTGAGGAGTTCCGTCGAGCCGGTGCGTATGGGGAGTTGCTGTCCCTGCTGAACCGCGCCACTGCTCAGTGCCCGGAAGCCGTCACGCCGGAAATGCTGCTGATTCACGCCGAAATTCTTGCAGATCAAGGCGACTGGAAAGCCACCGCTGAAACTCTGGAAAAGCTTCCGACTGAACATCGTCGCAGCAGCACTGCTCTGTTACTGGGAACCCGAGCTGCGATGGCGTCTGGTCAACCTGCACAAGCGGCCGATTGTCTGAACGCGGTACCTCGTTCACAGCAGCCTGAATCGTTGCGAAGTGAGCTGACCACGATGCTCGTGGATGCTGGTTTATTCGCGAAGGCAACAGCCTTCATTCCAGATTCGCCAACGCATCCGGATGCACTGTTGGTGAAGGCGGTGAGTCTGGCTGCCACCGGACAGATTCATGATGCCATTCAGGCCCTGCAGATTCCCGCTTCCGGCTCGTCGGCTCGTCCTGCGGCACTCTGGACGCTGGCGCAGTGTCATGCGGCCATTGAACAGCGTGCCGAGTCCCGGGACGTGCTTTCGCGGCTGCTGCTGATTCAGCCTGAGCACGTGCAGGCGCGACTGCTGCGAGCTCGTCTGGCGATCGAACAGCAGGACTTTGAAAGTGCGGCTGCTGATCTGTCGCTGCTGCTGAAGGAGGAGCCCGAACATGGCGAAGCACTGCGGTTGCAGGGAGCGCTCAGGCTGAGCACAGATCGCCCGCTCGATGCTCTGCGAGATCTTACAAAAGTACTCCGGAAGGAGTCTCAGGATTCTGAGGCGTTGTATCTCCGAGCGTATGCGCTGCATAAGCTGGGCCAGAATGATGAGGCGGCAGCCGACCTGACTCTGGCGCTCGATATTCGGCCATCATTTCCTGAAGCCCTGCTGTTGCTGGGCGCGATCACGGCAGCGGAAGGTCGCGTCGTGGATGCTCTGCGTCTTTATGATCGGGTCACTGTTCTGCAGCCCGATTCTTTCCGGGCGTGGTATGAACGAGGCAGTCTGCTTTACAGGCACCGACAGTTCACCGAGGCGGCTGATTCGTGGGCTCGAGCGATCGAATGCAGGCCTGAAGATGTTCGAATACGACTGAACCGGGCCGCCGCCCTGAGGAAACTGAATGCCGAGTCCGCCGCACTGGATGAGTACCGCGCAGTGCTGCAGCTCGACCCCACAAACACATCCGCCACACTGCAGGCAGCCACGCTGCTGGCGTCCAGCAGCCACTCCGAAATTCGCAACACGGAAGCTGCTGAAACGCTTGCACGTATTGCCTGTGAGCAGACGGGTTTCAAAGACCCTCAGTCACTCCGTGTGCTGGCTCAGGCCTGTCGAGCCAATCTGAGGACTGATGAAGCTGAGAAGTGGATCGCTCTGGCACAGCGAATAAAGCCGGACACACGAGCGGTCGAGCCGACATCACGGGCGACTGCAAACGCAGCAGCGGCGCGGAATCCCAGACGCGAGGCAAGAGCTGAGGGGCCGACGAGCCGAAACTGACGCGTCAGCATTGCGGAGGCTGCAGGTCGATTACTTCCACGAGCATACCTGAACATCACAGCCGACAGGCACTGTGGGCCAGATTCGACCGGCTGGCTCAATTTTCACAGCGATCCGCGCTTCGCTGCCGGTCACTTCCGCTGTGGTCATCGGGGAAATGGACACCACGCGACCTTCGTAACCCCGTGCTCCCGGGAAGTGAATTTCCACCATTTCACCTGTACTGAGCTCCGGCAGTCGGGAGCCTGGCAACTGAATCACGACGCTGCGTCGATCCGGATGCAGAATTCGCAGCACGGTTTTTCCGGACGCCAGCTGATCACCGACCTCGACCTCGACCGTTCCCACCAGACCATAATTCGGTGCTGAAATCACCAGTTCTGTTTCTTCGGTCTGCAGGCGCTGCAGTTCTTCCTGGGCATCCAGAAGAATTTCACGGGCCTGTGTAAGCCCGATTGCGTTCGCCACATGCTGCTGCAGATTTTTCTGCAGTGCATCAAGCCGCGAAAGCTCTGTTCGAAGTGCTTCGGCGCCTCCCGAATCAGCGGTCGCGACCGGAACACCGGCGGACGCCGCGGGTTTGCCTGCAGTGGCAGTCCGCCCGGGGTCTGTCATCACTGCCGGGCTGGCTGAGGCAACAATCCGTACACTGCGGGTGCCCGATGTGGAGGTGTCGGAGGCATTCAGTGTCACGCCAGGCCGAGATTTTGAATCGGGTTTGCCGGCTGGTTGGCCGATGGCAGCCAGTGGCGTGGATTTCGATGAGGCGGAGAAAAAGAGGATTCCGGATGCTCCGGTTCCGGATCGTGCGAGGTTGCGGCCCGGACGTTGCCGCGACAGATCCTGCTGCAGTCTCACAGTGGCGGCGGCCAATTCCGCGCGTCGAGTCTCCTGTTCGAACAGCAGTCGGGCTTCCAGACGCTGAACAGTTCGCTCTGCTTCACGCACTCGCTTTTGCTGCTGGGCACGCGCGGCGATGAGTGCTGAGTTTTCGAGGGTCAGCAGCTTCTGTCCAGTGAACACTTCATCGCCGGGGCGAACGTGTACGTGCTGCACCGCGGAATTCGCGGGAAGTTTCACCTGCGTCACGTCGGCGATGAGAATACCCGCCAGAGGTGCGTGCTGCTGGCTGGCAATCAGCCACACGAACAGAAATCCAATCAGGAGTGCACAGATCAAAGTCGTGAGGGTGCGGAAACTGCCGGCTGAGAAGCCGTTCGCGGATGTTGTGCGTTCTCGACACAGCTCTCTTGCCTGACTGACCCAGCCTTCATCAACAATTCGCGAAAACGGAATCTGCAGATCGTCTGCAAACCGAACCTGCTCGCGATGTCTCCACAGTGCAATCTGGCCAAAACAGAAGATGCCCTGCTTGTTCAGTTGTGCCGCTTCCCGCGGATGCAGGCCACTGATGCGAGTCAGGTCGTCTGTCCGCGATGGAATACAGTCGTAGATCAAACCATACTGGCGGTCCATCTGGAAGCCGGACGGCAGGGTCGAGACAATTGGCGAATCCATTTTTTAGTCCAGCATTTCGAGGACCAGGCAATAACCTCGAGTTTCCGCAGAATCCGCAAGACCCGCGCAACCTGCTCAATCATCATATTTCGGCCTGTCAGCCCCACGAGCATCAGAATTTCCAGCGGCAATTCCTGCCGATCCTCAAGCCACGGTCGAGGCTGGGTGTCTATTTTTGAAATTCGCCGGACGCCGGATGCCTGCTGACAGCCATCCGCTTCTCCTCGGCATAGCTGGGCCGGACATAAACGGGTTCCAGCTGTGAAACATCAGCAAGCTGACCGCGGGACAACTGATGGCTGGCTACCATCGCCACCTCACGCGCATGTGGCTGCACTTCCTGGCAGCGGAGGAACCGCCTGCTGGCGATCAGCTCTTCGCGATGTTTTGCCACTGCAGGGCCAGCGACGACCGGAGTGGGAGGCAGATCCGCCAGTGCAGCAATCCGTATCTGGCCGGACCGTTGCCAGATGGCGTATTCCCGATCCCATTGATAATCACTGGCGAAAACTTCGTTTCGCTGAGCATCGCTGATGACGAGGAGACGAGGCGGCTGGGATTCGAGTGCGTCGTCGGGAGAGAGTTGACAGGCGATCGCCTGGAGCGTGTCCACGGCGAGCAGCGGGATTTCGGCGGCCGAGGCCAGAGTCTTTGCGAACACAACGCCGACCCGCAGGCCGGTGAAACTTCCGGGACCAGCACTTACAGCGACTGCCCGAAGATCGGCAGGCGTAAAGCCGTTTTCGGACAGCAGCAGGGCAACTTCCTGAACCAGCGACTGGGCGTGCCGCCGTCCCTCAGTCTGCAAAGTCCTCACGGCAATCACATGCCTGTCTTTGGCAAGACATAGAGAACCCGTGTGGGTGGAAGTTTCGACGGCCAGGAGAAGCATGAAGGATGTCTCGCGTTACAGACAGGTTTCAGCAGTTTCCCGGGACATTCTGCAGGCCATTCGCATGGCTTCCAGAAAGCCTGCGGGGTTTACCCGCTGAGGCTGTTTCCAGGCGATATCGAAGGCTGTACCGTGTGTGGGGCTGGTGCGAATAATCGGAAGTCCGAGAGTGATGTTGATGGCGGCATCAAAGCCGATGAGCTTAACAGGTATATGTCCCTGATCGTGGTACATCGCCACGATACCATCGAATTCTCCCAGGACGGCGCGGCGGACAGCAGTGTCAGCGGGCAAAGGGCCATGCACGTTGCAATTTTCATGGACGGCCGCAATACCGGGCTCGATGATCCGCGATTCTTCGTCTCCGAAAAGACCGTGCTCACCACCGTGAGGATTAAGGGCACAGACGGCGATGGCACGTCGCGGGCAGCCAATGGAGCCGAGAAACTCGTGCATGAGTCGCACGGCAGCAGCGACTGTATCAGGGGTGAGCAGCGCAGGGACGGTGGCTACGGAGGTGTGCAGCGTCACATGGGCGATACTGAGGCCGTGTGCCTTTGGCAAGGGAGCAGACGTGGTGCGATTGAGAATCAGACTGCGCAGCGGTGCCAGCGCGGTTTCCGGGAGATGCAGCATCATGGCAAATTCGCGGACACCGCAGCGTTCGGCAAGGATCTCTGTGTGACCGGGATAATGATGACCGGCCAGATGCAGTGCTTCTTTGTTCAGCGGAGCCGTGACGATGGCATCGGCGTGACCAGAGAGGGCAAGCTGGGCAGCCAGGTCAAGGCAACGGAAGGCGGCATCGCCACCCGCTGCGCTGATGACACCCGGTGGCGTTTCAGCAGTTCCGGGGTGGGTCGGGTTGCAGCAGGCGATGGTGTTCCGTTCTGCCGCGTCGGCCACCCGTCTGCGAAACTTTTCGGAAGAGATGTTGTTGAAATCCAGCAGAGTCATGGGGATTGACAGATCATGCAGGGCAGCCGCCCGCTGCAGGACCTGGGGGGAGCCGATGAGCAGCGGCAGAAAGGGTTCCCGGAGCATTCTGGAGTGCACGGCCATACAGAGCAGTTCGGGGCCGACGCCTGCCGGGTCACCCATCGTTAAGGCCAGCAGCGGCGAATTGGCCGCAGTGGAGTTGTGCTTTGAAGGACTGTCTGCAGAGTCCATCAGTGTTCGTCCAGAACAAGTTGCTCGGAAGCAAACACCGGTCCTTCGACACACGTCCGGCGATAGTCCCAGCCGCCGTCATCGGTCCGTACCTTTGTCACACAGCTGAAGCAGGCCCCGAAGCCACAGGCCATTGGAGTTTCGAGTGACAGCCACGAGCGAACTCCGGCTGTTTGGCAGATCGCAGCCGCGGCATGCATCATCGGTTCGGGACCGCAGATGTAGACATGCACATCATCAGGCTGACCGTTGTCATCAGAATGTCTGGTCAGAAGCAGGTTTTGAAGCAGCTGCGTGACGTAGCCTCGATGACCAGCGGTTCCATCGTCAGTGGCGATCTGCAGTTCGAGACCAGGCAGTGAAAAGTCATCCAGTCCGGCAAGCCAGTCTTTGGACCGCACACCGTAACAGACAGTGACCTTCTGAGGCCGGACGGGGACGTTTCGAGGCTGTTTTCCATACTGAGCCAGCCCAAGCGCTTCGCGGGCGACACCCAGAAATGGTGTCTGGCCAATGCCACCGGCGACGCAGATCAAATGCCGGCAGCCGGGAACGGGAAAGCCATTCCCAAGCGGTCCCCAGATGACAACTTTGTCACCAGACTGCCAGGTGGGCATGATCGACGTCAGTCGGCCCACCCGGACGAAACCGAATTCCACGCCAACCGGCTTTCCTGCGGCGTCACTATATATATCGTAAAGTGCGAAAGGACGTCCCAGCAGGGGATCGCTGCCGGTTTCCGGCCGTATCATAAAAAACTGGCCGGGAAGAATAGCTGCTGCAAGTTCCGGACAAAGCACTCGCACGGCCCACGTATCCCGAGCGAGCTGACGCACGGCATCGACGACGGTGAAGTACTGACCTGCATGGGGACACATTCCAGGCAGACTGTCAGGCGGACTTTCCATTTTGGCTGCGTTTCCGGGGGGATTCGTGGCTGGATTTTCAAAACGAATGTTCATACCAAAAAAGCGGTGGCAACGCACGCGCAGACCTGTGTGTTGGTCGCTGGTTGTTTTCATCGGCGCACTTGTCAGAATTGAGAAGGATTCGCGAAGGAATTCGGCAACAGGGTTTTCAGCGTGTGATCAGACAAAGAGGGCGTGCGGCGATGTCAACGGGCAATCCTTACCAGTTACCGGCAGCAGAACCATCAACGCCGCCGGAACAGTTCACGCCGCCGGAACAGTCAGGGCCGACAGCAGTGTGGTCCGGCTCCAACCACGGGAACTTGCCGCCATGGCGAGTTGGCAACGTCCCGGAGCCGCTCCCGATTTCCTTCCGCAATATCCTTCGGACAATCGGTCCGGGTGCAATTCTGCTGGCAGGATCCATCGGCGGCGGCGAATGGATTGTCGGGCCCCTGACAACCGTCAGATATGGCCCGAGCATTCTGTGGGTGGCGACTCTGGGCATTTTTCTGCAGATGATCTTCAACCTCGAGGCCATTCGCTACGCGCTGTGCACCGGCGAGCCTGTGCTGACCGGAATCATGCGGCTGCATCCGGGGTCACGTTTCTGGGCGATCTTCTATATTCTCGTCGGGGCCGCCCAGCTGGCAACCCCTGCAATGGCACTCAGCTGCGCCAACGTGCTGCTGACGGCCCGTCGCGGCGGGCTTCCGGATTCCGGAGGCGCCGATCGGCTCGTGCTCTTCGGAATCGCCGTCGGTGTGCTGCTGCTCAGCGTTCTTCTGCTGCAGTCGGGACGATCGATTGAGCGGATACTTGAGAAGCTTTCGTGGGCCATGGTGGCTGCCATTTTCGCGTTTCTTGTGGTCGCCAATTGTCTCTTCGTTCCCGCGGAGACCTGGATTCGCACCGCACGTGGATTCGTGACTCCCGGAGTCATCCCGGAAAATGCTGACTGGGTTCTGCTGGGCGTGTTTGCAGCCACGGCCGGATCCGGTGGGCTGGGAAATCTGGCCATCTCAAACTGGACTCGTGACAAGGGACTTGGAATGGGTCGCTGGTCCGGTTCGATTGGGAGCATGCTGCGTGGCGACGGCCATTCGGTGGCGGCCGTTGGAACAATTTTCCAGCCAACGCCGGATAATCTGGAACGGTGGCGAACATGGTGGAAATATTCGCTGCTGGATCAGTCGGTTCTTTGGGCGGGAGGCTGTGTTCTGGGCATGTACCTGAATGTCAATCTTGCTCAGGCAATCATCACGCCGGACAACATCCCAGCGGACACTGCGGCCGGAGCATTTCAGGCTCAGTACATGGCCCAGAAGCTCTGGCCGGGCTTTTGGGGACTGGCACTGCTGAACGGTTTCTGGATCCTGTTTTCGACACAACTGGGCAATACAGATGTGCTGACACGAGTCTGTACGGACGCGCTGTGGGCAGGCTGGCCCGGCCTGCGGCGATACAAAGCGGGCACAATTTATTTCTGTCTGCTGATGCTGTTTACGATCTGGGGTGTTGCTGCCCTCTGGCTGGGTGACAGTGCTCTGAGCCTTTTCAAAGTTCTGGGACTGCTTGCCAGCCCCATCCTTGCGATTGGTGCGATTCAAATCCTGCGAGTCAATCTGCGTTTCCTGCCAGTCGAGGTGCGTCCGCCGCTGTGGCGATGCCTGTGTCTTGCCGCTTGTGCCCTGATCTACTGCGGACTGGCAGTCCTTTCCTTCTGGCATTTGCTGGCACCGGCCGGCCAGCGGTAAATTACAGCAACAGTTCGCGAGCGAGTGAGTGACGAGGTCCACGACTCAGCGACGAATAGCGTCGTCACGACAGGATCGATGCCCCGACCAGCCCACGCTTGTGCAGAGACGCCGGACACACTGACCAGCGCGATAACCATCAGAGAAGTCCCGACGGCACGATGAATCGATATGCCGCTGAACAGCACGAGGGCAGGAACAATGACGAACCCGCCGCCGACTCCAGCAGGTCCGGACGACCGATCGAGCCGACGAACACGAAGTCGCAGGTGAAGATTGCCGTCGGGACCTTCGTCGGAAAGGTAACGCTTCGCAACAATACTGTCGGCGAGTTCCCGCGACCCCGAGACGAAGTCGGCCTGAATGTGCGTTTCGGCGGTGCCGGTGATCCGCAGCCCTTCCGCCGCAGCGGGTGGACTATCGGGCACACGTAGCCCCGGTGCCTGCACCAACGGTCGAAGGTGACTTCGGAACCTGATTCCACGGCATCCGGGCAAGCAGCATTCCCATGCCACATGTATCCGTGATCCCGGCGAACGTGAGACCCGCTCCGACGAATGCGGACAGTCCGATCCACCAGGGACTGACGATGTATCCAAGGACCGAGCCCGTCAGCACCAGCAACCCGGCAGCGATCCGAACCTGTCGCTCCAGCGAGATGGCCTTCTTACCCCGAACCACAGGCAACCCCGCCTGATCCCACGCCTGAGTTCCGCCCTCAATGTTCACTACATTCATGTAACCGGCGGCGAGGAACTGCTCGCACGCCTGTCTGCCACGACTGCCCGACCGACAGATGATGTAAAGCGGCTCTGCGCCGCTCCGTCCGGCAGCGACGTGCGCAGCATTCAACTGATCCAGCGGGACATTCCGGGCTGAACCCACATGCACTTCCCGGTACTCCACAGGCGTTCGCACATCGATCAGTTCGACCGCAGCGCCGGAGTGGATGAGTTCGGACAACTTTTGTGGGGTGATGGTGGTGATGCTCATGACTGGCTCCCGGTAGGTGGATATGGTCCCAAATCAGTAGAAAACTCGGAAGGTTCCGACATGTTAAAAAAAGACGGTTATGCTGTGCTACGTTTGTCGAAACGCTCTTCGATGCACTTCATGATGTTCTTCAGGTGCGGTTCAACGACTTGATAGAAGACCCTGCGGCCGTCCTTCTCGCTGTCGAGGAAGCCACATCGCTGCATCAGACGCAGGTGTTCGGAGGCCATGGCAGTGGGCAGGTCACAACTTTCTGCCAATTCGCCGACCGTGTAGTTCCCGGACAACAGCATCTGAATCATCCGCAGTCGATGTGGATGGGCCAGCACGCGCAGACACTCTGCCGCTTGCGATAATGAATCCAGGTCTGTCAGTCGTGGTTCAACGTTTGCCATGGCTTTGCCCCTCATGCTCAAATATATCGGGACATTCCGAACTATCGATCAGTTTTCCTGGTTTTTCCAGGGATTTCTGCGAGGAAAGACGTGTACTGGTCAAACGGGACTCAGTGCTCAGTCGTGCTGAGAGGTACGTGGGGACGTGTCAGTGCCGTGTGGTCACAGGACTGCCCGAGTGCTCGAATTCGGCGCAGCGGAGGTGACACGGGGGGCGAGGCTCCAATGGCCTTGAAGTTCTCTGGAATCCTGTGAACAGATGAATGAAGACCCGGGAGTGTGATGCTCCTTCCGAGCCACCGAACGCTGGTCCGCGCTGTAAGCGATCGCCAGCGATTTTGCGCAGCAGCGGGGATCGCCGCAGTCCTCGCGGCAGGGATGCGGCTCAGCAGGAGCTTCGCCCTCCCGGCACCCCCCTCCTGCAAGAAAGTCAAGGCCATTGGGGCCCGGCTCGGGGGGCTTGTGGGATTCACAGGCAAGGACTTTATGGCGTATAGCCGAGGTTTGGAGCCAGCCATCTTTCTGTTTCCGGAATGCTTTGCCCCATTCTGGCTGCGTAGCGTTCCAGCTGATCTTTTGTGATTCTGTCGACGCTGAAATAGCGTGACTGGGGCAGGCTGAAGTACAGTCCGCTTACGGAGGCGGCGGGCCACATGGCGCAGCTGGAGGTGAGCGTCATCCCGGTATTTTGTTCGGCGTTGAGCAGTTCCCAGAGGGCACGTTTGGGGACGTGGTCGGGACAGGATCCGTAACCGAAAGCTGGTCGAATACCAACAAATTCTTCGTCGATCAGCTGTTCATTCGTGAGATTTTCGGTGATGCCATAGCCCCAGTCGCAGCGGGCCTGGCGGTGGAGTCGTTCTGCGAATGCTTCTGCAAAGCGATCCGCAAGGGCTTTGACCATGATAGCGCGATAGTCATCGCCTTCTGCTTCAAGTTCTCTGGCGATTTCGTCGCAGCCATGACCAGCGGTGAGTGCGAAGGCCCCCAGATAGTCCGGTATTCCGGAATCAGTGGGGGCAATGTAGTCTGCCAGCGATCGGAAATCTTTCTGGCCCACTCGTTCCCACTGTTGCCGCAGCATGGGGAAGCGCATGAGTTCTTTTGAGCGTTCTTCGCTGTTCCAGAGGACAATGTCGTCGCCGTCGGAACCGGCTGGCCAGAAACCGTACACGGCGCGGGCCCGGAGGCGCGATGAGGAGAGGAGTCCGGCGAGTTCTTTCTGAGCATCTTCAAAGAGTTTTCGGGCCTCTTCGCCAACGACTGGGTCGTTAAGAATTTTCGGGTATTTGCCGATGAGTTGCCAGGAGCTGAAGAAGGGGGACCAGTCGATGTACGGCACAAGCTGCTGCAGTGGCATGTCTTCGATGACGCGGATACCGGTGAACGCGGGGCGTGGTGGAAGGCAGCTGGCCCAGTCGATGCTGAAGCGGCGGGCAAAGGCCTGCTCCCACGGCACCAGAGTCTGCTGCTGGCGCAGATCGAAGGCGGCGCGATCACGGGTTTGAGCTGCCGCATTGGCTGTTGTGAAGGCTGGCCTGCGTTCCGGGTCCAGAAGTGCTTCCACCACACCAACGGACAGCGACGCATCACCGACATGCACAACGGGCTGGGAGTAGACAGGGGCGATTTTGACGGCCGTGTGTTTGGCACTCGTGGTCGCGCCGCCGATGAGCAGAGGATTAGTGAAGCCCTGTTCCTGCATGGAGCGTGCAACTGTGATCATCTCTTCCAGCGATGGCGTGATCAGACCGCTCAGGCCAATAATGTCCGCTCGATGTTTCAGAGCTTCTTCCAGAATCCGTTCGCAGGGCACCATCACACCCAGATCAATCACGCGGAAGTTATTGCAGCGGAGCACCACAGCGACGATGTTTTTGCCGATATCGTGGACATCGCCCTTGACCGTGGCAATGAGAAATGTGCCACGATGGCTGTCAGTCGCGGTTTGACCGGAAGTCTGGACGGAAGCGGCGAGCGTGACGGCTTCGTCGCGAGTTCCAGTGAACAGTCCGGAAGGAGCGAAGTAGTCGGTGCGTCCCAGCGTTTTGGCGGCTTTCTCAGCCTCCATAAACGGTTCAAGCCAGGCAACGGATTTCTTCATTACACGAGCGGATTTGACGACTTGCGGCAGGAACATCTTACCGGCACCGAAGAGTTCTCCGATGACATTCATGCCATCCATCAGCGGACCCTGGATTATGTCAAGTGGCCGGCCGTATTTGAGCCTTGCTTCTTCCGTGTCCTGATCGATGAAATCGGTGAGCCCTCGCAGCAGTGCATGTTTGAGCCGTTCTTCGACAGTGCTGCTGCGCCACTCGTCCGCGCGACGACGACCACCGTCACTGCGGGTCTTGACAGTTTCGGCGTAATCGATGAGCCGTTCGGTGGCATCGGGGCGGCGATTGAGCAGCACGTCCTCGATGTACTGCAGCAGTTCTCGGTCGATTTCTTCGTAAACTTCCAGCTGAGCAGGATTGACGATGCCCATATCCAGCCCCGCCTGAATGGCGTGGTACAGGAATGCGGCGTTCATGGCTTCGCGGACAACTTCGTTGCCGCGGAAGGCAAATGAAACGTTGCTGACACCGCCCGATGTGCGGGCGCCGGGACACTGCTGTTTGATCTGCCGCACGGCTTCGATGAATTCAACCGCATAGTTCGCGTGCTCTTCCATGCCGGTGCCGACAGTCAGGATATTGGCATCGAAGATGATATCCTCGGGCGGAAAGCCAGCTTTCTCTGTGAGGAGTTTGAACGCTCGACGGCAGATCCGGACCTTTTCTTCACAGGTCACCGCCTGCCCGGTTTCGTCAAAGGCCATCACGATGACGGCCGCGCCGAAGCGTCGGATCGTCCGTGCCTGGTGCAGAAACTTTTCTTCACCTTCCTTCAGCGAGATGCTGTTGACGATGCCTTTGCCCTGGCAGCATTTCAGTCCGGCTTCGATGACAGCCCAGTCGGAGCTGTCAATCATGATCGGGACTTTGATGTTTTCGTCGTGGAGCAGCCAGAGAAAGCGTTCCATGCACCGCGGGCCGTCAAGCAGTCCCTCGTCCATGTTCACGTCAATCACATTCGCCCCGCCCTCAACCTGCTCGCGGGCGACACTGACTGCTTCGTCATATTTTTCTTCGCGAATCAGTCTCGCGAACTTGCGGGACCCCGTAACGTTGGTGCGTTCACCAACATTCATGAAACGCGATTCCGGTCGCAGTGCCACGTAATCGAAACCGGAATAGGTGGACAGTGCGGGACGTGGCGGGAGCTTTCGTGGGGGCAGTCCATCAACAGCTTCCGCAACCTGGCGGATGTATTCGGGCGTCGTCCCGCAGCAGCCGCCGACGATATTCAGAAGTCCGGCTTTGGCACAATTGTGAAGCACCGTCGCAAACTCGGATGCTGTGCTGTCAAAGCCACCCATGCCATCCGGCATACCCGCGTTGGGGTAGCAGCAGATGTGGGTTGGGGACATTGCGGAGAGTGTTTCAAGATAAGGACGGATCTGCTTTGGCCCGAGCGCACAATTGAAACCAACACTCAGCGCCGGAAAATGTTCGATGGATGTGTGAAACGCCTCCACCGACTGGCCCAGCAGCGTGACGCCGCCAGTGAACACCGTTCCCGAAATCATCACCGGGATCTCGCGGCCCTGCTGGTCGAACACCTGGCGGATTGCGAACAGGCAGGCCTTCATGTTCAGAGTGTCGAAGCTGGTTTCCGGGAGCAGCAGGTCGCAGCCGCCGTCCATCAGCCCGCGGATCTGTTCGGCATAGGATTCCACCATCTGATCAAAGGTAAAAGGCCGCGTCCCCGGACGGTCGGCATTCATCGACAGCTGAATCTTGGTGGGACCGATGCTTCCAGCCACGTAGCGCGGGCGCAGGGAATTGCGAGCAGTGAAGCGGTCGGCTGCAGCCCGGGCCAGCTCCGCGCCAGTACGATTGATTTCGTATGTCAGGTGCGACAGCTGGAACTCTTCCAGAGAGACAATGTTGGCGTTGAACGTGTCCGTCTCGATGATGTCCGCGCCCGCAGCAAGGTACTGTTCATGAATCCCGGAAATCATGTCGGGCTGCGTCAGTACCAGCAGGTCGGTGGCGTTTTTGACATCGATGGGGTGATCCTTCAATCGCTCGCCCCGATAAAACGCTTCGTCCGGACGCGCGGACATAATCAGTGCGCCCATGGAGCCGTCGATGATGAGGATTCGCTGACTGAGAAGCTCGCGGATGTCGGGACGCTGGATGTTCATGCAGACGTTCGGCTGGAAGGCGGTGATTGCTGTGGCAGGTGCGAATTTCTTCAGTTTAGGACATGCCTGAGAAACTGTCACCCCGGAAGGTTCGACATTTCTGTTTGTTCTCCCACGGCAATTGGAAGCCGCCCGGAAAACATCTTTCGGCCCGCTCCCAACATCCAGCACACCCTGGATTTTCAACTCAGGTGCCATGTGGATTTTCAATTAAGGTGCCATGCACCTCGAAGCTGCGATGGGCTTCATGTACCCGCCATCACCCCACCTGATTTCCCCTGCGTCTGCAACTGCGGGGACTGTCCCCGGGAACGCCGCAGGCGTTGCGAATTCTGGCGATTCTTCGGATGGTGACGGTCCTGACGTCCCGCCAGCGGCCGCTCCTGCACGCCTGCCGCCGTGCCTGCGGGGACTGTCCCCGGTGTCGCACGAGGTGACGCGGATGCCAATAAATTCAATGGGATTTTCGCTCGCGGTGCCATGCACCGTGGGGCAGCGACCGGCTCCGCTTGCCAGCCATCACCCCACCTGATTTCCCCTGCGTCTGCGCCTGCGGGGACTGTCCCGGGGATTCCGCAATCGCTGCAGATTTTGGCGATTCTTCGGTTTGTGGCGATTCTGACGTCCCGCCAGTGGGCGCTCCTGCACGCCTGCCGCCGTGCCTGCGGGGACTGTCCCCGGTGTCGCACGAGGTGACGCGGATGCCAATAAATTCACTGGGATTTTCGCTCAAGGTGCCATGCACCTTTGGGGCAGCGCCCGGCCCCGTTTGCCAGCCACCGCCCTACCTGATTTCCCCTCTCCCCTCGAAGGGACGCGGGTGGGATTGAGGCCAGTTTTCGCCCGGATGGAGGGGACTTCAAGGCCATTGGCCGGTATCGTGGAGGCAGCGTCCATGAAGTCATCGGGGGGGCCTTCGGAGAAAAAGTCGTTCGTGGACGAATAATTCTGACCGAGGCCCGCCCGAAGCTGGGCTGACGAGGTTTGTCCATGGGATGGCGGAAACCTGGTGCTCTGGATTAGAGTCGGTATTCCGACTCGCTCACTCCGTAAAGCTCCGCAATCCGCACACACTCCTCGAAAGTTTTCTCGATCTCACCAAGCGATGCGAAAACTTCTCGCTCCAGATCATCGCGTGGCTCTGTTCCATTCAACACCGACACGGCGTCCCAGTCAGCAATCCGTGCCAGTTTCTCTCCCTGCGACTGCACCGTTCGCAGGCACTGCCGCCACGCCAGAACATGCCGTTTGTATGCCAGCCGAAATTCGGCAGGGCATTCATACAATTCGATCCTGCTCATATTCGCGATCACCTGCTGAAAGTATTCCGACGTGCGGGTGTCTGTCGCCACAGAAAACTGCGGTGTGGTCCTGTCGGCCTTCAGTACCCGCAGGATTGCCCTTCCTTCGACCGTTCCGGTGTCATCGGCGGTATCGGCCGTATCCGGTTCGCGTTTATTTTCATCCGCCGTCACCGATTCTCTGCATCCGCAAAGTACGGCCGAACCACCCAGCAAAACTCCCAGAAGCATAGCCTTGCTGATAACGTCCCATCTGCTGAACATTTTTCTCTCCAGGCAAACCCAAAAAAATGAAATCGCCAAACGCGGGGATCACCGCCGCACATAGAGATGACGTTCGTGGCTTCCCGGAATTCAGTACAATCTCGCTCCTGCGGGGAATTTTCCGAGCCCATCGAGACCACCTGTGGCAGCAGATTGAAAAGTCGAGGCTCTCGTGGTAGCCTTCACAAGGCTTTCCCGGCAATGATGCGAATTCTCTTTCAATCAACGGATCCACGATGACCATTCCCGGTGACCACTCAGGAAAACGCCCTACCAACCCCACAGGCCGCTGGGCCAACCCGTTGTCTGACTTTGCTGGTCTTCCCGACGACGTTGGTGGCGAAGTGCTCTTCGATGACTACGATGATCAGCCCGCAGTCAAAGAATCCGCAGAGCCCACCGCCGACATCGTCACTGCCACTGCCGCCGCCCAGGCAGACACTCCGCCCCACGTATCCGCTGGCGAATCCTTTGACGAAGATCTTGATGATCTGATTGTGTTCTCCGACGACGATGATCTCGATGATGAGCAGGACGAGGATGAGGATGAGGATGAGGATGAGGATGAGGATATTCCGGACGAGGTCAGTGACGAAGACTTTGATTTCGAAAACGACGACGACGACGCGGATGATGATGACGACGAGGATGATGATGATGACGACGAGGATGACGAGGAGGACGACGACGGGGACGAGGATGAATTCGGCTTCGGCAGCGGCGCGAAAGAAGCCCCGCGGCGACCGGCGACTGTCCGTTCAGAAACTTCCGTCGCTGATCGCTCACGTCGCCCCGGCAAAGAAGCGTTGCGACGGGACGAATCGGCTTCACAAAAACAGGACTCCTCCGAAAAGCCTCGCCCGAACGTAGTTTCCGGCGCAGGTGATGACGAGACCTACTGGAACGAAGTCGATCGCTGGGTGTGGGATGATCCCAGTCCGCAGCCCAAAGCAACGTCATCAGAGGAGACTGAGGCTGATGACACCGAAGCCGCCGAAAGCGGGCTGTCCGGCACAACAGCAGATGAATCTGACACTGATGGCTCCCGGGATTCCGGCACCGGCCGTCGTCGGGGGCGCCGCCGCGGAGGACGGGGACGCAATCGTCGCCGCCGCAGCGACGCTCCTGGCAGCGATTCCCGTGACTTCAGCGACTCAGATAATGATGCTGATGTCTCAGCCCCGGTTGATGATCTCAGCGAGATCCTCTTCGAAGAAGACCATGAAGACGTCGTCAGTGTCTCTGCCGGAAGCGCCCGCGCTCAGCGGCGAGCAGAAGAACCTCGTCGCCCGGCCATCGACGAAGCTGACAGCGATGACGAAGAAACGCACGACGCGCCCGAGCCCACTCAAATTGCGGAGCGTTCAGAAAAGCGTGGCCGCCGGGGTCGACGCGGAAGAGGTCGTGATCGCGAACAGGAGCGCGAAGAAACTCGCCCTGAACGCGGCGAATCCGCAAAACGCCCGTCTGCTCGTCGCGAACCACCGGTCGATGATGATGATTTTGAACCCGAAGACCAACGCTCGGTGGGATTCGATGACGAAGAAGAACCGGTGCTCCGCCGCGTCCGCGACACCCGCGAGGAAACGCCACGGGCACGAACAGCTTCTGATCGACCTGCCCGCACCAGCCGCGAAGATCGTGAAGGCCGTGAAGATCGCGGCGAACGTACGGAGCGGCGCGAACGGCCTGAAAGAGCGCCGCGATCTGAAAAAACAGAACGAACAGAGAGACCTCAACGTGCCGAACGACCAGAACGCGCTGAACGTGCCGAACGTGCGGAACGACCTGAACGTGCCGAACGGCCGGTTCGCGGTGAGCGGGGCGAACGCAATGATCGGCGAGAACTTGATGACCGGGACGACCAGGACGAGCGGGACGAAACATCGGACCGCGAGCCCCGTCGTCGCCGCCCGGAGCGTGGGGCACGCGGTGAACGTCAGGAACCCCGCAGCGTTGCTCAGCCAGCGCCAGTAGCACCAGAGTATCGCGACATTCCGACCTGGGAAGAAGCAATTGGTTGCCTCTCGCTCCGAACACCGTCCGAAGATCACGCTCGTCGCACAGAAAATCGTTATCGCCGAAGTGGCAGTGCTGGCGGTGGCGGTGGCCGTGAGGGGGGCAGGGAAGGCGGTCGGGAGGGTGATGGCGGTCGTTCCCGTCGCCGCTGATCGGTGATTGTGATCCATCGCCCGCAGGCCCTCCGCTGCTCTTTCCCCGACCACATACTATAACCGTGCTGGGTCTGTCGGCCTGTTTCCAGGCAGTCAGTAGCGGAGCCCGAGGGGACATTGCGTATGCTGAATGCAGCGGAAGAACGGGATGAGCGGTTGGCGGTTGTGTTTGACTGCCTGCTGCAGGACTCGAAGGGCGGCAACAGCCAGCAGCGGCTGGAGGAGGCTATTCGGCAGCATCCGGACCTTGAACAGGACTTGCGGGAACTGTTTGCGACGGCACAAATGGCGGATGATCTGGCGTTGCTGCAGTCCGTCTCGCTCTCGGACACGATTCCGCAACTCCCGCGAACCCGTCTGGGTGGTTCGGCAGTCGGTTCGCGGGTGGGGGAGTACGAGATTCTGGGGGAGATTGGCCGGGGCGGGATGGGTGTGGTGTACCGGGCTCGGCAGCAAAGTCTGCAGCGGACGGTGGCATTGAAGATGATCCCCAACGCGGCTTTTGCCTCCAGCCAGGATGTGGCCCGGCTGCGAATCGAAGCACTGGCGGCAGCAAGGCTGCAGCACCCGAATATTGTGCCGGTCTATGAGGTGGGTGAACAGGAGGGGCAGCCGTGGTTCAGCATGCAGTTTGTGGACGGGGTCACACTGTCGCAGCGTCTGGCAAACGGGCCGCTTTCGCCGCGTGACGCTGTGACGCTGCTGATTCCCGTGGTGGAGGCAATCGGTGCGGCACACAGGGCAGGAGTGCTGCATCGGGATTTGAAGCCCGCCAACATTCTGATTGCCAGGGATGGAACGCCATTTGTGACGGATTTCGGGCTTGCGAAGCGAGTGACTCCTGCCGGGAATGCGGCCTCCGTCTCCGGAGACCTCCAGAGTTTGACTCAGAGCGGTGCAATTCTGGGAACGCCGGCGTGGATGTCGCCCGAGCAGGCATCAGGACAGACGGACTCGATTGACGTGGCGGCGGACATTTACAGCCTGGGGGCTGTGCTGTTCGCAATGCTGACAGGCCGCCCTCCATTCCAGGCCGCTTCACCTCTGGATACGGTCCTGATGGTGCTCGAACAGGATCCCCCCAGCATCCGCATGCTCAATCGCGCTGTGGATGCCGATCTGGAAATGATCGTGATGAAGTGTCTGCAGAAACCACCGGATCTGCGTTATGAATCCACAACGGCACTCGCCGCTGATCTGCGTGCGTGGCTGAACAGCGAGCCGATCACGGCACGATCATCCACGGTGCTGCGAATCATGACCAGGCTGTTTCGGGAATCGCATCATGCGGCGATCCTGCAGAACTGGGGACTGCTCTGGATGTGGCACAGTGCTGTCGTGTTGCTGCTGTGCCTGATCACGAATGCCATGCAGCTTAATGGAGTCACGCAGCGGTGGCCATTTGTGGGGCTGTGGGTGGTTGGACTTGGGCTATGGGCTGCGATTTTCTGGAATCTGCGGCACCGGGCGGGACCGATTACGGCAGTCGAGAGGCAGATCGCGCACATTTGGGGCGGCAGCATGATCGCCTCATCCATGCTGTTTGGCGTGGAAACGATTATGCATCGACCAGTACTTGAATTTTCACCATGCCTCGGTGCGATCGCCGGAATGGTATTTCTGGCAAAGGCCGGGATTCTTTCGGGAAGATTCTACATCGAAGCCGGCCTGATGTTTGCTACATCGCTGGTGATGGCGGCGATTGAAGCAGCGGATATCCCGAATTTCAGCGTCAGCTTATTCGGCGTGATGTCAGCGGTGACGTTCTTCCTGCCAGGATTGAAGTATTACAGACAGCAGCGTCGCCAGCGAAGGCAGGAGCGTTGAATTACGTGGCTGAACGCACAACAAGTTTTCGCCCGCGCGATGCGCGCTGAACATTGCTGCTGAAGCGTAGTTTGGTGGGACTGTGGCCCTGAGCGTTCCTCAGAGCGAAACGCGACGATCACTGTGTGACGAGTTCGCTCTCGGCGTTCTGGCGGATCTGGCGAAGCTTCATGTCCACCTTCTTGACGACCGCTGTGCGGAATTCACTGCGGGCGGCGGCGAGATCCTTTTCTTCGGTGGTGACGGTGACGACCCAGCGAGCCAGACCGAAGGGGACATCCTTCGAGACCCAGTACTCGCCTTCATTCGTGGAGCGAGTCTTCTGACTTTCCATGACGACGCGTCCCTTCCGGTGCACGGCTGAAATCTGAGGTCCCTGCAGTATTACTTCAGGCACCGCGTTTGTGGCGATGACCTCAGGCTCGGGGTAGCTGGTCAGCAGTGCAATTGTGGGGTAAAAACGCAGTGCAGGCGTCTTGATCTGTTCGACGCCTTCTTCCCCCAGACGACGAAAGCCTCTCACGATCGGAAGCATGTCATTTTCTACACCGCTGGAGTCACGAGCTTCGCCAAGCACCTTGCTTTCCGGCACAAGCACCTTGTAGATCCGCGATCCGACCGGTCCGGGATCGATACCGGCTTCTCCGGCCTTGCCGGTGATGGTCTTGATTTCGATCCAGCGACAGGGCTGCACCTGACCCTGGTACTCGGCATCTTCGCGCCCTACGGACTTTATGCTGAGTTCGCACGTCCAGGTCAGGGCATTTTCGTCATCAGCAGAAGTGCCCTGAGTCAGCGTTCCCTGATATTCAACCGACGTACCGTCTTCAGGCAGCTGGAAGATCAGCCCCTGAGCGGATGCGGAGGAGTGGCTGACGAGTGCAGCCGTCAAAGCAAGAATGACACCAGTGGCCAGACGAGACATAAACCATGCCCTTTGGAAACTGCTCCGGCCGAAAAGTCGGCCTCGGGAACTCGCCCAATCTTCCCAGACGTTCGCCCTTTGTGGCAAGGGAATTCGTGACAGGTTGGTGAGAACGGGCGGAGTTGGGAAGGAAATCGCCGATCAGGAAGACCGGCGAAATCGCGGAATTCGAGGGGTTCCGGAAGATTCTGCCGATTGGCACGGCAGTCTATTGTGATTTCCGGCGGCCGATGTTCCGGTGAATCGGCCAAATGCGATACAACTCGATTCGTTCCCCATCCCTCTCCGACCGAAGAACACCACGGAATCTCCCGATGGCCCAGCTCCCTGACCCACTGACGATTCTCATCACGGGCAGCTCGGCCGGCATCGGTCGAATCACGGCTGAGCGACTTGCAGGGCCTCACCGGCAGTTCATTCTTGCAGCAAGAAACGCGGAGCGGCTGGAGCAGACGGCAGTGGCTGTTCGAGCGGCAGGCAGTGAAGTGCTCACAGTGGCCGTGGACGTCACCAGCTCGTCAGGACTGGCAAACCTTGTGCAGCAGGCCATCGCGCGTTTTGGCCGCATCGACGTCGTGGTCAACAACGCGGGCATCGAATGCTTTGCCGAACTTGACTCGCTCAGCGAGGAGAAGATTCAGTCCGTGATCAGCACCAATCTCACCAGCGCAATTCTGCTCACACGACTGGTGTTGCCGCTGATGAAGCAGCAACGGTTTGGGCGGATCATCAACATGGCATCCACGGCCGGCAAGCATGGACCAGCGTGGGGCGCAGTTTACGGAGCGACCAAGGCCGGCATGATTGCGTTTACGCAGTCACTTCGCGGAGAACTGAAACGCACAGGCATCGGCTGCACGGCCATTTGCCCGGGTTTTGCGGTTGACGGCGGCATTTATGACGAGATTATCCGGTCCACCGGCCGACGCACTCCGCCACTGCTTGGAGGCACCACAGCCGCTCACGTTGCTCGAGCGGTGGAAAACGCCATGCACAAAGCGCCGCCCGAGATAATTCTCAACTTTCCTGCTCTTCGCCCCGTGTTTGTGCTTCGGGAAATCTGGCCGCGTCTTGGTGAGCTGATCATCCACGCAGCCACGCTGAAATATCTTCGCCGCGCTGCTCAGACCACCCACCACGGACGCTGAGAAGTCCTGAAGATCGCCCACAGCCTTGACACCCGGGGCCGGATTTTGCAAAACAAGGTTCTCCGGTTACCCTGCACCTGCATTCAACCGCACTCGTCCCGCCCCTTCCTGACAGCGATCTTGTTTTTTCCTCAGCCTGAAAGCATGTCTCATGCCCCTCCGATTTTCCGCGAAACTGCTCTGCCTGCTGCTCCTCAATGCTTCTGTCCTCGCCGGAGACTGGCCGCAGTGGCGAGGACCGCTTCGCAATGCTCAGTCGGACGAAAAACTGTCGTCCCATGACTGGAACGCTCAGCCACCTCAGCATCTGTGGACAGTCGAGGGCTTTGGGGCTGGCTACGCCAGCTTATCGATCGTTGATGGAGTTCTTTACACTGTCGGAAACACAGAGCAGGGCCAGGCGGTGATTGCCGCGAAAGCCAGCGACGGCAGCATTCTCTGGAAATCTCCAGTGACAGACGCCAATCCCAAACACAGTTACGAGGGATCGCGATGTACTCCTTCCGTCGCCGGCGATCACCTTTACGTGGTCACCTCTGACGGTTCCATCGCCTGCCTCGCTCGCGGGGACGGCAAGATTGTCTGGCAGAGAAAGTTCAGCGACTGGAATGGAAAAATGATGTCTGGCTGGGGCTTTTCGGAAAGCCCGCTGGTTGATGGTGATCGTGTCCTCTGCACGCCCGGCGGCTCGGATGCTCTGGTCGTCTGCCTCGATCGCATGACCGGAAAAGACATTTGGAAGTGTGCGGCCACATTTGAAGGTTCTGCGGGAAAAGACGGTGCGGGTTATTCGTCGATTGTTACCGGCGAGGGTCGTGGTATTCCGCAATATGTGCAGCTCACCGGCCGAGGACTGATCGGCATCAATGCAAAGGACGGAAAACAACTCTGGACGTACAATCGCGTGGCCAACGGTGTTGCAAACATTCCGACCCCGATTGTCGAAGGTAATTTCGTCTTCGGTTCAACCAGCTACAAAACCGGCGCCGCACTCGTAGAACTCAAACGTGACGGTAATAAAATCATCGCCGAAGAAAAGTACTTCCTGGAAGGCAACGTCTTCAACAACCATCACGGTGGCATGATCCTGAAGGACGGCTATGTGTATGCAGGTCATCAGCAGAACGAGGGTTTCCCGACGTGCGTACGCATGAGCAGTGGCGAGATTGTCTGGGGAGGCAAGCTCCGTGGCCCCGGCAAAGGTTCCGCCGCTGTACTGCTGATCGATGGCCACATCATCTTCCGCTACCAGGATGGCACTGTCGCTCTGATCGAAGCCACTCCGGATGAATACCGTCTCAAGGGCAGCTTCAAGCCGGACTACCAGGAAGGTGCCACATGGGCGCATCCGGTTGTGGTCGCTGGCAGACTGTATCTGCGCGAACAGAATAAGCTGATGTGCTACGAGGTCGGCTCCTCCCGCTGAAGCCGCCCTGAACAGAACTTCTGGCAGACTCGCCGTATCTTCACAAAGATGCTTCAGAGTTTGCCAGCACTGTCGCCGACAGCGAATTCGCTGCATTACTGCAATACGAAGGCCTGCCATTCATGTTCATCCGCGTCCCGTTCGTTCTGCTGCTGCTTGCTGGTCTTTGCAACCTCGCTCCCGTGGCCGCGCAGTCTCAAACCCTGCGGCTTGCTGCGGAGTCGGGGCAACGCTGGTGCCGTGGCAACATGCACACGCACTCCTTCTGGAGCGACGGAGACGACTTCCCTGAAGCAATTGCAAAGTGGTACCGGGATCAAGGCTACCAGTTTCTCGTGTTCACCGACCACAATACCCTGTTGCAAAAGGAACGCTGGGTTAGTCTCGACAAACGAAAAGAAGCGTACGAAAGCCTCACTGCAGCGTGGCCATCCGAGTGGATTGAAACGCGCGGTGAGGGGGACGCCCGGGAAGTTCGTCTGAAGACTTTCGATGAAATCTTCTCAAAGCTCGCTGTTCCACAGGAATATCTGCTGATCCAGGGTGAGGAAATCACGGACAGGTTTGGAAAACTTCCTGTACACCTGTGTGCCTCCAACACGCTGGAGCTGTTGCCGCCGACAGGCGGTGAAGGTGTCGCCGATGTGATTCAGCGAAATCTGCTCGCCGCTCAGTCCCGTCGCGAGCGATCCGGTGTGAAAACGATCGTGCACCTGAACCACCCCAACTTTGGATATGCTGTAACGGCCGAACAACTGCTCCCGGCTGTCGGCGGAGCATTTTTTGAAGTCTACAATGGTCACCCCGCGGTGAATAATCGCGGCGACGAGACTCACGCATCCACTGAACGGATGTGGGATATCATCAACAGCTTCCGCCTTGAAAAACTGAAACTTCCCCTGCTCTACGGTCTCGCCACAGACGACGGACACAGCTACTTCGAGAAGACCCCCGGTAAGAAGGCACAGCCCGGCCGCGGCTGGGTGAACGTTCTCACTTCCACTCTCACACCAGATGCTCTCGTCGAATCGCTTGAGGCTGGTCGCTTCTACTCCTCCTCGGGTGTCGCATTGAAATCCATCAGCAGCGACGGCCGTTCGCTGCGACTGGAAATTGCGTCGGAAGAGGGGGTGACTTATCGCACGGAGTTCATTGGCACCGATCGTGGTTTTCCACAGGAATCTGAACCGGCAGTCCCGGACGAAGCCGAGGCTGCGCGACTGACGCGACGCTACTCCAGTCAGATTGGTCGCGTTTACGCCGCTGCAGACGGCCCGAATCCGCACTATGGGTTCACAGGGAAAGAGATCTACGTGCGGGCTGTAGTCACCTCGTCCCGAAAACATCCAAATCCGGGAGAGAAAGAGGAATACGAACGTGCCTGGGTGCAGCCCATTATCCCAACAGCGACTTCGGCGAATGGACAGTAACGAAAACTCCGCGCACACAAACGCTTCTCATCTTAAGAAGACATGCTCTGCCGATGCGGGATCGCAGGAAAGTGGGCTCCGCGTCGAGCTCACTGGTCCGCTCCGACGTGCTGCCGGTGTGACTCATACTGATGTCTCTATCGAAAACCAGATCACACTCGGCGATCTGTTCCATCGTCTGCAGGAACTTCATCCGGCGACAACGCCACAGCTGTCGCCGGGGGCCGCCGCTGCTGGTCAGACCGGTATCTGGCCTCCGGGTCTGCTGGTACTTCGCAATCAGCAGCTGCTGCCAGCTGACCTCGAGTATGTCTTGACGGCGGGTGAGTCAATTACGCTGATGCCAATGATCAGCGGGGGTTAGACAGCGATGTCCATGACGGATGACGAGCGTGAGATCTGGTCGTGGCAACTGGATGTTGAGGGTTTTGGGGACGCTGGCCAACAGCGACTTAAGTCAGCAACGGTGCTCATCAGCCGAGTGGGGGGCGTGGGTTCGGCGGCCGCCTACGAACTGGCAGCCGCGGGCGTTGGTCGACTGATACTGGCTCACGGGGGACTTGTACAGCCCTCGGATCTGAATCGACAACTGCTGATGACTCACGACTGGATCGGCCGTCCGCGAGTGGAATCGGCGGCCCGACGGTTGCGGGAGCTTAACCCGCGTCTGGACGTGCTGGCGATACCGGAACAAATCACTGTGGAAAATGCGGAGCGGCTTGTTGGGATGGCCGACTGCGTAGTGGATGCAGCGCCCCTGTTTCAGGAGCGGCTGGCGATGAATGACGCAGCCGAACGCCTGAGACGACCAGTGGTTGAAGCGGCGATGTACGAACTGGAGGCATCGCTGACGGTCATTCAGCCCCCCGAGACACCACGATTTCGGGATTTGGTGCCAGAGGTTCCTGCAGGCTGGCAGAGACGGTTTCCGGTTTTCGGGGCGGTCAGCGGAACCGTGGGGTGTCTGGCCGCCATGGAGACAATCAAGATTCTGGCGGGCTTTGGTGAGCCTCTGCGTGGCCGGCTGCTGCGGCTGGATCTGAGAACGATGTCCAGCAGGGTAATCCAGCTGAGATAATGGGAATTTTTACTGCAGCTCAGCGTTTCCTGCCTGTCCGGCTCGATAGTCCACAGATATCTTTGGACCGGTGTCTGGCTCGTGGGTTCGTTGCGGAGACCTTGAGTGTCTTCGCCGGGCTGGAGCCCGTTACGTGGGAGTTGTACCGATGACGGACGACCGGAATCAGCAGCAGCAGCAGCAGCCGTTTGATTTTGAACCTTCAGCCCTGCCGTTCGGCACTGCACCCCTGGCGGATGTTTGCGGCAGTTTGATGGCTCCGGCAATCGCGACAGTGGTCTACCACACCATCGGTCTCGTATCCGGAGTGCTGATTTTGCTGGGTGCGATATTCATGCTCAGTCTAAAGCGGTATTCTCTCGCAGTCGCGGCTTCAGTGCTGTCGATGATGCCGGCGACATCAGGATGTTGCCTCGTTGGATTACTAATCGGCATCTGGGCTCTGGTGACTCTGAGTCGCCCTGAGGTTTCCGCAGCTTTTCGCAGCTGACAGTTCGCTCAGGGCACAGATTTTGCCTTCGCGGGGTGCAGCAGGACTTGCCAGATGAATCCTCAGGCCCAGCTTCTTCTGCAGTTCCTGTCAGACCCGGCCAGCTACGCTCATCACCCGGCGACAGTGCGACGTGTGCAGACACATGCTTCGTGGGTCTTTCTGGCACCGCCATTTGTGTACAAGGTGAAGCAGCCGGTTGACCTGGGATTTCTGAATTTCTCGCAGCTCCTCAGCCGCCGCGTCAACTGTGAAGCTGAAGTCCGTCTGAACCGCCGACTGGCTGAAGACGTTTACCTCGCCGTTCTGGCCGTCTGCGACTCCTCAGCATCAGCTCCGGGGCAACCAAAGTTTCGAATGGTGAGCGTACCAGAAGGAGCACCGGAGCCTGCTGGTACGATCGAGTGGATAGTGCAGATGCGTGAGTTACCAGAGGATGGTTTTCTGCTGCACAGGCTGCGTGCGGGTCAGGCACAACTTTCTGAATTCGACCGTGTCGTGGATCGACTGCTGACGTTTTATCGATCGCAGCCATCGCTGTCGGCATCAACATCAGCCACCGCACTTCCTCGCGTTCAGCAGCACATTCTGGACAATTTTGAGGTGGCTCACTCCATGCCTCGAGCCATCATCAGCGATCAGCGGCTGGAGTTTCTCGAACTTGGTTCGGCCGAATTTGTGAAGCAGCACAGGGAGTTACTGGAAGGACGGGCAGCTGCCGGCTGGATTCGTGATCTGCATGGTGATCTGCATCTGGAGCACATTCACATCGATGATCAGCGGGTGCGAATCTATGACTGTCTGGAATTCAGTGACAGTCTGCGTCAGATCGACGTGGCAACCGATGTCGGGTTCCTCGCGATGGATCTGGATTTCCATGGCCGAGCTGACTGGTCACGACATTTGATTTCCCGCCTGACCCACGAACTCCCGGATGCACAGCTCCCGCATCTTGTGCGCTGGTATCAGGCTTATCGAGCCTGTGTGCGGGGAAAAGTTGAATACCTGCGAAGCACTTCTGAGACGACATCACCAGAGGAGTGTGCGAACGCGTGCGAAAGGGCGAGGAGCTATTTTCAGCTGGCGTCACGTTATGTGATGACCGGTTCCGTCCCCAGGATTCTGGCATTCGCCGGCCACGTTGCATCCGGGAAATCGTCGCTTGCCGAATTTGTGGCAGGTGAGAGTGGCTGGCGATTTCTGTCTTCCGACCTGATCCGTAAGTCGCTTGCAGGGGTGAAGCCGAATTATCGGGGCACGGCGGCGGAGCGCGGGACATTGTACAGTGGCGAGCTCACACAGCGCGTCTATGGTGCGTTGTTTTCCGGGGCTTCAGAGCAAGTCAAAGCGGGTGACAGCGTGATCCTCGACGCGACCTTTTCGCGGCAGGCTGATCGGGAAGCTCTGGCCAGGGTCGCCGCAGCTGTCGGAGCGGAACTGATCTGGACTTTTGCTGACGCAGACGAAGAGATTCGCCGAAAGCGACTGCGGGATCGAGCGAGCCGCAGTGATGTGATCTCCGACGCGCGCGAAGAAGATCTTCAACTCCTGGCGGCCCGGTTTGAAGCTCCTGATGAACTCCCCGCGTCCGCTCTGATTCGGATCAACACCGGAACATCGTTCGAAGCGTCACAGCGCGCCTGGCTCACAGAAATAGCCCGCAGGCAAACATAGCCAGCATTTCGACGGTGCTGTCAGAGCCACACAATCGACATCGGTATCGTGCAGATTCGTGGACCATTTGGCGAACTGAAGTGCACTGTAATAAGTCCCTGTTGAGTGCCGTCAGGTGGCAGGTCGGTCACACTGACAGTGAGCGTCGTCGTCAGGGTGGTTTCCGAGTTCTGCTCGACTGGAACCGAAGCCACCTGCAGCTGAGCTGGGAATGTTTCACACCTTTCAATGTCCCAGTTGGCAGGATAGGCCAGAGTGATGCCGCTTCCGGCTGATTCTTCAGGCTTATTCCTGCGGATAACCACGCGGCCCATTTCCGGTGAGGCTTTCAGAAGCCCCTCGGTACCCGGCTCCGGCCGCCCCGCAATCACCGGTATGTGCAGTGACGGATAATCGGGGTCTTCAGTGCGGACGGTGATCAGTCCACGATGTTTTCCGGGGGGCAGGTTTTGACTGAAACGAACGTTAATGGTGGTTTCGCTGACCTCGTCACCTGCCGTCTGCCCGCCAACAGAAGCCTCGATGGCTGACGGGGCGGTTGCAATCTCAGTGATCCGCAGCGGTGTGGTTGTTTTTCCGGGGCGAAAATCGGAAATACGTATTGGCAGTATTTCATCACCGACAATGTCACCGAGAATCATCAGGACGCGGGGTTCAATCAACAGCTTTTTCTCGGGAAGCTGTACCCGCCACGTGATGGAGACTGTGCGTGGCTGAGGATCCACGTAATGCACGTTAACCATGTATTCTCGCAGCCCGGCCGGTTCATTAACTGTGCGAATCGGCAGCGTGATCCGTCCCACCTGACCAGGCTCGATTTGAGTCGAGGATAATCGCGGGCTGAGGCAGCCGCAACTGGGTTCGAGGCTGGTGATTTTCGCGGTCTCTCGCCCCTGATTACGGAAGTGAAAATCCACTGAAATCACGGGCCGCGACTCTGCCACAACGCGGCTTTGATCGGCGAGATAACTTTCAAAGACCAAAGCAGGGCGATTGGAGGTGATGCTCACCGGTGATGCCAGCGGGGGCCGCAGACTGTGTGCGGCGGATACTGTCAATGGGAGCAGCAGGATGAGGAGGCGGAGTCCGTGCAGTCGTTTTTTCATGGGACTGGTGATGCCTGAAACGCAGGGGCGTCCGAATCGACGAAAGAGCTGACAATCAGCCCGCCCCAGAGTCTCGCAGGTCACGCAACTCCTGAAAATGCCAATTTTGAAGCTCAGTGGAAGTATTCAAGTGCGATTGCCGGAGGTGGAAACACTCCGCCGATCTTCACGTCCTCTGTGCATTCAAGTGTGATGGTGACGATCGCCTTCCGCTCGGTTGCCGGCTTATCGTCCAGCCAGAATTTTGCGGGGACCTGTACGAACTGCGGCTTTACCAATTCTTCAATGGGACGATTTTCAAGAACTCGATGGCCATTGATGGCGATGGAGTATCTGACGGGCAGGTCTTTCCAGCTCTCTTTGATTCGCCGCTGGCGAGCCCGCTGATTGCCAGAAACAAAAAATCTCAGGCCTTGCAGCGGCACGGCTTCTGACTGCACTTCGAAGCTGCCTGTCGCCACGAGCCCCTTCACCGGTCCGCCACCAGCACTGCTGAGCTCAACCCAGCAGTGGACTCGGGAAACTCCCGATCGAACCGGCCCCGGCTGCTGGGACGTCGGTACTTGTGCGCCATCGACTTCAATCTGCAGTTCACCACTCCGGGCAAGTCGGTGAAAGGTGAGCCCACTGTGATCCACAGCGTTGCCCACAAGGCAGAACAAAAGAATTGCGGCGGCTAGAGATACAACAGCGATGCAACGTGGCAGCGGTCCGAACGGCTTGATGGAATCCAGCAATCCTGTGGAGCGGATACCCTTGCATGACAGCAGTCGTTCAACGGTGGTCCCGCCGCTCCAGCAAAACAGAAAGATAAGATTCTGTGAATAGTAGGGATGCGCTTCGGTAACGAGGTAAACGGCCAGCATCACCGTCAGCGCGGAAACGAACGGGAACAGTTCACCAGCCGATTTCACCAGCGGGCCGGGAAGCAGCAGGCGCAGGAGAAACATGACTCCAACCAGAAACGCCATCCAGTGACTGAATGCGTACTGAAACAGTCCGTAGGGAACATTTTCCGGTCTTGCATCCGCATTGGGCAGACGCAGGTTGTCCTGTACGAGTGACATGGAATCTGCAGCCCTTGCCAGCACTTCGTTTTTCCGAAATAGACCACGGATGAATTCAAAGCCAGTCCCGATTTTCTCATGCAGGAGTTTCCGGGCAGCAACCCTTGGCATTTGCTTCAGATCAAGCGAATAGGCATAGTGAAGCCAGATGAACACAGCATCACCGCTTGCGTTGGTTCTCGGATCCACTCCCGCTGCGTAGTTAAGCTGCCCCATTGGCAGAAGTCTGAGTCCACTCTCTGTTTGAAGAATGCTATCAGTAGTACGAATGATGCTTTGCTCGGTCATCAGCATCGTCAGGAAGAAGCACAGTCGCTGCCACCCACAAACACGCCGCAACCCGGAAGGGGCCATCGCACTGCCAGGCAGATGCGGTCCGAAAAGCAGGCAGAAGGCCAGTCCAATCAGAAATAACGTGCCGTACGACTTCGAAAGCTCAAGCAGGCTCAGAAGAATTCCGGCAGGAACGCCCGAGATCAGGGTAACAGCGATGCGCGACAGCCACCCGCTGCCAGCGATCTGCTGTAAAGCGGCGCGTCTCAGAAATTCATCAACCGCCAGCCATGTCGCCACCATCCAGAAATATCCAGGGATATTATGAGTCACCACACCCGTGAGATACCATAATTCGGGATAGAAGAGCAGCAAAGGCAGCGAAAAAGCCGCCGTCCGCAGGCTCGACATTCTGCTGATCAGAACCATCAGCATCATAAACGTGGCTGCCTGAACCAGCACATTCACAACTTCATAAGCTGAAATCGACGTCCCAACGAAACTCGAAATCGGCCACGCAAACGTCACGGCCCTGCGCAGGAAGATAGCCGCCGCGCCACCAGTGCCTTTGCGAATCGACTCCCAGTCACCATCTGCCAGCAGTACCCCATAACGATGATATTCCCGGTAATCTGAGAAGGGCCGAAACTCCACTGTGCTCAGCCAGCACAACTTCAGCACACACACCGTCACCGTTATTGCCGTCAACGCCAACTTCAGCCTGAAGTCACTCCGCACCGTATGGACAAAGTAACACCAGCCTGCGATCAGCAGCACTGTCGCTGCGGCTCCAGCGGTCGCGAGCGTCAGTTCTTCCGGCGATGTCATCGTCAGCACAACGGACAGCCAGCACCAGCAGAGATGCGCAGCGCAGATCAACATGATCAGCCGGATCGTCTCCGTCAGTGTCCGCCAGACCAGACTCTCCTCGCTAATATCTGTCGAACTCAGGTGCAGTGCAGCAATTCGTGACAGCGAGCGTTGCAGAACGTGCAGTCCCAGACACGCCACGCATCCCTGAACCACTGCAAGCCACAACAGACTGGATGTTCCAAGCCAGTTGACGCAGTTCGCATCGCTGCTCAGCAGGGGAGCAAACGCGGGCTTAGGAACAACTTCCCACGTTTCCGCGAATCCGAATCGACGCTGCAACTCGGCTGCTGCCGGGGATTTCGCAGACAGACGCGTCACGCTGCCGACTTCCATGGACCGACCATGAATCATCGATGCACCCAGCCTGATCCGGAGCAAGGATATCTGCTCTGACGTGAGCTGATTCCCCGCGATCACCAGAGAATCCACGGCTGGCCAGTTCGCTTCGAGACTCCAGATCCGACGGTCTTCCGGCCGCGGCTGCAGCACCCTCAAAACTCCATCCACGCCTCGGGCAAAAACGCCAACAGAATTATTTGCCACCACCTGCTCATCCAACACCACACACAGCCGACCGTAATGCCTGCCTGTTGCCGTGCGAAATGTAAACACCCCGGCAATGATCGCGGCCAGCAGAAAAATCCTGACCAGCCATATCTTCCTGAATCCAGAAGGTCGATTCGAACCGTCAGAAACGTCGTCAGACATTGCTCATTCCATGCCCGTGGGTTAGTAAAAGTATTCCACTGCAATCGCCGGCGGTGGAGACACTCGGCCGATGGCTACATTCGATGTACTTTCCAGACTGACCGTAACGGTCACCCTGTCTTTCGCCCCGCCCGCAGTCTGCCCCCAGACTTCCGCCGGAATGACCACGAACCTCGGATTGGCCAGTTCTTCGATCGGACGATTCTTCAGAAGCACCTGTGACCCGACAGAGACAGAATACAGCACAGGCAGTCCACGCCATTTACGATTGATTTTATCGATACGCGCCCTTGCGTTTCCGGAGACGTAAAAGCACAGGCCACGCAGCGGTCCTGACTGCGAATGCACCTCGAAACTCTGCTCAATCTTCTGCCCTTTAAGTATCATCCCCGCTGATGTCCGAAACTCAAGCCAGCCATGAACACGGGATGTTCCAGCGTCTGCGTACTCAGGAAGCCCATTCATGGTCTCCGCGTTCGCTGTGTCAGACGCGTGCGAAGCGGCCACGCGTGTGATTCGATGAAAAGTCAGCCCGCTGCGATCCACGGTGTTGCCTGTCACACAATAAATCGCAAGAAGTCCTCCGATGACAAGACACGCGTGGAGCCGTGGTGCGGGAATCAGAAGTCTCCTCAGCCTGACGGCCCCGTCGAATCTGGCAGATTCTGCAGTTCGCAAACGACACACCAACGTTCCAGTAAGCCAGCAGAACGGAAAGAGAAAATTCAATGCGTAGTATGGATGACTCTCCACGGCCGTGTAGATGACAAGCAGAACGAGTGTCGATGTCACTGCTGGAAACAGCGAAAACGCTGAATTCAGTAATGGTCCCGGCAACAGAACTCGCAGGAAAACCATCACGCCAAGTCCCAGAAGAACCGCGTTACTCAGCGTGTACTGAAACGTTCCCCAAAAGACATTATCCAGGCGTGGCTGCGCGTTCACCGGTGTTATTAAGTCCTGGGAATAACCCATCGCATCGACCGTTCCTGACAGTATGGAATTCTTACGGAAGATGCACTTCAGGAATTCAGTGCTCTCACCGAACTTCTCATGCAGAAGTTTGCGAAGTAACAGTGATGTACGGAACGCTGCTGGTACCCGGCGGAAGTATTTATCCATCCAGACTGCCAGCGATTCGCCGCCGCCGGGACCGGCCGACTCCACGCTGGTCAACAGCGACGCCACCCCACTCGTGATTGGTCGCAGTTCACTTCGCTCCAGCAGGAACGCATCAACTTGCGCGGTCAGCAGATGATGCGTGCCCAGAGTAATCACGAGAAAAATCCAGCGAGTCCATCCTGCCTGCCGAAGTGCAAGGCAATTACCACCACAGACGCGAATAATTACTGGGCCAGCAATGACACTAATTACAAGCCCCGCTTCAAACATCGGACCATACATCTTTGTCAGCTCAAGCAGCCCCGAACATATGCCCGTGATCACGCCCCGGATGATCGCAGTGACAGCGAAGGCCACATGCCCCGCTCCACCCAGCTGCTGCCGTCCGGCCTGCCGAAGCCACGAATCCACCGACAACCAGAGGGCCATAATCCAGAAGTAACCTGCAACATTATGGGTAACAGTCCCGGCCTGATACCAGAATTCCGGGTAAACGAGGAGCCACGGTAACGCGTATGCTGCTGCACGAATTCCCGAAATTCGCCGAACAAGTACGCAGAACATGATCACGGTCAGGCACTGCAGAAAAACATTCGCAAATTCAAACGCGGCAATTGAAGGTCCAACAACAAATGCCACCGGTGCGGCAAACACAAATGACCTTCGCAAATACAGTGAAGCCACCGCAGACGAGGGGTCCTTCCGGACAGCGTCCCAGTCCCCGCTGGCAACCTGAACGCCGTAGCGGTAATAGTCAAGATAATCTGATCGCGGAACGAAAGTGATCGTTGACAACCAGCCCAGCTTGAGCAGGAAAATCAGTGCCGCAAGAGTCACCATCCGCCTCAGCAGGCGACGTTCACAATCTGTCCTGTCAACGATCCGAAACCAGACAGAGAACAGACAGGCTAAAGCAGCCGCGGCGAGAACCCCACAAATGTACTGCTGACTTTCACGAATCGATGCAAGTGTTGAAAACCACATCCAGCAAAGATGCCCGAGAAGCACCAGCATCACGATTCGAAATAACTCGGAAACCACGCCCGCGATTCGACCGAAAAGTCCGGAGTCAGGCGGCGTCACCCGAGGCAGAGTGGCCAGCACTCGCAGGCTGCCCGTAAACAGCACCAGCACACACGCAGCGGCAAGCCCCTGAGTGACCATATGTGCCAGCAGCAGTGCATCGCCCTGCCAGTTGATCACGCCGGTGTTCCACCTGAAGACGCTGCCCCGATATGGCTCCACAATGACTTCCCACGCCCGCTCAAACAGATATCTGCGCCTGTGTTCGGCCAGCTCGACGATGTCCGGCGATATTTCCCGAACCTCTTTGATCACCAGAGAGGACGTATGCCACCAGCCCGGTCCAACTCGAACCTCAATCCGGGCTTTATCCGGCGGAGACAGCTGGTTCCCCGTGATCACCACCGATTGAATTCGCTGCCAGCCTGCATCCCGAGTGAACAGACGCTGATCCTCGGGCCGCGAAGCCAGTGCTGTAATCGCGCCGGCACTGTTGCGGAGAAAGACCATGATCGAAGAGTCGTCCGTCACATCCCCGGGGACTCTGATGTACATTCGGCTGTAATGCCGCTCGCTCGCAATTCGGTAAAAACCCAGAAGAACCGACAAAGCAACTGTGAGAACTGCCAGCGTTTTTCGATGCCGCATGAGCGTTTGTAAAGGCCACTCTGAAAAGATGTTCATGTCGCAGCAATCGATCGTACTGTGAGTGGCCACATACCGACTCTTACCCAAATTGATCTCTAAAAACGCAAAAAGATGGCTCAGATCGAATGCTGCACTGGAGTAAACTGTGTAGCAAGCGTTATTCTTTCAAATCACTCCTGCCGGTTTTCCGGGCAGCCGGACCCTGCAGTCTGCAGCGATTATGCCGGCTTCAAACTCTTCCAGCATTGCTACCCACCCGCGGGAATTGCCCTGTGCGAGCCGCCCCTCAGCCCCCCACACAAATTCTGCTGCCCCGACAGCCCGGATGGATCGGCGTCTCCCGCGGTACGGCCCTGGGCTTCGCCTGCCTGCTGTCCTGCAACCTCATGGAAATTCTTCACTATGGTTCAAGCTCCACCGAAAACTGGTTCTGCTCCCTGAGGCCGCTCCCCGATGCCATGGCCCGAGTTGTCGTCGCCATGGCCGTGCCCTCGTTCCTGTTGTTCGCAATCCGTTCGGCTGTCCCCGGCCCGATCCGCAATACCCTGCTCCTGATTTCCGCACTCCTGCTTGCTGCCATGGCTCGTGATCTGCAGGTGACCTTCAACCAGCTGCCCGAGGCGGATCGCTTCCGTGGTTCCGCCCGCTCCATCGCCGCAATTGCCTTCCTGCTGACCGCTGGACTCGGACTGCTCTCCAATTCTCGTCATGGCACTGCCACCCTCGGTCAGACGGCTCCGCTCCTGTTCGCCGCGGCGGCGACCGTTTTCGCATTTCCAATTGCCTGTATTCAAAGCGCCTCCACCCCCTGGCCACTGCCTGATAA
>JBJTOP010000200.1:0-16352 GCA_046074645.1 Planctomycetaceae bacterium | reverse complement strand
CAGCCGCATGGCGGCAGCCTGCGGGCAAAGGCCCCTGCCACCGCCCTCGCCGGCGCGCGCACCTTCGGTGCGAAACACAGCCGGGGGCTTCCGCCCAGCCGCTCAGCCGCAGAGGTTCAAGGTGCATGGCACCGCGACAGCAGAAATATAATAAATTTACTGCACTTCGCAGCATCCGACGGGACAGCGGGGACAGTCCCCGCGGGCGGCGTTTGCGGAAGATAATGGGCGGGAGTTGGCTGAGCGGAAGAATTGTTACTTACCGACGAATCGTCAGGATCGGCACTGCCGAAACCGTTGTCGGGGACTGTCCCCGGGAGCGTAGCTGCCGGGGACAGTCGGGGTGATGGCGGTCATCAACCACGGTGCCGCCGTGTCGCGGTAGATGGCACTTACAGTTGTCCTGCAGCGCATGCACCACGTGGCTGAGTGCGGCACGCATGATCGCAGTCGAAGCGGCAGAATCTGCGGCCTCTTCGGCAGATTCTGCGGGTTCGCGACTCACGCGGCAAATTTATCCGGCGGGCTGTGCGGAATTGGTCCAGTTTGACTCAAAGGCGACTGGTCGCCGCTGGGTGAGTCCGGCTAGCTTTCCGGGTCGATGCCCCTGTTCCTACCGTCAGGATGACACAGATGAAACGCAGGCTGTATGGATCTGCCGTGGTACCGGCTTTGCTGCTGGTGCTGACGGCCGGCGGCTGCTGCCACAAACGTTCGGGTGATGATCTGACCAACGCGCAGCTGCGTGCCCGCGACCTTTACGCCGAGAATCAGCGGCTGCAGCAGGCACTGGCCGCCGCGCAGGGGCTGAGTGCTGAGAATCAGGCGCTCCACAACCAGCTGGCGGATACTCAGGGACAAATGTCCACCCTGAACGACCGCCTGAACAACCTTGCCCAGGAGCGGGAGGGGTTGGCGCGGAGGCTGGCCGAAAATCCAGGTGGCGGTCTGAGCGATGGTGCGGGGATGAATCCTGGCCTTGCTGGCGAGGGTTTTGACTATGACCCGGCGACAGGTTTAAGCAGATTTCGGACAGACATTCTGTTTGATCTTGGCAGTGATGCCATTCGCCCGGAAGCAGAGCCGATTTTGAGGGAATTTGCTTCGAGTGCCACAACGGGCGCTGCGAGGGGCCTGAAAATCCTGATTGTTGGCCATACTGATGACCAGAACATTGTGCGTCCCGACACGGCGGTGAAACATCCTACCAACTGGCACCTGTCGACCGACCGTGCTGATGCGGTGATCCTGAAGCTGCTGCAAATGGGTGTTGAGCCTGAGCGAATTGGGGCGATGGGCTACAGTGAATTTCATCCGCTGGAAAAAAGCTTCGCAGAAACCGCTCGGCAGCGGAATCGCCGGGTTGAGTTATTCGTGGTGCCCAACGATCCGGCGGCCGCGATGTGGGACCCCGTTGGCCCGGTTCGGCGGTAAGCGAAGATGGAAACCAGCACTTCTCTTCCGGAACCGCTTGACGTCATCGCCGTGGGAGCTCACCCGGACGATGTGGAAATTGGCTGCGGCGGAACGCTCGCACGGATGGTTCAGCAGGGCTGCCGCGTGGGAATCGTGGACCTGACGGATGGCGAACCGACGCCTCTGAGTCCGGGGCCGGAAGTTCGACTGCAGGAGGCACAGGAGGCCGCGAGGACGCTGGGAGTGCAGTTTCGCGTGACTCTGGACCTCCCTAATCGCCGTCTGTTTGACTGCTTCGAGAGCCGAGTGGCTTTAGCCGGTGTCTTTCGCCGCTGGAGACCGAAACTGGTGATCGGCATTGCCGACAAGACTCCGATGGCCTCCCCGGATCACTGGCAGGCCATGCAGATCACTGACGCGGCCGTATTTTACTCACGGCTGTCGAAATGGGATGAATACTTCCCTGAATTGCCGGTGCATCGAATCCAGCGGCAATTGTGGTATCCGCTGGGGCTGCAGACGCTGAAGTTCCCGGAGGGGGGTGGCAGTTTTGTTTCCGATATTTCCGCCACCCTGCAGACCAAACTGCAGTCCATTCGTTGTTATCGAACGCAGTTTCCACCGGGAAAAGAACGTGTATTCCGGCTGGTGGAGGGTCAGGGGAGGATGCTGGGAGCATCGGCTGGTTTTGAGGCTGGCGAGCTGCTGATTGCCGCGACAACGCTGGGGCTGACGAACGTTTTTGAGACGTTGTGCGGGAGCGGTGAGGTTCCGGTGTAAGCGAGCGAAAAGCAGCTGGCCCTCCCCGATTTCTCGACAAATCCCCCGGTTTCCTTAGAATTCGGACCGGAAATTTGGGAATTCTGTGCTAGGAAGGGATTCATTTTGCGGATTTATCTGGAGGTCAACGTGTCGACTTCCGCCCCCATCCAGACAGCTTCCACCGTTCTGCGGAACTCACAGGCCCCGTCATGGTGTCAATCAGGTCAGGTCATCTGAGCGTGACCGGTAACGTTCGCGAAAACAACGAAGACAACTGCTACGTGGATCCGCAGCAGAGGGTCTTCATTGTTGCGGATGGACTGGGTGGGCAAAGTGCAGGGGAGCGTGCCAGTGCGATGGCGGTGGACATCATTCCTCGCCGGCTTGCCACGGCTCTTGATTTCACCCAGAGCGGTTCAAAGCTGGTATCAGCCGCTCTTGAAAAAGCGCTGGTGAACGCCAACACTGAAATCATGGCGGTCAGCGAAATCGAGCCGGGTCTCAGGAACATGGGCACCACTGCTGTGCTTCTGATCGTGTCCGGGGGCTGTTTATACACAGGGAACGTCGGGGACAGCCGCGCCTACGAATATCGCAAAGGTCGCCTGCGACAGCTCACCACTGATCACTCCATTACTCAGGCTCTGCTGGATTCCGGTACAATCACGCCCGAGGAAGCCAAAACGCATCGTTACCGCAACGTGCTCTACCGCTACCTCGGCTGCCGCGACGGTTCCGCCCCGGTGCAGGTGACGGAAATTTCTCCTCAGTCGGGCGATCGATTTGTGCTCTGCAGCGACGGCTTGAACGACGGTATTCCCGACAGCCGCATTTCCGAACTGCTCGCCACGGTCCCCGATCCGCAAAAAGCCGCTGAAGCTCTTGTCCAGGCAGCTCTTGATGGTGGCTCCAGAGACAACATTACCGTCGTGGTGGTGGACGTGCAATGAGCAGCGGAAGCTGCAGACAAACGGTTGCCGGCACCGATCTCATCCGGGCAGCTGAACTTCTGCGAGCTGGGCGGCTGGTGGCAATACCCACGGAAACCGTGTATGGGCTTGCGGCAAATGCCCTGAATCCGGCTGCCGTCGCTGAAGTCTTCGAAGCCAAGCAGCGGCCGGCCTTTGATCCACTCATCGTGCATGTGCCCGATCGCGACGCAGCGGGGCGAGTGGTATCAGAATTTCCGCCACTTGCCGAACGACTTGCGGCCGCTTTCTGGCCGGGACCACTCACGCTGGTACTCCCTCGGCACAGCTGCATACCCGACCTCGTGACATCGGGTCTGCCGGGAGTTGGGGTTCGCGTGCCAGCGCATCCGCTGACGCAGAGACTCTTAAGAGAAGTCGATTGTCCGCTTGCGGCCCCCAGTGCCAATCCGTTTGGCGGGATCAGCCCCACGACGCCGCAGCACGTGCTGGACGGTCTGGGTGGAGGCATAGACTATGTGCTGGATGGGGGACCGTGTGCGGTGGGTGTCGAGTCAACGGTGGTGTCGTTGATGCAGGAGCGGCCCCTGCTGCTGCGGCCTGGCGGTGTTTCGCTGGAGGAGCTGGAACGCGTCGCCGGTCCTTTGGAACGCCTTTCAGCTCTGTCGGGCGATGAGACGACCCCCCAGCCCGCCCCGGGAATGCTCAGCCGCCACTACGCTCCTCGAACCCCCCTCGTACTGCTCGATGAACAATCCGCCGCCCGTCCTCTTCCCGGCCGGCGGTGCGGCCTGCTGACATGGGGTGAATTCCCTGAAGACCCGGGATTTGACCGAATTTGCCAGCTGGGTCCGTCGGAAAATCTGAGGATTTCCGCGGCGAATTTCTTTGCCGGCCTGCGCGATCTCGACTCTGCCGGACTGGATGTTATCATCGCACGGTTGTTTCCCGAGCGTGGTCTGGGACTTGCGTTGAACGACCGTCTGCGTCGGGGCGCCGTGGATGCCCATTGAAAGTTAGCATTCAAATGAAATCTTCCAGTCATCTCATTCTGGTTTTGGCTGCCATCACCGCGGTGCTGCTGCGATTTGCACCTGTACCTGTGCAGAACTTTTCCGCCATGGGGGCACTGGCCGTGCTCTGCGGGGTCCGTATGCATTCGACGTGGCTGGCATTCTCGCTGCCGCTCGCAGCAAGGCTCGTGTCGGACGTGATCCTGCAAATTCAAAGTGGTTACGGTTTCTACAGCACCATGCTGTTCGATTATGCTGCCTACGGGCTGATTGTGCTGGCGGGTCGATACCTCAGGCCGGCGAGCCTTCTTGAAGGGGCTGGCACCGGACTGTTGTCCGCAGCCATCTTTTTCTTCGTCAGTAACTTTGGTGTCTGGTGTTTGCCGTTCAACGGGATCCAGATGTATCCACAGACATTGCCAGGGCTGCTGGATTGCTTTATCAAAGGTCTGCCGTTCGCCCGAGGCACATTTCTCAGCGACGTGCTGCTGACCCCCGCATTTCTGGCCGCCGCGGCCGCTGTGCAGGCAAGTCACGTACAGCACTCAGCAACAATCACGAAAACCATCGAATAGTCCCTGCTCAACTCTGGCGAAAGTTCCAGGATGCTCCGTCACGACCATCGTCCGCCGGACCTGCTGCGGCCCCTGCAGATCACCCGAGGATTCGTACGTACCGCCTGGGCCAGTACGCTCATTCAGGCGGGCAACACCATGGTGCTGTGTACGGCCAGTGTTGATCGTGGAGTTCCCGCGTGGCGAAAATCGAAGGATCCCACGACTCCGAACAAGGGCTGGGTCACCGCAGAATACAGTATGCTTCCTGGCAGTACGTCCCCGCGAAAGCCCCGCGAACGCCAGCAGCCCGATGGTCGCACCACGGAAATCCAGCGACTCATCGGACGGTCTCTCAGAGCCGTCGTGAACTTTGAAGCTCTCGGTGATCACACGATTACAGTGGACTGCGACGTGCTGCAGGCCGATGGCGGCACCCGGACTGCCGGAATCACCGGCGGTTACATCGCTCTGGCCGACGCCGTTCAGCGGATGCTGCAAGAGGGGCTGCTGCAGCCTGGCACACAGGTCCTCCAGGATTCGGTGGCCGCCGTCAGTGTGGCTGTGATCGATGGCACGCCGGTGCTCGATCCAGACTACCGCGAGGACAGCCGCGCGGAAGTCGATCTCAACGTCGTCATGACCGGCTCCGGACAGTTCATCGAAGTGCAGGGCACAGCCGAAGGACGTCCCTTTGACCAGCAAATGCTGGATCGCCTTCTGCAGCTGGCGCGCGGAGGCATTGCCACACTTACGGAACGGCAGAACCAGAAATAGCCCCAACCAACCGTCACGCGATCGCTTACGACGGCGATGCTTTTGCAGTCCCCTGGATGGCTCCTGCGTTCAGGCCCTGTAAGGCCAGCTCCGGCAGCCTCGCATGAAATGCCAGGTCACGTGGTCTTCGAGTCCCAGTGCGAAGGGTGCGAAGGGTGCGAAGTGCCAGGCACCACGTCGCTCCTTCACCCGTCTGTTCACAGGATTCCAGAGTACTTCAACGCCATTTGGCGGCAGCCACGCGGCTGAGCGGTTGGGCGGAAGCCCCAGGCTGTGTTTTGCACCGAAGGTGCGCGCGCTGGCGTGGGTGTTGGTGGGGCGGTGGCCGGGGACTTTGCCCGCAGGCTGCCGCCATGCGGCTGATCAAACGCAGTGTGGCGTGCGGTCGATGTTAATTGGCCGGTCAGGCTTTGGTGCGTTACCGGTGCGGTTCTGGCCGCGTTGGAAGATACTGTTACCGGGGGATTAACATCTATTTTTTGACGGCACCTGCCGTTAAAAAAGACAGAGCAGGAGAATGGAGAAAGAAGCGAGGAGACTCTCGACTTTCTTCATGCTGCTGCGGTCTCCTCTCCACTTTCTGCTCTCTCACTCGCACGCCCCAGCCTTGCACTGGGATGGTGAACCGGCTGGAAGCCGAGAGAATTGGGATGTTTCAATCCCGCTATTGTCAGGCCCCATTGCCCGATCGAGTCACCAAAACGCAGTGTGGTGCCGAGGATAAAACGCTGGGTGAACGTTTCCCGGAAGAAAACGCGACCATCGGTAGACTAATTCAGGGGAGCTGCCTGTTGTTCAGTTTGCTTTTGTGTCTTCGCGATCCTGAAACTGATTCTCAGTTGTCCATGGCGAGCATCCGCCTGGTGCAGGTGCAGCGACGGGGACTCGTCAGTCGTCACCGGCAGAGCAAAACTGACTGGCAGCGAGGGCTCTGCGGCGGATTCCAGCAGAGCTGCAAGTCTTGTACGAACGAGTGAGGGCCACACGGTACCAGCAGAGACTGAGTTCGCGGTGCTGGAATCGGGCGATTGTAGTTCGGCAGAGGAATTGACTGTGATATCGCGGACGGCGAGGGTCCAGTGTTTTTCGTCGAGACGTTTACCGCGGATGGCAAGTGCAGCGGTCATCCAGCCACTGTCGTTGCCGATGAGTGGCTGGATGCGGAAGCGAAAATTGAGCTGCAGATCGCCATCCCGACAGGTGCATATCAGTGGTTCGCTGTCGGGCAGTTCGAGCGTAAAAAAGGTAGCAGGAACAGACTCATCGATTACAGCAGCAAGTTTCGCCTGCGCCTCGGGTTTCCCGGCAAGAATATCAGGGAGGAGTCTGGTGATGTTCTGCAGGCTGGTATCTGTGATTCGCGCGCCGGCGGGAAGTGCGGAGGACGCAAGTTTCGAGAGTGCTGATTCTGAGACTGTGATGACGATATCTTCGGAGTTTCGTGGAGCGGACGCTGGAGAAGTGAGTGCGCTGGATTGGGGTACATCAGGTGTTGCGGGATCAGAGCGTCGGGCGATTTTTCCGCTCGGATTTCCCGTATCGGACGCTGATTTCGTTGTCAGCACGACAGTGTCTTCGAGTGCCATTGCGGACCACTTGAGTGAATCGTGCGGGAACACTTTTCCGAGGAACTGCAGCGATTGCTTCCAGCGTTCCTCGATCCGCAGAAACTCCTGTTCAACGCGGCGATCAACTTTTGGAAACACATCTCCCTGCAGGTCAGCAGCGACGGCCTGATTGATGCCTGGCTGCATTTGTCGAACGCGATTCCAGGCGATTTGGTCTGTGAGCGGCGCGAGCAGCGGCATGCGTGTGCCTGCCGCACTGATGACGCGCTGCGGACTCTGAAAGGCTTCGATTGTGCCATGGCTTTTTCGTGTCATGAAGCGGCGACCGTCAAACCAGAACGGCTTAATAACCTCGAAGCGGTGGCTGCCGAGGCTTTCCACGACGGCCTGGGGATTCACGCCAGTCGTACGGCTGCTGACGCTTCCCTGAGTGTGAACTTCGAACTGCAGCGGCTGAGTGTTTGGGAGGATCTGCAGGGTGGATTTGGTGAGCGTTGTCTGGCAGCCGGTAACCGCGGAACTGAGCAGCGTTTTGGCCACAGGCCGTTGTTCGCTGCGGGAGTCATGCAGGAGTTGTTCAAGGATCAGGGACCGGATGGAGAGGGTTGCGGTGGGATCGGTCTGCTGTTGGGCGCAGAGTGATTCGGTGCCGTGGCTGAGCAGCAGAATGAAGCTGACAATCGTCGCCGACAGTGATTGAAATGAGTTTCTGTGCGGGAAGTGGACGCCGCTGCGAATCCTCATCGATCGGCTCCTGGAAAGGGAAAGCAGTCGCTCCGGTCATTTTCGCGGCTGCGGAGCGAAAGTCCATCCAGTGCGAACGCTGATTTTTGCATCCAGCGGGCACCTCGCCCAAAATTCTGCTGAAATCAATAAACGCCTCGCAGACATCCTGAAATGCGCAGTCTTCCCGGGTGGTAAATCGCAGGTTGACATCCGTGGCATTACGACAGATAATCGAGGGCACTCCCATAGCTCCGCTTCTGCTCCTGAACAGGTTGCCGCGGATCCATCGCTGGTTCTCCGGTGCCTGAGTTGTTCTGTTGCTCCACCGCAGGAAAGGGATCACGCTGATGGAAGAGAACCCGGAAAATCTGCCGATAGTGGACCGTTTCCACCGCGCGGAACATCTCATCCGCGAACTCAGTGAACATCTCCGCCAGTCGCTCCTGCCGAGGCTTTCTGAGCTGCGTCACGCGGGGAAGGTGTTCGAAGCGGCCGAGGTTTCCGACCAGGAGCTGCTGGATCGGATGCAGGCTGTTCTGCAGGCTGACGAGTTTGCGAGGACACTGCATAATCGCCTGCGGCTGTTCCTGAAGAGCATCGAGCGGGAGGCGGACAGGATTCTGAATTTGTGAAATTCGCTGCAGGCGAAGCATTACGACCCGGCACCGCAGGGGCTGGCATCAGACAGATCCCGAGTATTTGCGGCACTGTCAAAGAGGATGCCGTTGCACGGTCGCGTCGTTTTGCGCCACAGGTTTTCAAGACATCTCCAGCTTTGCCGCGAGATACTCTCAGCCGACTGAATTGCGTGCAGCAGTTCTGTCAGGCGGAAGGGGCGCTGGACCCAGGTGATCCGGGGCAGAGACTGTTCCTGATCAGCGGAATCGGGGTGCATCCGGGCGGTGAGCACCACCACGGCAATGTCATCGACGCGCGCCGATTCAAGCCACTCGCACACACCATCGGCCGCCGGCTGTGCAGGCTCCTGCCCGCATGAATGCTCGCCCCACGGCAGTTCCCAGCTGAGTATCAGCACGTTGGGTTTGGGGCCTGACTGCAGTGCTGCCATGCAGCTGGCAGCATCGGCCGCAGTGGAAACTTCATAACCGCAACGGAGCAGAAACCGCCTGAATAACTGTCGACATTCCTCGTGTTCTTCCGCAATCAACACTCTGAATGGCATCCGCAGCACTCCCATAGTTTCGTTTCTTTACGTCCATCATTTGCTCAACCCGAGACCGCCCGGTATTCGGGGCTGGGTTTGTCGAAAGTCTCAGCGGGCCAGACGACGAGTTCATTCAGAATCAGGCTGAGCCCGGGAATCAGCCTGAGCGCGTCCTGGGCTCGTTGTCGGGTCCGGTAACTGCTGACGATCCCGCAGAGCGGTGGAAATCATGACAGCGGATGCGGTGTGCTGGCAGGTCGGGTTCCAGCAGCAGTCGGATTCGCACACGTTCGGCGAGTGAAGATTCACCAGAAACGGGGAAGCCGCCCGTGGGGGCATCCGGGTGCTGGCGGACAGGCATGATCATGACAGGTTTCCTGCCGAGGGTTTGAGGAGTTCACGAGAAGTCAGGGTTGTACCCGCGTTTTGGCCGTGCGAAATCGGGGATCGGCAGCACACCGTCATGGTGGCATCCGCCAGCGATTCCGAGTGCTGTGTGTGAGCTTCTGCCGTGAGCGTTGTCCCCGGAATCGGCGAAGCCGGCCGAAGCACAGCACCGGGAAAAACCCGATCCGAGGGTTTTCCGAACGCATCTGTGGCAAAAACCGGATGCATTCGCCTCGTGGTTGCCACCTTGAGCAGCAGTCGATAAAATCCGGGCAGTTCGCGGCAGCAGTGCTGTTTCAATCTCAAGTCTTTATCCGTCAGAACGGATTGCAGTCATGTCAGTGCAGGCGATTGCTGGGGTAAGTCCCGGAATAGAAGCCAGAATCATGACGGAATTTCCCTCCGTCGGCGCAGGGTCCCTGGGACGCCTGATCGGTGTGCTCATGGATTCCATTCCAGTTCGGCTGTTTGGAATCAAACTGTCTTATCTGGCTTTTGGACTGCCTTTGGCACCGTTCGGGGCGCTGTGTTTCTTCCTCCGCCTGCTCGGTGCCCGCTATGTACTCACCAATCGTTCGGTACAGATCCGCAGTGGTCTTGGGATTCAAAAAACGAGTTCGGCCGATCTCTCAGCGATCAGCGACGTTGAACTCGAAGTCCAGCCTGGCCAGGATTTCTACCGCGCCGCTGATCTGCGTCTGAAAGCAACCAATGGACAGACATTGCTTCTGCTGCCGGGTGTTGCGGATGCGGCGGCATTCCGGAACGCGATCCTGCGGGCGGCCGAAGCAAGGCGGCTCGTACAGTCGTCGCTGGCGACCATCAACGCACGGCGTTAGTCCGCTGTCAGGCTTCATGACATGCTGGACGCCGGCCAACTTTTCACATTCCTCGCTGCGTCCGTCCTGCTGACCATTTCGCCGGGTCCCGATGTGCTGGCGACGATCAGCGTCGGACTGTCCCGGGGCTGGGCTGCTGCAGTCAGCTTCGGAGTTGGCTGTGCGTTTGGGTGCCTGCTGCACACGTCTGCCGCGGTACTCGGCGCCTCAGCAGTCATCAGGACCTCACCGACTGCCTACTCCGTCATGAAGCTGATTTGTGGCGGTTACCTTGCCTGGCTTGGTGTGACGGTACTGCGGTCAACCCTGCTTCGATCACCCGCCACAGACAAGACGACCGAAAAGCAGCCTCTGCAGTCTCCCTCGAACACGACTCCAGCAGCGCCGGGACCCGCGTTGTTGTTTCGAGATTTTTTCCGGGGGCTTCTGGCCAATGCGACGAACCCGAAGGTTGCGGTTTTTTTTCTCTCGTTTCTACCATCCTTCGTGCGTCCCGGAAGTCTCCGCCCTGAGCTTCAGCTGGCTCTTTTAGGTGTTGTCTTCACCCTGCAGGCGATGGTGATTTTTGCAGCGATCGGGTTGTGTTCTGGATATTGCGGGCGGCTGCTGAAGTCGTTCCCCGGTCTTTCCCGATCACTGGATCTGCTTTGCGGCCTGATGTTTCTGGTGCTTGCTGCGGTTCTTGTGGGTTCAACAGCCTAAGTTTCGCTGGCGGGCAAGCGCTGAGCACCCGCTTGGGGACAGCGACTAACTCGCGAACCCCGCGTTTCTCCTGCAGCAGGCATTCCCGCTGCTTTGGTGGTGGATTTGGGATTCTGTGGTTGAATTCCCCGGCGAAAAGTCCAGCCTTTCACGCATTCTCGCCCCTCCCGGGCGAAAACAGCTCTGGACACGCCTGCTGATTCCGGAATTGCCCTTGAAAACCCATCACTTCGACACCTCTGTGGGAATGCTTGACCGTGTTCAGTCGGGTGACGATCGGGCGTGGTCGGATTTCGCCAGGAAGGCTGCTGCGATACTTAGTCAGTGGGCGCGGTGGAAGCGACTCCAGGCGGCTGATGCTGACGATCTGACGCATGAAGCACTGCTGGTGGTAATCTCCAAGATTCACAGCTTCAAGCACTCTGGCCGTGGCAGCTTTCGAGCGTGGCTTCGGGCGATCGCCTGGCGCTGTCTTTGTGAGGCGCAGAACGACAAAGAGAATCTCGCCCGACCTGAACTTGCCGAACGCTGTCTCCGCACCGAAGACCAAATCACAGACCTTGAAGAAGAATTTGATCGGCTCCAGCAGATCGAACTCCTGAGGTCCTGCATGCTGTCGGTTCAGCGAAGAGTGCGCAAGCAATCATGGGATGCGTTTCAGCTGCTGGCCATCGAAGGACTCACGGGGTCGGCGGCCGCTCAGCAGCTCCATATGCAGATCGATGCCGTGCACGCGGCAAAAGCTCGCGTACAAAAACTTCTCTCAGCGGAAATTCGCAGGCGCCAGAATCATCGACTCCCGGAACACTGAGCATCCGCATGAGCAAACTTGCCCCCTGCAGCTTCGCACCCGGTGTGCCGGATTACCTCTCAGGTCAGATGCCTGACGACCAGGCACTGGCCTTTGAGGCACATCTGGACAACTGCAGCGGTTGCCTCGCACTTCTCGCTGAACAGACGGCTGTGACCGCAGATCCCGACTGGCTGCAGGTACTCAGGAATTCAATCCCCGCCTCGCTTGAAACCGCCAGCCTCGACTTCACACGGCCGGATACCGGGACAACAGCCTCCCGTCCGAGTGCCGGCTTCCGCTATGCACTCATTCGCAAAATCGGCAGGGGCGGGTCGGGTGAGGTCTGGGAGGCACTCGACCACATTCTTGACCGCACTGTGGCCGTCAAGCTGCTTCACACCTTAAGCCCATCGCTCCATGAATCCCAGAGATTGATACGGGAGGCCTCCGCACTCGCCCGACTTTCGCACCCTCACATCGTTAGTCTTCATGAGGTTGAATACACAGCTGAACGGCCGGCGCTGATCATGGAGTTTGTTTCCGGTCCCACGCTTGCCACGTGGCTTCACGGTCAGCCCGCAACTCCGGTCGCGGCTGCACGCCATGTTGAACAACTTTGCGAGGCTCTCGAACATGCCCATTCCCAGGGTGTTGTCCATCGAGACCTGAAGCCCTCCAATGTGCTCCTGAAACCCATTCCGAACCAGCCGAGCACCGCCGAAAACAGTCGTCCCGATCTGAGCTGCTGGTGCCCCAAAATCGCCGATTTTGGACTTGCAAGGCTGGCAGATCAGACGCAGACGACAACCTCCGGACATCCAGTCGGCACACCCTCGTACATGGCCCCGGAGCAAGTCGCGCCGGATCGCAGCCGTGGCATTTCTGATGTGCTGACAGATATCTATGGTCTCGGCACTGTTCTGTACGAACTGATGACAGGTCGCCCTCCGTTCATACCCAGTGATCCTTCGCTGATCCTCGCGATGATCCTCCGCGAAGATCCGCTCAGCCCACGCTTTATCGTGCCGACAATCCCGCGAGATCTGGAAACAATCTGTCAGAAATGTCTTCAGTAGGACCCTCGAAAACGCTATCAGTCTGCCACTGAAATCCGCAACGATCTTGTTGCATTTCTCGAAAATCGTCCGATTACGGCGCGTCCAATTGGCCCTCTCCCAAGGCTGCTCAACTGGTGCCGTCGCCACCCATCTGAATCAATCGCCGCGGCAGCCTGGACAACGCTGCTCGTCGCAATCACACTCGGTTCACTCTGGTATGCGGCGGTCGAAAAACAACTTCGCCGCGAAACATTCACCAAAGCCACACTTCTTGTGGAAAAACAACAGCTGCAGGAACAGGAGCAGGAAGCTGTCAGAGCTGGATTTGATCGGGTCGTGCAGTCGCACTTCATATTCAACTCGATGCTGAGTGATTCACGAGCACTCGAACCGGGATCAATCGATTTCATTCGTCAGGAAAGCCTGAAAGTCGGTGCAGAGTTGGCACTGCAATACCTCAGCACGCTTGATCAGCGACTGCGGGCAGGAAGAAAGCTCTCGGTGGAGCAGATTCGCACGGCTATCGATTCGCTGATCATCGCGATGCAGGCCGGAATCAGCAGTGAATTTGATTTACACATCGAAACACTGAAACAACTCGTCGCTAAACTGCCAGCCGAGTCCATCGAAACAACTGCCCGTCTGGAAATGGAAATCCGGATCTGCAATCTGCAGGCAGGTGTTTTTGCAAAAGCCAATCAACCCACCAAATCCGGTGACGCCTTTTGCACCATGGCCAGCCTGATCCGCCAGCAGGCACTCACGAAACCTCCCTCTGACCCCTATCGGCTTGAACGCCTCTTCATAGCGACTGGAATGCTCCTGAACGCCCGCGCTGCGTACTCCTCAGATAACCGCATTGACCTCGCACTGGAGCCCGTACAGCAGGCTGAGCAGTTCTGTCAGATGCTGATTGAGGAAAGTCGGCCGAATCTCGAATACACCGCACTGCTGCTGGAAGTTCGCCTCGCACTCGCACAGCTGCTGCCCCCTGACGAAGCCTCGCAACTTGCCCAGAACTCCCTTGAACTGGCGGCACAGACCCAGTGGAACTCAGCCCCCCATGCCGACAAAGCGCGATCACTGCAGGAACAATTCCGGTTGATGATCCAACAAGCCGGAGGTAAATGATTTGAAGGCAGGCCAGCAGCAGAGCGGCAACCAGAGTAGTGGCAATCAGAGTGCTGGCGGTCTCAAAGGACCTGTGGTGCCGCCAGGCTGACGGTGCCGTAAAGGCCAGCAACAACAGGAGCACGTTGACAGGTAGCACGAATAACAAGCCGGCACAGAAACGACTCAACGCCATTTGTGCCATATCCCCGACGCCCCAGCCCCGGCATCTGTAACGGAACTTCGCGCCTGTCCGAAGACTCCTGAGTTATTCCAGTTGCCTGCCACGGTCAAGGCAGTCGCAGAGTTCTGCTGCGACGTTGCGAAGGGCCTCGGGGGTGAGCGGGTCCGGCAGTCGCCTGCGGATGCGCCGGGCGAGGGGACCGTGCTCAAGAATATGGTTGAAGGCCGCACGGACTTCTGGTTCCATGTCGGGTTGCAGGCGATTATCGATCTGGTTCCAGAGTCGGCGGAGCGTGATTGGTTCTGATGGAAAGCCGTAGACTTGCAGCAACACGGGGTGACTCAGATTTGTCTCTTCTGCGTTGGTTACCGCTACGTTGAACAGTTCCGCCAGCGGTTCCACAGGCACGGACTGCTGGACTGCCAGTGAACACCAGTGTTCTTCGACAAGTGCGCGAATCAGGGCTGCGGCCGCCTGAAGTACGGCCAGATCAGCGGCTGGACATTCCTGGATGTCGATCACGCGAATCTCAATTGAACCACGGCCGAAGCGGGCGATGGCACCACGGGCGTTGAGGTATTCATCCTGGAGCACTTCATCGGGATCGTGTGGGGCGATATCGTCATACATCGGCTGCAGAATTCGTTCCTGATATTCCGATTCGCTCCACGCCTGTTCCGGGATGACGCGACCGGTAATCGAGGGAAAGCGACGGGAATTGCTGCGGTAAACATGCAGCCGGTGGTCGAGGTGTGGAGAGAGCTTTCCGTCGCAGAGGGGTGATGCGGCAGCGATGGCCGGGAGCAGCGGGAGCACCAGTCGTACGGCGGCGTGCAGACGAGCGAATTCCTGATCGTCGCGAAACGGCAGGTTGAGATGCACGCTTTGCAGGTTGGCCCAGCCATGTCCGCGACAGTCGAAGATGCGGTTGAAAGCTTCGTAGACGACACTGCAGTCGTGTGGCCAGAGTCGCATTTCGCGAACAGGGTCCATCCACGGGTGCATGGCGGAAGGCATCAGCCGGGCGTTGAGCGGTTGCAGGAGGCGATTGATGTGGCGAACTTCAGCCGTGAAGGCGGCTGCGAGTCCCTGCAGGTGTGGTGTGGGGGCTGCGGTTTTGAGTTCCACGACGTGCAGCACGAGTTCGTTCGACCAGTCGATTGCACCACGGTGAACATCCGCTGTGACGTGGCCGGCTTCGGCTGAGAGCAGCTGGTCACAGATCGGACGCACATCCAGAGTCTGATCGCTGACAAGCATGTATTCCAGTTCGACGCCCCAGGCTTCGAACAGTCCCAGTCGTGGTCGGGGTGAAAACGTGTCAGTCATCCAGGCGTGCTCGCTTTTGTTCCATCCGACGGACGAAGACTTCCATGATACGTGAGTAGAGGTCTTCCTTCAAAATGGAATCTTCGCTGTCGGCATCGACATTAGGATTGTCGTTGACTTCGATGATCACGAAGCGTCCGTTGGACTCTTTGACATCCACGCCGTAGAGACCGTCACCGATAAGGTTTGCCGCGCGGAGTGCGAGCTTGACGGCCTTGCGCGGAGCCAGCTCGACAGGGAGTGTTTCGGTTTTGCCATAGCGTCCGCGGCCGCTGAGTTCCTGGCGGACGATTTGCCAGTGTCCAGGGGCCATGAAATAGCGACAGGCAAAGAGCGGCTTGCGGTCGATGATGCCGATCCGCCAGTCGAAGGTGGTGGGCAGGTATTCCTGGGCGATGAGCAGTTCAGAATCGCCGAGGAAAGTGGAGATTTTCTGATGCAGTTCCTGTTCTGAATGAATCCTGACGACGCCCTGACTGAAAGCACTGTCGGGCTGTTTGAGCACAAAGGGGAAAGAGAGTTGTTCGGCGATGCTGTCGATATTTTCGCGGTGAACGACGATCGACCGGGGCATGTCGATATGGTGGCGGGCGAGCATTTCAGCGAGGTAGACTTTGTTGGTGCAGCGAAGGATTGACACGGGATCGTCGATCACCACCATGCCTTCCTTCGCGGCTCTGCGGGCAAAGCGATAGGTATGGTGATTGACGAAGGTGGTTTCGCGAATGAAGAGGGCGTCAAATTCGAGCAGTCGGCTGTAGTCGTCTTTTGTGATGAGTTCGGCGTAGACGTCCTGTTCGCGGGCAGCGCGAATGAAGCGTTTCAGGGCCGTTTCGTTGGATGGTGCATTGTGGTGTTCGGCGGGATCGTGGAGGATGGCGAGGTCAAATCGAGTGCGTTTGCGGGTTCTGGGGGCTGATGCTCGGCGAGCAAGATAGAGTGCTGCGGATTCAGCAACGAAGGGCTTGTGACTGTCCGGCAGCGTGTGCGGGGACAGTGACTGCACGCGATGAATCTGCCAGTGTCCCTGGCTGTCGCGA